>NZ_JBHXLU010000003.1:0-307728 GCF_042720695.1 Streptomyces sp. NPDC058457 | reverse complement strand
CCCCTGGAAAAGACGGGGCTGCGCCCCGCTTTTGGCTTTTGGGGGCGCGGGGAACTGCGCGAACGGCCCCCACGCACCCGCACCCGCCGTGCGACGGAACCACCCCGCCCCTTGGGCGAACGCCCCACGCCCGCACGGAAAAGTACCGTCAGGCGAAGACAACCGTCCGTCGGCCGTTACGGAGGATGCGGCGCTCCGCATGCCACTTCACCGCCCGCGCCAGCGCCTGGCACTCCACGTCGCGGCCGATCGCCACCAGCTGGTCCGGGGTGACCTCGTGGCCGACCCGCTCGACCTCCTGCTCGATGATCGGACCCTCGTCCAGGTCCGCCGTGACGTAGTGCGCCGTCGCACCGATCAGCTTCACGCCCCGCGCGTGCGCCTGGTGGTACGGCTTCGCGCCCTTGAAGCTCGGCAGGAACGAGTGGTGGATGTTGATGATCCGGCCGCTGAGCTGCTTGCACAGGTCGTCCGAGAGGACCTGCATGTAGCGGGCCAGCACCACCAGTTCGACGTTCTCCTCGCGGACGAGGTCGAGCAGCCGGGCCTCGGCGTCGGCCTTCGTCTCCTTCGTCACCGGGATGTGGTGGAAGGGGATGTGGTACGAGTCCACCAGCTCCGCGAAGTCGGTGTGGTTGGAGACCACGGCCGCGATCTCCACCGGGAGCGCACCGATGCGGGCGCGGAAGAGCAGGTCGTTCAGGCAGTGGCCGAACTTGCTGACCATGAGGACGATGCGCATCCGCTCGTCGGCCCGGTTGATCTGCCAGTCCATGTGGAAGGAGTCACCGATCGCCGCGAAGCTCGCCCGCAGCTTGTCGACCGTCACCGGCGCGTCGGCCGAGAAGTGCACGCGCATGAAGAACAGGCCCGTGTCGTGGTCCCCGAACTGCTGACTGTCCTCGATGTTGCAGCCGGTCATGAAGAGGTAGCTCGACACGGCGTGCACGATGCCCTTTTTGTCCGGGCAGGAGAGCGTGAGGACGTACTGGTCGGCCGGGACGGCCTGGGCTCGGGTGGACTCATCGGTCATGCACCACAGAATCTCATGCCCCGCCCGCCCCGACGATCAGCGTCCGCTGCTCGGACTCACGCCGCCCGCGTCATGATCCGCAGCACTTCCAGGGTGCGCGGCGGGGCGTCCGGGTCGTCGCCGTCACTCGCCGCGAGGCGTATGTGGGCGTCCCGGGCCGCCCGGACCGCGTCCGGCCACGCCTGGTGGTCGAGGTAGGCGGAGACCGGCGCGTCCGGCCCGACCTGGTGCATGATCCGCAGCACCCGCAGCACGGCGGTGTCGACGAGCGCCGCCTCCTGCGAGTCGCGGAATATCGTCCCGACGTACTTCTCCGCGGACCAGCTGTCCAGCCAGGTGTCCTCGACCAGCCGGTAGACCGCGTCGGTCACGTCGCCGTACCCGTCCTGGCCGGCCAGCCAGACGTTCCGCTGGAAGTCCGGGTCGGAGAGCATGTGCAGCGCGGAGCGCACATTGCTGCGCCAGCGCCACCACGGCATGTCATTGAGTGGCATGCCGCCCATGGTGGAGGAGCGACGGCCGCGACGGGAAGAGTTCTCCGAACCTTGCACGGTCATCGATCGTACGTTCCTCGTCACACACCCTTAACGGAGCCCCCGCAATTCACCTTCACGTCACCGTTCGTTGACCATGGGTCACTTCCCGGTTAGTGATGTGGCGGAATCGTGCATGTTCATGACCGGCAGGCGCCCCATCCTCAGCACCGCCCTCAGCAGCCTCCTCCCCGCGGACCACCGGCGCGTCAGAGCCACCGCACTGTCCGCGGTGGCCATGACGGCCTGTGCGTCCCTCGCCGCCGGCTGCGGCGCCATCCCAGGCATGTCGACCTCGACGGACGACACGATCAAGGTGATGACCTGGGCGCCACAGGGAACCAGCGCCACCAACAAGCCCGGCATGCCCGCCATGGCCTCCGCCTACGTCAAGTGGATCAACTCCGAGGGCGGCATCCACGGCCGCAAGCTCAAGCTCGTCACCTGCAACGACCACAACAGCAGCGTGGGCGCCGCGAACTGCGCCCAGCGGGCGGTCGACGAGAACGTCGTCGCCGTGGTCGGCTCCTACAGCCAGTTCGGCGACTCCTACTTCGCCCCGCTGGAGGGCGCGGCCATCCCCTACATAGGCGGCTACGGGGCGTCGAACGACGAGTTCACCAGCCCCGTCTCCTACCCGGTCAACGGCGGCTCGCTCACCCTGCTGGCGGGACTCGGGGAGGCGCTGGCCGACTCCTGCGGCCCGGTCACCCTGGTCCGCCCGGACAGCATCGCCGGCGACCAGCTGCCCCAGCTGCTCGACTCGGGCCTGCAGGCGGCCGGCCACGCCAAGGCGATCGACCAGCTCGCGGCGGAGGACCTCACCGAGTACGACCAGCAGTCGCAGAATGCGCTGGAGAGCGCCACCTCGAACTCGCTGAAGACGGGCTGCGTGGTGCCCGAGCTGGGCGACCGCACGGCCACCTTCATGGACAACTTCCAGCGCGCCCGCCAGGACTACCCGAAGGTCAAGACGGCCGCCGAGGTCGGCAGCGTCGATCAGACGGTGATCAACTCCACCGGCGGCGCGTCCGGCCCGTACGAGGGGTCGTACATCACCGGCTGGTACCCGGCGGCCTCGGACTCGCGCTGGGACGGGATGAAGAAGGTCATCAGCAAGGAGGCCTTCGGCGACAACCGGATCGACCCGGCCGACGCCGGGGTGCAGACCACCTGGATCGCCTACAAGGTCCTCACCGCCGCGCTGGAGAAGATCGGCGACGGCGAGATCAGCGCCGACAGTGTGCGGCGCACCCTCAACGACGGCCTGAAGGTCTCCACCGGCGGCCTCACCCCGTCCCTGTCCTGGCCCTACCAGGGCAAGCTGGCCGCGGCCGGCTTCGCCCGGCTGGTCAACGCCGACGTGAACGTCCAGACGGTCAAGGGCGGTCTGCTGCAGGCGGCGAACAAGGAGGCCCTGGACATGACCAAGGTCCTGGAGAACGCCGACCTCAGCTGACCTCGGCCGACGTCAGCCGACGTCAGCCGACCGCCGCGTACGGCCCGGCCGTCACAGCTGGGTCGGCTGCCGCTGGGTCAGTCCGTACTTGCTCGCGATCGTGTTCCACAGCGCGGCCGCCTTCACCTTCTGGCTGCTGGCGGTGCCGCTCTCGCGGTTGCCGGCGGCGGTCTGGCCGGTGGTGCGGGCCTGGCCCTTGCGGCAGCCGTGCTTGTCCTTGGCCTGGTCGGCCCAGGCCGCGTAGTGGTTGTCGGCGTTCGCTGAGGCCTGCCAGGCCTTGGTGAGGGCGGTGCTCAGCGCGGCGTTCTCCGGCAGCTTGTCGACGGACAGCTTCGACAGCCGGGTGACCAGCTCGGTGCGCTGCTGGGCGGCGTTGCGCAGATCGGAGGCGGAGCCGTCCAGGTTCTGGCACTGCTTCACCTGGGCGACGGCGTTGATCACCGAGGCCCGGCTGCTGCCGCTGTCGGCGAGCAGCTTGTCCAGGGCGACGGCCTGCGCCTTCGCGGGGTCGGCCGCGGCCGAGGAGGATCCGTCGGTGGCCGGGGCGGACGCGGCCACCGTCTTGTTGGCGTCGTCCGAGCCCCCGCCGCCCCCGCTGAGCAGGGCACCGGCGCCGATGCCGAGCACCGCGATGCCGACCCCGACGGCGGCGATCAGCGGCACCTTCGACCTGCGACCACCCCGGCCGCCGCCGTCGCCGTCGTCGGCGTGGTCGAACGAGGTCGGGGGCGGGGTGTACGCAGGCGGCTGCTGGTAGCCGCCCTGGGGCTGCTCCTGGAAGCGCGGCAGATAGGCCGTGGCCGCGGCCGGGGGCTCGCCGCCCGGCCCGCTGCGGAAGAGGTTGTCGAACTCGGCGGGCGGCTGCCGGTCGGCGCCGCCCTGCGGGCCACCGGCCGGGTACGGCGCGATGTACTGCGTGGCATCGGCGTCGGAGTGCACCGCCGGGGTGGACGGCCCGCCCAGGAAGGTGGTCTGCTCGTGGGACATCTCCGGCGGCAGCGCGCCGGGGCCCACCGGCGGGATCAGCTGGGTGGCGCCCTCGGAGGCCGCCGGCACCGGCGGTATGTACTGCGTGGCGCCCTCGTGCAGCGGTGCGGCGGGCACCGGCGGGAGGAACTGGGTGGCGCCCTCGTCGGCGGGCGGCAGCGCACCGCCGTAGCCGCCGTGGCCCCCCTGCGGGACGGCGGGCGGCAGCGCGGTGCCCGGAGCGCCGTAGGGGTCCTGGCCGGCGGCCGGGGGCAGCGGGGCGCCGTACGACTGCTGGGGCTGTGCGCCGTAGCCGTACGACTGCTCGTAGCCGCCGTACGACGGGGCCGGCGCCCCCTCCGGCGGAAGCGCACCGGCACCGGGGGCCCGGGCCTGGTCGGCGTGGGCCTGGGCCGCGTGCGACTGGGCGTTCCAGGCGGGCGGCAGCTGGTGCTCCGGAGCGGCCCACTCCTGGCCGGCCGCCTGCGGCCAGCCCTGGCCGGGCGGCTCGGGCTGCGGGCTCTGCTGCTGGCCGGGGCCCCACGGCTGGCCCCAGGACTGGCCCTCGGAGGGCGCGGCGGCCGGGGCGGGCGGCTGCGCGACGGGGACGGGGCTGCCCGTCATACCCGGCAGCAGGGGCTCGCCACCGTCGGAGGGCAGCACGATGCCTTCGCGCGCGGGCTCGCCCTGTCCACTCTGCGTCACCGGGACTCCTACTAATGGGGGACCTTGTGAATCGTCGGCTCACGCTACCGGGTCCCCTCAGCCAGGTGCCATGCGGCCAAGGCCGTGATCTTGTCCCCTGTGACAGCAGTAACAGAAGCGCCCCGCGGTGCGCTGTAGATGCCGCTTCCTGAGCGGCAAGGTGTGGTTTCCCACACGTTCACGCAGCCGCGGGACAGGAATTCATGCGGCCGCCTGCAGATCCAGGCGCGCTCCGAACTCCCTGACCACCGGTTCGTCCCGGAACGGCTCCAGCCGCAGCTGGAAGTCCTCCAGGTACTCGGCGCCCCGGTTGGAGCGGACCGTCTCAAGGAGCTCCACCGCCTTCGTCCCGGTGGCACAGGCCTGTTCGATCTCGCGCTGCTGCACCTGCGCCGTGGCGAGGAGCACATAGCCGATCGCGCGGCGCCGCGCCCGGGTCTCCGGGTGCCCGTCCAGCGACTGCTGCGCACACCTGGCGGCCGCATCGGCCTGGCCCAGGTCGCGGTGGCAGTGCGCCAACTCGTCGGCCAGGTAGGCCTCGTCGAAGTGCCTGATCCACGCCGGGTCGTCCCCGGACGCCGGATCGGCCGCCTCCATCGCCGACACCGCCCGCCCGGACGCCAGCTGCGCCGACCGCACGTCGCCCAGCAGGGCGTGGCCACGGGCCTCGGCCGCGAAGAACATCGCCTCCGCGCGCGGGGTCACGCGACCACGCGCCCCCTCCTGCGCCGCCCGCGCCAACTGGGCGATCTCGCGCGGGTTTCCGAGCTGCGCGGCGAGGTGGCTCATGGAGGAGGCGAGCACATAGCCGCCGTAGCCACGGTCGCCGGCCGCCTGCGCGAGACGCAGCGACTGGATGTAGTACCGCTGGGCGAGCCCTGGTTGGCCGGTGTCGACGGCCATGTACCCGGCGAGCTCGGTGAGCCGGGCGACGGCCGCGAACAACTCCCGCCCCACGGACTCCCGGTAGGAGCCGGCCAGCAGTCCGGAGACGACACTGTTGAGGTAGTGCACGACGACCGGACGCACATGCCCGCTGCCGAACTGGTGATCGAGGTCGGTGAGCGCCTGCGTCATCGCCTTCACGGCTGCGACGTCCGACGGCCCGACCCGCGGCCCCGCCTGCCGCGCCACCTGCGCGTCCGGCGCCGAGATCAGCCAGTCCCGGCTCGGCTCGACGAGCGCGGACGCGGCCACGGACGACCCGGACAGGAAGTCCCGACGCCCCACGTCACTGCGCCACAGCTCGCAGACCTGCTCGATGGCCCCCAGCACCGTCGGCGAGAACTGGAGACCGACGCCCGACGCGAGGTTCTTGCCGTTGGCCATGCCGATCTCGTCGATCGTGACCGTACGGCCCAGCTTGCGGCCCAGCGCCTCGGCGATGATCGCGGGCGCCCGGCCCCGCGGCTGCTGGCCGCGCAGCCAGCGCGCCACGGACGTCTTGTCGTACCGGAGGTCGAGACCGTGCTCGGCGCCGCACATGTTGACCCGGCGGGCGAGCCCGGCGTTCGAGCACCCCGCCTCCTGGATGAGCGCCTGCAACCGTTCGTTCGGCTGCCGCGCGACAAGCGGCCTTGCGGCCATGGCGTACCCCCTGCGAACTCCCTGTAGGGAAAAGATCCGGCCTTTGCGATCACTGCCCAGCGGACATACCGAAAATGCGGGACATGCGAGGATTGCCGGGTAAAAGCAGCGGAATCACGGGTACGACCGCCACCAACCCCCCACGTGTGACTACCCGCTCACGCCCCGGTTCCTCCTGCGCGCCCCCACACGTGCATCCATGCGCCCCAGTTACGGAAAAGATGCTCCTCCCCCGCGCGCGCTACGCCCGTAACTCCAGGTGGGTGCGGGAGTTGTGTTGAGCGTGGAAGAGACGATCGTGGGCACCGAAGCCGCTCAGATTCCGAAGCAGCGCGGGGAATCGCTGCTGGAGACCGCCGTACGCTACGCCGAGGAGCGCCACTGGGACGTCTTTCCCGGGACCTGGCTGGAAGCGGCCGAGGGGGTGCAGCGCTGTTCCTGTGGTGAGGTCGCGTGCGCCGCGCCCGGCGCGCACGCAGCGCGCCCGGACTGGGCGACGCAGGCCACCGGTAGTGCGACGGTGGCGCGCCGGATGTGGCAGAAGCAGCCGACGGCGTCGATCCTGCTGCCGACGGGGCGGACCTTCGACGCGCTGTCCGTCCCGGAGACGGCGGGGTTTCTCGCGCTGGCGCGCATGGAGCGGATGGAGCTGACGCTGGGGCCGGTGACCCTGACCCCCGACCGCCGGATGCAGTTCTTCGTGCTGCCGGGCGCATCGGTGAAGGTGCCGGACCTGGTACGGAAGATCGGCTGGTCACCGGCGTCGCTGGACCTCACGGCGCTCGGGGAGGGGGCCTATGTCCCCGCTCCGCCGACGCGGTACGGGTCGCGGGGGGCGGTGCAGTGGGCGTGCCGGCCGACCGCGGCGAACCGGTGGCTGCCGGATGCGGAGGAGCTGATCTCGCCGTTGGCTTATGCGTGCGGGAGGGATCGGTAGCGCGCCTACCGGGCTGCCGGGTGCTGTGTCGTGGGCGGCTGCGGGTGCGTCATGGCTGGTCGCGCAGTTCCCCGCGCCCCTTACGGGGCGCTGCAGTCGCGTCGGCCACATAGCTGCGGGCAGGCGTGCCGCAGCGGCACCCTGCCAGCGCCGGTAAGCGTCCCCACTCCGCGGCCCTATGCCCCCACCCCCCCGTAGGGTTCATCCATGACCGATGCCGTGCGTGTTCGTGGGCTCTGGAAGCGGTTTGGGCAACAGGTTGCCGTCGGCGGGATCGATCTGTCGCTGCCCGCCGGGAAGTTCGTCGGGCTGGTCGGGCCCAACGGGGCCGGCAAGACCACCACCCTCTCCATGGTGACCGGGCTGCTGCGCCCGGACCACGGCTCCGTCGAGGTCGTCGGCCACGACGTGTGGCGGGACCCGGTCGCCGTGAAGGCCCGCATCGGCGTCCTCCCCGAAGGCCTCCGGCTCTTCGAGCGGCTCTCCGGCCGCGAACTGCTCGGCTACTCCGGCCGGCTGCGCGGCCTTCCCGGCGCCGAGGTCGACAAGCGGGCCACCCAGCTCCTGGACGTGCTGGACCTCGCCGGAGCCCAGCACAAACTCGTCGTCGACTACTCGACCGGCATGCGCAAGAAGACCGGGCTCGCCGCCGCTCTCCTCCACAACCCCGAAGTCCTCTTCCTGGACGAGCCGTTCGAGGGCGTCGACCCGGTGTCCGCGCAGACCATCCGGGGCGTGCTGGAGCGGTACACCGCCTCCGGCGCGACCGTCGTCTTCTCCTCCCACGTGATGGAGCTCGTCGAGTCCCTGTGCGACTGGGTCGCGGTGCTGGCGGCCGGGCGGATCCGCGCGACGGGCACGCTGGAAGAGGTGCGCGGGGCGCATCCCACCCTCCAGGCCGCGTTCCTGGACCTGGTCGGGGCGAGCGGCCGGGACGCGGCCTCCGACCTGGACTGGCTGGGCGGCGGGGCGGCCCGATGACGGACGTGACCGCCACCGTCGTACGGCTGAAGCTGTCGCTGCTGCGGAACGGGCTGCGGCAGTCCGGCGGCCGGCGGGCCGCGTTCGTCGCGTCGGCGGTCGTCGCACTGCTGTTCGCGGCGCTGCAGCTGCTGGGCCTGGTCCTGCTGCGCGGGCATGCGCACGCGGACGCGGTGGCGGTGCCGGGGGCCGCCGTGCTGGCGCTGGGGTGGGCGGTGATGCCGCTGTTCTTCCCGGGCGGCGACGAGACCCTGGATCCGACCCGGCTGGTGATGCTCCCGCTGCGGCCCCGGCCGCTGGTACGGGCCCTGCTGGCCGCCTCGCTGGTCGGCATCGGCCCCCTGTTCAGCCTGTTGCTGCTGGTGGGCGGTGCGGTGGCGGTGGCGCACGGGGCGGCCGGCTACGGCGTGGCGGCCATCGCCGTACCCCTCGCCCTGCTGGTCTGCGTGGCCCTCGCGCGTGCCGTGGCCGCCGCGAACGTACGGCTGCTCAGCAGTCGCAAGGGACGTGACCTCGCCGTCCTGAGCGGCCTGGTCATCGCCGTCGGGGCACAGCTCGTCAACTTCGGCGCCCGGAGCCTCGGCTCGGCCGGCCTCGGGAGGCTCACGCCGGTGGCCGACGTGGTGCGGTGGCTGCCGCCCGCGTCGGCGATCGGCGCGGTGCACTCGGCGAGCGAGGGCTCGTACGGGACGGCGGTCCTCCAGCTCGCCCTGTCTCTGGCCGCGTTGGCGCTGCTCGTCGCCGCCTGGGCGCGGACGCTGACCCGGCTGATGACCTCACCCGACGGTTCCACGCTGCAGGCGCCCGACGCGGCCGGCCGGAGCCGTTCGTCCGCGGGCGGCGGTCTCGGACGGCTGCTGCCCGGCGGCCGCACCGGTACGGTCATGGCGCGCAGCCTCCGCTACGTCTGGCGCGACCCCAAGACCAAGGCCGCCTGGGTGACCTCGTTGGCCATCGGCCTGATCGTGCCCGTCTTCAACGCCCTGCAGGGCACCGGGTCCGTCTACTTCGCGTGCTTCGCCGCCGGGATGCTCGGCATCCAGATGTACAACCAGTTCGGGCAGGACACCTCCGCCTTCTGGATGGTCGCGATGACCGTCTCGTCCGCGCGGGACGCCTACGTCGAGCTGCGCGGGCGGGCCCTGGCCCTGCTGGTGATCACCCTGCCGTACACCACGCTGGTGACCGTCCTGACCACGGCCGTGCTGAGCGACTGGCCCCGGCTGCCCGAGGTGCTCGGCCTCTCCTTCGCCCTGCTCGGGGCGATGCTGGCGACCGGCGCCTGGACCTCGGCCCGCTTCCCGTACTCCATCCCCCAGGAGGGCCACCGCAACGTCGCCCCCGGCCAGACCGGCCTGGCCTGCATCGCGATCTTCGGTGGCATGGTGTCGGCGGCCTTGCTGTGCGCCCCCGTCATCGCGTTGACGATCGCGTTGAACGTGAGCGCGGAGGGCGATGAGTGGACCTGGCTGCTGCTGCCGGTGGGGGCGGTCTACGGGGCGACGATCACATGGGCGGGGCTGCGCCTGGCGGCCCCGCGGACGGCGGCCTGCCTGCCGGAGATCCTGATGGCTGTCAGCAAGGGCTAGCCACAGCACCCCGGGGGGTGGGGTCGCTTACCGGCGCTTGCAGGGTGCCGCTGTGAAGCGCCCCGTAAGGGGCGCCGGGGGTACCCCCGGCCGAAGGCTGGGGGAGGAACTGCGCGACCAGCCACGACGCACCAGCAGCCGCCGAACCCGCTCATCCCCCTGCCCGGTAGGCGCTGTTCACTCCCCCACCCGATCAAGAAACGGCTCCACAGCCGCCCGCCACGCATCCGGCCGGTCATACGGCAGCAGATGCCCCGCATCAGCCACCTCGGCGTACTCCCCCTTCGGCAGCACCCGGACCATCTCCTGCGCCTCCGCCCGCCCCAGCTCCCCGTCCACCCCGCGCACGACCAGCGTGGGGCACGGCACCTGGGCCAGCTCCTCCCAGTGCGCGTCGTACACCCAGGTCTCGCGGGACTTCAGCATCTGGTCGGGGTCGAACACGGGCCGCCAGCCGTCGGCGCACTCGTGCATCACCTCGGCGTAGAACTCCCCGCGCGCCGGGTTCGGCCGCTCCACCCAGGGATCGTCCTCGCCGAACCACCTGCGTACGTCGGCGAGCGTGGCGAAGGGTACGGGCCAGGACTTGAACCAGTCGGCCCACTCGCGCTGCGAGGCCGCGCCGAGCGCGGAGGCGCGCATGTCGCAGATGATCAGGCCCCGCACCAGCTCGGGGCGCTTCGCGGCGAGCTGCCAGGCGGTCAGGGCGCCCATGGCGTGGCCGATGAGCACGGCCGGCGCGAGGCCCAGCTGCTCGACGGCGGCCACGGCGTCCTCGACGTACGCCTCACGGGTGTAGGCGGCCTGCGGGGGCTTGTCGCTCTGGCCGTGGCCGCGCTGGTCGAGGGCGACGGCACGGTGCCGCCCGGCGAGCCAGCGGGCGGTGGACGCCCAGTGCGAGGCGCGGCCCATCAGGCCGTGCAGTAACAGCACACCGGGAAACGAGTGGCCCGGGTCCTCCGTCTTGGGCGGGTCCGCGAACTCCCAGGCGGCGAGGTCCACGCCGCCGGCTCCTGTCACGTCGATGCGCCGTGCCATGGGCCTGGCACCCCCCTAGCTCCGCGTGCCTAGTGTCGCCTCGTATCGCTTCGTGGTGGTTCGGTACCACCACAGACTATCGAACCTCTATTCGAAAATCGGGTTCCTGCGGGCAACACCCCTCATTCGAGTGACCCCTCCCCAGGCATGATCGGCGTCGCCGGGGGGATTTGTTCTGCGGGGGGCGGGCCGCTCGGGGAAAGCGGTCCGAGGGGATGACCCTGAGAGCTCGGGGCTCCGGGTCAGCACTGGGGAGGACAGGCCCCGGTACCGAAAGGTGCCGGGGCCAATCCCACGTCCACGCGCATGTTCTTGTCCACGTCTTCGGCACATCCTCCCCGCCCCCCTCAGGTCATATGCCTCTCGCGACAGCCTTGCACGCGAAACGTTCCAGCGCTGCGATTCGGCGCACTGAATCTTGGATTCGACGCGTTCGACACACGCGGGCAAGACGTCGAAAGAAGGCGTCAACTTCCCCACGAGCAACGGAAGTTGAACGATGCTCCGGTTACGGTGCTCAGCAGACGGCGCTCAGCGGGCGGCACTCACCGCTTGGCGACGAACACGTGGGAGGCGACGTCCGCCTCCAGCTCGGCCGCCTCGCCGCCGCTGCCCACCAGCACCCCGCCGGCCGCCTCCGTCACGCTCACCACCGAACCGGGCTGCACACCCGCCCGCCGCAACGTGTACATCAGCTGCGCGTCGGTCTGGATGGGCTCGCCGATCCGGCGCACGACCACCGTCTTGCCGTCCGTGCCCGGGTCCAGGTCGGCCAGCGACACCATGCTCTCGTCGAGGAACGGATCCGCGCCGTCCTTCTCGCCCAGCTCCTCCAGCCCCGGGATCGGGTTGCCGTACGGCGACTCGGTCGGATGCCGCAGCAGCTCCAGGACGCGCCGCTCCACCGCCTCGCTCATCACGTGCTCCCAGCGACACGCCTCGGCGTGCACCTGCTCCCACTCCAGGCCGATCACGTCGACCAGCAGGCACTCGGCGAGGCGGTGCTTGCGCATCACGCGCGTCGCCAGCCGGCGGCCCTCGTCGGTCAGCTCCAGATGGCGGTCACTGGCCACGGACACCAGACCGTCCCGCTCCATCCGCGCCACCGTCTGGCTCACCGTCGGCCCACTCTGGTCGAGCCGCTCCGCGATGCGGGCGCGCATGGGGACCACGCCTTCCTCTTCGAGCTCGAGGATGGTGCGGAGATACATCTCCGTGGTGTCGATCAGTCCGGACATACGTGCCCCTCGATTACCTTTGCCGGAAGCCCCGGCGGCGTGCGCTGGCCCTGCAACCAATTCTGCCGGATCCCACTGACAAGCGGGGGACACCGGAAAAACGGGGGGTGCGGGCAGTCCGTCACCTGCGGGCCGGTGGGGGCTGGTCGCGCCCACGCGGCGGAGCCGCAAATCAAGTACAGCCCCGCGCCCCTAAGGGGCGCTACAGCTGCGGGCGCCTTGTCAGCGGCACCCTGCCGGCGCCGGCAAGCGTCCCCACCCCCGGCCCCGCGCCCCCGGCCCCCGCACAGGCCGTATTGACACCGACCTGGTCCAGACCTGAGGGTGATCCGCGACACACACGCTGACGCTGACGCTGCGAAGGGGCACCGCATGAGCGACGGCACGCCCGCCGACCTGTTCTTCGACGCCGCCATCGGCCTCCTGCAACGGGTCCGCGACGAGGAGGCCGAGGCCATCACCACCGCCGGCACCCTCCTCGCCGACACCGTCACCTCCGGCGGCCGGCTCTTCGCCTTCGGCGCCGGGCACTCCTCCCTCGCCGCCCAGGACGTCGTCTACCGTGCCGGCGGGCTCGCCCTCATGAACCTCCTCGCCGCCCCCGGCCTCGTCGGCGTCGACGTGATGCCCGCCACCCTCGGCTCCCGCCTGGAACGGGTCGACGGACTCGCCACCGCCGTCCTCGACACCTCACCCCTGCGCGCCGGCGACGCCCTCGTGATCATCTCCCTGTCCGGCCGCAACGCCCTGCCCGTCGAGATGGCCGTCGAGGCCCGCCGGCGCGGCGCCAAGGTCATCGGCGTGACCTCCGTGGCGTACGCCACCGAGACCACCTCCCGGCACTCCTCCGGCACCTACCTCAAGGACCACTGCGACGTCGTCCTCGACTCGAAGATCGCCGTCGGGGACGCCGAGCTCACCCTCGACACCATCCCGGCACCCTTCGCGCCCGCCTCCACGGTCGTCACCAGCGCCCTGCTCCAGGCGGTCCTGGCCACCACCGCGGCGACCCTCGCCGACCGCGGCACCGAACCCCCGCTGCTGCGCTCCGGCAACGTCGACGGCGGCCACGAATGGAACGCCCGCGTGTTCGAGGAGTACCGCGACCGGATCTTCTACCAGCACTGAGCCGCTACGACCGCTACTGCTGCCGGTCCTTCTCGAGGTGGGCGAGGTCCAGCGCGGTCGCGATGCGTACGGCCACGTCCTCCGCGTACGTCGCGTCCGCGCGCTCGAAGCGGTTGCGGGCCGACCCGCGCAGGAACGTCACGACGCCCAGCGTCCGCCCCCGGCTGCGCAGCACCGCGCACAACGCGTGCACCACGTCACCGGGCCACTGCCGGTCCAGTGCCCAGGCCCGCGCCCGGTCCAGCGGCACCGAGCCGGCGTCCGCCCGCACACTCCCGGCCCGCGCCACGCACTGCAACGCCGGATGCCCCTCCTCGTAGCGCACCGGCAGCCCCGCCGCACCCGTCAGCATGCTCGGCCCCGGCGTCCCGGCCGGCGTGGCCGCGATCCGCACCAGCCGGACCGGCCCCACCTCCCCGTCGGCCCGGGAACCGCCCACCACCCGGTCGATCACCGCGTGGTCGGCGAACCCGGCCAGCGCGAAGTCCAGATGGACGGTCGCCGCCTCCGCCGGGTCCTCGCACTCGGCCGCCGCACGGGCCGCGCGATGCAACTGGTTGGCGCGGAAGCGCAGCATGGCCGCCTCCTGCTCGGCGTGCTTGGCCTCCGTGACGTCCAGGAACAGCCAGCCCACCCCGAGCGGCACCGGCTCCTCCGCGAGCGGCGACGCCAGCCGCAGGAACCCGGAGCGCCAGCAGCGCCGCTGCTCGCCCTCCGGCGTCCGCACGCTCACCCACATCTCGGCCGGCGCCGGCGGCGCCCCCTCGGCCAGCACATGCGTGAGCGCGCTCTCCAGGTCCTCCACACCCAGCGCGAGCAACTCCCCCAGCGGCCGCCCGAGCGCCGACGTACGCCCGATACCGAGCGCCCGCGCGGCATGCGCGTTGACGACGGCGGGCCGCAGGTCGGCGTCGACGAGGACGACACCCCAGGCAGCGTCCTCGAACAGGGCCTCGCTGAGCGCGATGGACCGCTCCAGGTCGATCTGCGCGTGCACCTCGCTGAACGCGCAGTACACACCCGCCGGCTTCCCGTCCGGCCCGCGCACGGCCGCCGACTGCGTCCGTACGAGGACCCGCCCGCCGTCCTTGGTGAGCAGCGCGAACTCGTGCACCTGGCGCCCGGGCGCGTGCATGGCGGACAACAGCCGCCCCTCGACCTCATCCGCGTCCGCCTCACGCACCGCCCACCCGGCGAACCCGTGCCGGCCCACCGCCTCGACCGCCGTCCACCCCAGGATCCGCTCGGCCTCACGGTTCCAGTGGGTGACGAAGCCGTCGGCGTCGAAGGCGCACAGCGCCGCGTCCATGCCGTCGAGCAGCGCGGCGAGCAGGTCGGAGCCGCCCGAGTCCTCCGGAGCATCCCGCTCCGGTTCCGGCTCGGGCTCGTCGGGCCCCAGCTCGTCCGTGGCCCCACTACGCCGGGAAGCACTCACCTGGACCCCCATCAGGCTGCGTCCGCACGCACGGCGCGTCGGTTCACTCGCTGCCCTTCATTCAACTCGAACGTGACGCAGCCCACACTGTGTTCCCGCAAGATTGAAGGAATCGTTGCAACCCGCCGTCCACCGCCGCTTCACAGCGCGAGCCGCAGATCCACCCACTCGTCGCTCTCCCCGTCGAGCACATACCGCTCGACCTCGACGAACCCACACCGCCGGGCGAACCGCAACCCGTCCTCATTGACGCCCAGCACACACGTCTCGACGACCTCGGCCCCCTGCACCCCCGCGAGCGCATGCTCGTACAGGGCCGTACCGAACCCCCGTCGCCGAAACTCCGGCAACACCCGCGCGATCACGGTCACCACCCCGTCCACCGCGGGCCGCACGGTCGAACACCCCACGAGCACATCCCCGTCGTAGGCGTTCTCCAGCCGATACCCCCGAGCGAGCCGCTCCTGCGCCTCCTCCGCCGACATCGCGGCCGACGGCACGACGACGTTGTGCACATACCGCCACTTCTCCAGCGCCCCGGCGCCGCTGACGAGGACCAGTCGAAGATCACTCACGCGTCACCCTCCGCTTCTGCCGACCGCCGTGCGTAAACCCCGATCTCCTCCTCGAACACGGACCCACTGAGAATCACCTGCCGCTTTGTCATGCCCGGAACGCTAGAGGACCGGCCCGGGCACGGGCGGGGTCATACGAGAACGGGGTTCATGAGGTCGAGCAGCAGCCGATTCCCCCAGTCGTTGGTGAAGACGGCACTCATGCCCTGGAAGCGCACTCCGACGAAGGGATTGGAGTGGAACATCACGGCGACCCACCGCAACGAGCGGTCGGCGTTCAGACGGGCGAGGTAGCCGATGTTCCCCATCCCGCCGCCGCCCCCGCCGGACATCCATCCTGCTCCGTCCGGTAGCGGGCTCTCGAAATACGTGTCCACATCCTCGATGCCGTGCTCCTCGATGGCCTGGGCCACATCGAACGGTCCTCCGACACGGAAGGGAATCGGCTGCCCGGCATCCGGGTGGTACGCCCCCGGACCGTGAACATGCAGCTCCAGGCCAGTGTCGTCCGGCCGGTACAGCCCGTCACGCAGCGGCATCTCCCTGGCCTTCCAGAGACCCTCGACCATTCCCACAGCCCACCCCACCGTCAAGATCCTTGAGCAGCTCAGGACGCCCAGCGAGAAGCGCCTCCGCAAGCATCTCCAAAAAACAGTTGAGTCCGTCCCAGGAGCTTCTTAGTGTGGCCGTACGCCGAAAGGAGGTGATCGGGTACATGAGTGAAACCCGGACGCGCGAGGTGGCTGCGGGCTAACGGCTCGCCACCACACGATGTGCGGTGCCGGACCAGCGTGTGCTCGAAACACGCAGCCGGCCCAATCCAATGCAGTCACCCGACCCGCGAGCTCGCCGGTACGTCCGGCCGGCTTCTCCGCCGTATGGCGGAGGGACCCGAGCTCGCGGGTCGTCTGCGTTTTCGGGGGCCGGCGAGGGTCAGGGGCTGAGGCGTTCCACGTGCCAGGTGCCGGCGGGGTCGGCGACGTAGCGGAGGCGGTCGTGGAGGCGGTTCTGGCGGCCCTGCCAGAACTCGACCGTCTGGGGGGCGATGCGGAAGCCGCCCCAGTGCGGGGGGACCGGGACCTGTTCGCCCTCGGGGTAGCGGGCGCTCAGCTCCGCGTACGAGGCGTCGAGTTCGGCGCGGGAGTAGATGACCGTGGACTGGGTGCTGGCCCAGGCGCCGAGCTGGGAGCCGTGCGGGCGGGTGCGGAAGTAGGCGGCGGTCTCGTCGCGGCCGGTGCGGCGGGCGGTGCCGGTGACGACGACCTGACGGGCGATGGCGTGCCACGGGAAGACCAGCGAGACGTACGGGTTCGCGGCGAGGTCCTGGGCCTTGCGGGAGTCGTAGTTGGTGTAGAAGACGAAGCCCCGGGTGTCGTACTGCTTCATCAGGACCGTGCGTGAGCTGGGGCGGCCCTCGGCGTCGGCGGTGGCGACGACCATCGCGTTGGGTTCGTAGATCATGCCGTCGGCGGCGGCCCGCGCGGCCTGTTCGAACCAGCGGGTGAACTGGTCCATGGGATGTGCGGCCAGGTCGTGCTCTTCGAATCCCTCGGCCCGGTAGTGCTTGCGCATCGCGGCGGGGTCGAGGATGGGGTCGTCGTCGGAGGCTGCGGCGTCACGATCGGTCACGCGGTCATCTTGCCGCATCGCTCTGTGCGGCACCGGCGGGCGACAGCGGGAGTGGCACTGAGTGCCGCTGGGCTCCCCAACTCTGGCACTCGGAGTTATGGTGCAGTTGCCTCCGCCTACACCCATGAGGAGCCGCCCCATGTCGGACTTCGTACCCGGGCTCGAAGGAGTCGTCGCGTTCGAGACGGAGATCGCCGAACCGGACAAGGAGGGAGGCGCCCTGCGGTACCGGGGCGTCGACATCGAGGATCTGGTCGGGCACGTGTCGTTCGGGAACGTGTGGGGGCTGCTCGTCGACGGGGCGTTCAATCCGGGGCTGCCGCCGGCCGAGCCGTTTCCGATCCCCGTCCATTCGGGTGACATCCGGGTGGACGTACAGTCGGCGCTCGCGATGCTGGCGCCGGTGTGGGGGCTGAAGCCGCTGCTGGACATCGATGCGGACCAGGCACGGGAGGATCTGGCGCGAGCCGCGGTCATGGCGCTGTCGTACGTCGCCCAGTCCGCGCGTGGGCAGGGGCTGGCGATGGTGCCGCAGCGGGAGATCGACAAGGCGCACTCGGTGGTCGAGCGGTTCATGATCCGGTGGCGTGGGGAGCCGGATCCCAAGCATGTGGCGGCCGTGGACGCCTACTGGACCTCGGCTGCCGAGCACGGGATGAACGCGTCCACGTTCACGGCGCGCGTGATCGCCTCGACCGGTGCCGATGTCGCCGCCGCGCTGTCCGGTGCGGTGGGGGCCATGTCGGGGCCGTTGCACGGGGGTGCGCCCTCCCGGGTGCTCGGGATGATCGAGGAGATCGAGCGGACCGGGGACGCGGTGGGGTACGTCAAGCGGGCGCTGGACCGGGGTGAGCGGCTGATGGGGTTCGGGCACCGGGTGTACCGGGCGGAGGACCCGCGGGCGCGGGTGCTGCGGCGGACGGCACGGGAGCTGGGCGCGCCGCGGTTCGAGATCGCGGAGGCGTTGGAGAAGGCGGCGCTGGAGGAGCTGCACAATCGGCGGCCGGACCGGGTGCTGGCCACGAACGTGGAGTTCTGGGCCGCGATCATGCTGGATTTCGCGGAGGTGCCGGCGCACATGTTCACGTCGATGTTCACGTGTGCGCGGACGGCGGGGTGGTCGGCGCACATTCTTGAGCAGAAGCGGACGGGGCGGTTGGTGCGGCCGTCGGCGGAGTATGTGGGGCCGGGGGTGCGGAGGCCTCAGGACGTCGAGGGGTACGGGGATATCGCCCACTGAGGGGGGTGGCCGGGGAGTGCGGGCGGGTGCGGGTCGGTGGGGGCTGGTCGCGCCCGCGCGGCGGAGCCGCAAATCAGATACAGCCCCGCGCCCTTACGGGGCGCTGTCCAGCACCTCGTCCAGTAGTGCCGCCCATTGCTGGACCACCCGCTCCCGCCGCGCTCTGTCGTCCGTCAGGAGGTTCGCCAGGCCCAGGCCCCTCGCCATGTCCAGGAGGCCCTGGACCGTTTCCCGGGCGCCGGGGCGGGTCTCGTCGGCGCCCAGGAGGTCCACGGCGATGCGGTGGGTCTCGCGGCCCACTCGGGCCTCCAGTTCGGTGACCTGGGGGCGGAGCTGGTCCTCGTTGGAGGCGGCGACCCAGAGGTGGAGGGCGGCGCGGAAGAGGGGGCCCGTGTAGAGGGCGACGAGGGCCGAGACGACGGCCCTGCGGTCGCCCGCCGCGCCCTGCGGGAACAGGGCGCGGAGGGCGGTGGAGCGTTCCTCGGCGACGTACTCGACGGCGGCTGTGAAGAGGTCCTCGCGGGTCGGGAAGTGGTGCTGGGCGGCGCCCCGGGAGACGCCGGCGCGTTCGGCGACGACGGTGACCGTGGAGCCCGCCCAGCCGCGCTCGGCGAGGCAGGCCACGGCGGCCTCCAGGAGACGCTGCCGGGTGGCGCGGCTGCGGTCCTGCTTCGGCGCGCGTTCGCTCGTACTCGTACCCGTGCTCACACCCGTGTTCACACCACCCACGCCGCGTCCCGTCGTTCGAGGAAGGCCGTCATCCCCTCGCGGGCCTGGTCGGAGGAGAACAGCCGGGCCGAGAGTGCGGTGAGGGTGGCCGCGTCCCGGTCGAATGTCTCCAGCACCCTAGCCGTGAGCAGCTGTTTCGTCTCGGCCAGGGCCTGGGGGGAGGAGCGGCGGAGGCCGTCGAGGACGGGGGCCAGGGCGGTGTCGACGTCTTCGGCGGTGGTGGTGAGGAGGCCCAGGTGTACGGCCTCGGGCGGGTCGAAGCGTTCGCCGGTGAGGTAGTAGCGGGCCAGGGTGCGGGGGTCGGTGCGCGGGAGGAGGGGAAGGGAGATCACCGCGGGGGCGACGCCGATCCGCACCTCCGTGAAGGCGAAGGTGGACCCGGTGGAGGCGGCCGCGATGTCGCAGGCGGCGAGGAGGCCGAGGCCGCCCGCGCGGACGTGGCCGGTGATGCGGGCGACGACCGGCTTGGGCAGCTCGACGATCTGGCGGAGGAGGCCGACCAGGGTGTCGGGGTGGGGTGGGTCGCGCAGGTCGGCGCCGGCGCAGAAGGTGTTGCCGGTGTGGGTGAGGACGACGGCGCGGACTTCGGGGTCCTTGGCGCAGTCGGTGAGGGCCTCGGCGAGCTCGGCGACGAGGGCGGCGGACAGGGCGTTGCGGGTGGCGGTGGCGTCGAGGCTGAGGGTGGTGACGGCACGCGCGTGTGCCTGTCCGATCAACGTCATGGGCGCTCCTCGGGTCCCGCGGTCTTCGCGAGGGCGCGCAGTTCGCGGCGGAGTATCTTTCCGGAGGCCGCGCGGGGCACGCCGGTGATGAAGGTGACCTTGCGGACGCGTTTGTAGGGCGCGACGCGTTCGGCGACGTACAGCATGGTCTCGTTCTCGGTGAGGTCGTCGGCGGTGGGCTGGCGGACGACGAAGGCGTGCGGGATCTCGTTGCCGTCGTCGTTGTAGGCGCCGACGACGGCGGCGTCGGCGATGCCCGGGTGGGTGAGCAGGAGGGCCTCCAGTTCGGCGGGGGCCACCTGGAAACCCTTGTACTTGATGAGTTCCTTGACCCGGTCGACGACGTACAGCCAGCCGTCGGCGTCGACATGGCCGACGTCCCCGGTGTGCAGCCAGCCGTCGGTGTCGATCATCTCGGCGGTGGCGTCGGGCCGGCCGAGATAGCCCTTCATGACCTGGGGGCCGCGGATGACGATCTCGCCGGGCTCGCCGACGCCGACGTCCTTGTGCGGGTCGTCCAGCGACACGATCCGCATCTCGGTGCCGGCGATGAGCTTGCCGACCGTGCCGGGCGGCGCCTGGCGCAGGGCGTCGAGGGGGACGATGTGGGTGCCGGGCGACAGTTCCGTCATGCCGTAGCCCTGCGCGACCGGCGGCATGCCCAGGCGCTCGCCGCAGGCCGTGGCGAGCTGGGCGTCCAGGGGGGCGGCGGCGCTCATGACGTACTTCAGGGACGACAGGTCGTACTGCTCGACCAGCGGGTGCTTGGCGAGGGCGAGGACGATCGGCGGGGCGACCCACAGGCCGGTGATGCGGTGGGTCTGGATCGCCGCGAGGAAGGTCTCCAGCTCGAAGCGGGGCAGGACGACGACGGTGGCGCCGTTGCGCAGCGGCGCGTTCATGAGCGCGGTGAGGCCGTAGATGTGGAAGAACGGCAGCACGGCGAGGATGCGGTCGCCGGGGCCGGACGGGACGGGGATCTCCAGCTGGGCGAGGTTGGTGGCGATCTGCCGGTGGGTGAGCATCACGCCCTTGGGGACGCCGGTGGTGCCGGAGGAGTACGGCAGTGCGGCGACGTCCTCGACGGGGTCGATGTCGACCTGGGGCTCGGGCGCTTCACTGGCCAGCATGTCGAGCAGGGAGCGGTGTCCGGTGGCGCTGTCGCAGACGAATACCTCCGCTATGCCGCCGGCGAGTTCGGCGGCCCGGCGGGCGGTCTCCAGCAGCGGCGAGACGGTGACGATCCAGCGGGCGGCGGAGTCCTTGAGCTGTTTGGCGAACTCCTCGGGGGTGGCGAGCGGGTGCACGGTGGTGACCGAGGCGCCCGCGCGCGTGGCCGCGTAGAACGCCGTCGGGAAGGCGACCGTGTTCGGGCTGTGCAGGGCGAGCACGTCGCCCTTGCGGACGCCGGCGTCGGCGAACGCGGCAGCGAGCCGCCGGTGGAACCGGTCCAGTTGTGCGTACGTGAGGGTGGTGCCGTCGTTGCCGTCGATCAGGGCGGGCGCGTCGCCGAACTCGGCGGCTCGGCCCAGCACGGCCTCGTGGATGGGGAGTTCTACGGGCGGAACGTCTGCGTACTCGCTGCGGAACACGGTTCCTCCAAGGCGGCCTAGGGCCTCAGTAAGGCCTCAGTACGGCCTGAGTGTGATCTCAGTACGACTTCGGCAGGCCGAGGGTCTGGTGGGAGACGTAGTTGAGAATCATCTCCCTGCTCACCGGAGCAATACGAGCCACGCGCGCGGCCGTTATCAACGAGGCGAGTCCGAATTCCCGCGTGAGTCCGTTGCCGCCGAGGGTGTGCACGGCCTGGTCGACCGCCTTCACGCATGCCTCGCCCGCCGCGTACTTCGCCATGTTGGCGGCCTCGCCTGCGCCGATGTCATCGCCGGCGTCGTACAGGTGCGCTGCTTTCTGCATCATCAGGCGGGCGAGTTCGAGGTCGATGTGCGCCTGGGCGAGGGGGTGCGCGATGGCCTGGTGGGCGCCGATGGGTGCCTTCCAGACGGTGCGGTCGCGTGCGTACTCGATCGCTTTGGAGAGGGCGTAGCGGCCCATGCCGATCGCGAACGCGGCCGTCATGATGCGCTCCGGGTTGAGGCCGGCGAACAGTTGCAGCAGGCCCGCGTCCTCGTCGCCGACGAGTGCGTCGGCGGGCAGCCGTACGTCGTCCAGGGTCAGCTCGAACTGCTTCTCGGCGGCGCTCAGTTCCATGTCGATGGGGCGCTTCTGGAAGCCCTCGGCGTCCGTCGGGACGATGAACAGGCAGGGCTTGAGGCTGCCGGTGCGGGCGTCTTCGGTGCGGCCGACGATCAGGACGGCGTCGGCCATGTCGACGCCGGAGATGAAGACCTTGCGGCCGGTGAGCAGCCAGTCGCCGGTGTCCGGGTCGCGGCGGGCGGTGGTGGTGATGCGGTGGGAGTTGGAGCCGGCGTCGGGTTCGGTGATGCCGAAGGCCATGAGGCGGGAGCCGTCCGCCAGCGCGGGCAGCCACCGGTTCTTCTGGGCGTCGGTGCCGAAGCGGGCGATCACGGTGCCGCAGATCGCGGGTGAGACGACCAGCATGAGCAACGGGGAACCCGCGGCGCCGAGCTCTTCGAGGACGATGGAGAGTTCGGTGATGCCGCCGCCTCCGCCGCCGTGTTCCTCCGGGAGGTTGACGCCGAGGTAGCCGAGTTTTCCGGCTTCCTGCCAGAGCTCGGTGGGGTGGCCTCCGGCGGCGATCACCGAGGTCATGTAGGTGCGACCGTATTTCTTGCCGAGGGTCGCCACCGCCTCGCGGAGTGCCTTGTGTTCGTCGGTTTCGATTTTGGGGGGCATGGTGGCTCCTTCGCGTGCGGGTTGTGTGTGGCTGGTCGCGCAGTTCCCCGCGCCCCTAAGTTGCTTGCACTACCGCCAGTAGAGAGCCTGGCTCTACTTGTTGTCCGACCACGACCCGCAGTTCGCTCAGCGTGCCCGTGACCGGTGCTGTGATCTGGTGCTGCATCTTCATCGCCTCCAGCCACAGCAGGGGCTGGCCGGCCTCGACCGACGCCCCCTCCTCCAGGCCCTCCGCCATCCGTACGACCGTCCCCGGCATCGGCGCGAGCAGCGAACCCGGTGCCAACTGAGCCTTGGCGTCGGGGAAGCGGGGCAGGGCGGTGAGGGTCGTGTTGTTGACGTGGACCTGGTCGCCATAGCTCGCCACCTCGAACTTGCGGTGTACGCCGTCGATGTCGAGTACGACCAGACGCGCGCCGGCGTGCAAGACCCGTACGCCGTCTGCCGTGAGGCCCTCGCGGGTGTGCCGGTAGTGGACCTCGTGCTCCTCGCCGGCCAGCAGGTAGCGCTTGGTCTGGGGCTGGGAGGGCAGGTTGCGCCAGCCGCCGAAGCGGGAGCGGCCGTGGGCGTCGGCCAGGGCGGCCGCGAGGGGGGCGTGCGGGTCGGGGGCGGGCGCCGTGAGGTGGGTGAGGTGACGGTCGTAGAAACCCGTGTCCATGCGGGCCGTCGCGAACTCCTCGTGGCGCAGGGAGCGGATGAGGAGGTCGCGGTTGGTGGCGGGGCCGTGCAGGGTGGCCTGCTCCAGGGCGTGGGCCAGTTTGCGCAGGGCCTCGGCGCGGGTGGGGGCGTGGGCGACGACTTTCGCGAGCATCGCGTCGTAGTGGACGCCGATCTCGTCGCCGTCGGTGTAGCCGGTGTCCAGGCGGACGCTGTCCGGTACGGCGAGGCGGTGCAGGGTGCCGGTCTGCGGGGCCCAGCCGCGGGCGGGGTCCTCGGCGTAGAGGCGGGCCTCGATCGCGTGGCCACGCGCGCGTGGGGCGTCGAGGGGGAGGGCGTGGCCCTCGGCGACACGGATCTGTTCCGCGACCAGGTCGAGGTCGAAGACGGCCTCGGTGACGGGGTGTTCGACCTGGAGGCGGGTGTTCATCTCCAGGAAGTGCGCCCTGCCGTCGGCGACGAGGAACTCGACGGTGCCCGCGCCGACGTACGCGACGGAGCGGGCGGCGCGTACGGCCAGTGCGTGCAGCTCCTTCACCAGCCCCTCGGGGAGGCCGGGTGCCGGTGCTTCCTCGATGACCTTCTGGTGCCTGCGCTGGAGTGAGCAGTCGCGGGTGCCGAGCGGCCACACCGTGCCGTGGGTGTCGGCGAGGATCTGCACCTCGACGTGTCGGCCGCGTTCGATGTAGGGCTCGACGAAGACCTCGCCGTCGCCGAAGGCGCTGGTGGCCTCGGCGCGTGCGCCCTCCAGCGCGGCGCTCAGCTCGTCGAGGCGGCGCACGATGCGCATGCCGCGCCCGCCGCCGCCGGCGGCCGCCTTGACCAGCACCGGCAGGTCGGACTCGGCCACCTCGCCCAGGGGTGCGATCCCCATCAGTTCCTTGGCGCGGGTCTTGGACGCCATCGCATCGATGGCCTCCGGGGGCGGCCCGATCCAGACCAGGCCGGCGTCGAGGACGGCGCGTGCGAAGTCGGCGTTCTCGGAGAGGAAGCCGTACCCGGGGTGCACGGCGTCCGCGCCGGCGCTCACGGCGGCCTTCACCACCAGGTCGGCGCGCAGGTAGGTGTCGGCGGGTGTCGCGCCCGGCAGCCGTACGGCGGTGTCGGCCACGCGCGCGTGCAGCGCGTTCTCGTCGGCGTCCGAGTGCACGGCGACCGTGCGGATGCCGAGTTCGGCGCAGGTGCGGAAGATCCGGCAGGCGATCTCGCCGCGGTTGGCGACGAGCAGGGTCGAAATCACGTGATCCCTCACATCCGGAAGACGCCGAAGCCGCCCCGCGCGCCTTCGTAGGGGGCGGTGTGGATGGCGGACAGGCACAGGCCGAGGACGGTGCGGGTGTCGCGCGGGTCGATGACGCCGTCGTCGTACAGCCGCCCGGACAGGAACTTGGGCAGCGACTCGGACTCGATCTGCTGCTCGACCATGGCGCGCAGGGCCGCGTCGCCGTCCTCGTCGTACGGCTGGCCCTTCGCGGCGGCCGACTGGCGGGCGACGATCGAGAGGACACCGGCGAGCTGCTGCGGGCCCATCACGGCCGACTTGGCGCTGGGCCAGGCGAACAGGAAGCGGGGGTCGTAGGCGCGTCCGCACATGCCGTAGTGCCCGGCGCCGTAGGAGGCGCCCATGAGGACGGAGAGGTGCGGGACGCGGCTGTTGCTGACCGCGTTGATCATCATGGCGCCGTGTTTGATGATGCCGCCCTGCTCGTACTCCTTGCCGACCATGTAGCCGGTGGTGTTGTGGAGGAAGAGGAGGGGGATGTCGCGCTGGTTGGCGAGCTGGATGAACTGGGCGGCCTTCTGGGACTCCTGGCTGAACAGCACGCCCTGCGCGTTCGCCAGGATGCCGACCGGGTAGCCGTGCAGGCTCGCCCAGCCGGTGGCGAGGCTGGTGCCGTACAGCGGCTTGAACTCGTCGAAGTCGGAGGCGTCGACCAGGCGGGCGATCACCTCGCGCGGGTCGAAGGGGATCTTCAGGTCGCCGGGGACGATGCCCAGAAGCTCGTCGGCCGCATACTTGGGCGGTTCGGTGGGGCCGGGGTCGGGGTGGGCCTTGCGGTGGTTGAGGCGGGCCACCACGCGCCGGGCCTGCCGGAGCGCGTCCGGTTCGTCGACGGCGAAGTAGTCGGCGAGGCCCGACACACGCGCGTGCATCTCCGCGCCGCCCAGCGACTCGTCGTCGCTCTCCTCGCCGGTGGCCATCTTCACCAGGGGCGGTCCGCCGAGGAAGACCTTGGCGCGCTCCTTGACCATGATCACGTGGTCGGACATGCCGGGGATGTAGGCGCCGCCGGCGGTGGAGTTGCCGAAGACGACGGCGATGGTGGGGATGCCTGCGGCCGAGAGCCGGGTGAGGTCCCGGAAGATGGCGCCTCCGGGGATGAATATCTCCTTCTGGGACGGCAGATCGGCACCTCCCGACTCGACCAGGCTGATGCAGGGCAGCCGGTTGGCGAGGGCGATGTCGTTGGCGCGCAGGGCCTTCTTCAGTGACCAGGGGTTGCTGGCGCCGCCGCGCACGGTCGGGTCGTTGGCGGTGATCAGGCACTCCACGCCTTCGACGGTCCCGATGCCGGTGACCAGCGAGGCGCCGACGGCGTAGTCGCTGCCCCAGGCGGCCAGCGGGGACAGCTCCAGGAAGGGCGTGTCGGGGTCGAGGAGGAGTTCGATGCGCTCGCGGGCCAGGAGCTTGCCGCGCCCCCGATGCCGTTCGACGTACTTCGCGCCGCCGCCCGCGAGGGCCTTGGTGTGCTCGGCCTCCAGGTCGGTGAGCTTGGCGAGCATGGCGTCGCGGTTCGCCCGGAAGTCGGGGGTGTTCGTGTCGAGGGTGGTCTCGATGACCGTCACAGCAGGGCCTCCGGGATGTCCAGGTGGCGGGAGCGGAGCCATTCGCCGAGGGCCTTGGCCTGGGGGTCGAATCGGTGTTGGGCGGCCACCCCCTCGCCGAGCACGCCCTCGACGGTGAAGTTGACGGCGCGGAGGTTGGGGAGGATGTGCCGGGTGACCGTCAACTCGGCGGTCTCGGGGAGCAGGCGGCGGAAGGTGTCGGCGGTCAGGGCGTGCGCGAGCCAGCGCCAGGCCTCGTCCGAGCGCGCCCAGACGCCGACATTGGCGTTGCCGCCCTTGTCGCCGCTGCGGGCCCCGGCGACGAGCCCGAGGGGTGCCCGCCGGGTGGGACCACCGGCCGGGTACGGCTCGGGCAGCGGTGGTTCGGGCGGGTCCTGGAGTACGAGGGTGTCCTGGGCCGGCGGCACGGGGATCCGTCGCCCGTCATGGAGGACGGCCACATGGGGCACCTCGCCCTGGGGGACGTACACATCCTCGAAGACGCCATAGGGGGCGCCCTTCCCCGGTGGTGCGAGCACATGGAAGCCGGGGTAGCTGGCGAGGGCCAGTTCCACGGCGGCCGCGCTAAGCGCCCGGCCGACGGTCTCCTGATCCCGGTCCCGTACGACGAGCCGGAGCAGCGCGCTGGCGGTCTCCTCGGTGTCCGCGTCGGGGCGGTCGGTGCGGACCAGCTCCCAGCGGACCCCGGACGGCGGGGACTTGGCGAGCGCGTCGGCCATCTGGTCCCGCACCAGGGCTGCCTTCGCCTCGATGTCGAGCCCGGTGAGCACGAAGACGACCTCGTTGCGGAAGCCGCCCAGCCGGTTGCGGCCGACCTTGAGGGTGGGGGGCGGTGCCTCGCCTCGTACGCCCTCGATCCGCACCCGGTCCGGGCCGTCCTGGCTCAGCCGGACGCTGTCCAGGCGGGCGGTGACGTCGGGGCCCGCGTACCGGGCGCCGCCGGTCTCGTACAGCAGCTGGGCGGTGACCGTGCCGACGTCGACGAAGCCGCCGGTGCCGGGGTGCTTGGTGATGACGCAGCTGCCGTCCTCGTGGAGTTCGGCTAGCGGGAAGCCGGGACGTCGGACGTCGCGGCCCGCTCCCGCTCCGGCTCCTGCTCCTGCTCCTGCTCCCGCTTCGGCGAAGAACGCGTAGTTGCCGCCGGTGGCCTGGGTACCGCACTCCAGGACGTGCCCGGCGACGACGGCGCCCGCGAGCCTGTCGTACTCCCTGGCCGGCCAGCCGAAGTGGGCGGCGGCGGGGCCGGTGACCAGGGCCGCGTCGGTGACCCGGCCGGTGACCACGATGTCGGCGCCGGCCCGCAGGCATTCGGCGATCCCGAAGCCGCCGAGGTAGGCGTGGGCAGCGAGGCTGCCGGGGTGGGCGGCGGTCAGGTCGTCGCCCTCCACATGTGCGACGCGCACAGGTATCCCGAGCCGGTCGGCCAGCTGCCGTACGGCACCGGCGAGTCCGGCCGGGTTCAGGCCGCCGGCGTTGGTGACGATCCGCACGCCCCGCTCGTGGGCCAGGCCCAGGCAGTCCTCCAGCTGGCGCAGGAAGGTACGGGCGTATCCGGCGGCGGGGTCCTTGAGGCGGTCGCGGCCCAGGATGAGCATGGTCAGCTCGGCGAGGTAGTCGCCGGTGAGGACGTCGAGTTCGCCGCCGGTGAGCATCTCGCGCAGCGCGTCGAAGCGGTCGCCGTAGAAGCCGGAGGCGTTGCCTATGCGCAGGGTCACGGGGTGCCGCCCTTCGGGGTGCGGCCGGGGCCGGGCGGGCCCGCGAAGGCCTGGGCGACGTCCAGCCAGCGGTCGGCGTCCGGGCCGACGGCTTCGAGGACGAGGTCGGCGCGGTGGGCGCGCTGGGTGACCAGGAGACAGAAGTCGAGGGCCGGTCCGGTGACGCGGTCGTCGGCGTCACCGGGACCGTACGTCCACAGCTCGCCGGACGGGGCGGTCAGTTCGACGCGGAACTCCTCGAACGGCACGGGCAGTCCGTGCACGCCGAAGGCGAAGTCGCGGGTGCGGACGCCGAGCCGGGCGATGTGCCGGAGCCGGTCGGTGGGGGTGCGGGTCACACCCAGCGCGTCCGCGATGTCCAGGCCGTGCGCCCAGGTCTCCATCAGCCGGGCGGTGGCCATGGAGGCGACCGACATAGGGGGGCCGTACCAGGGGAACCGTGCCCGCACGGGTGCCGCGCGCAGCGCCTGGTCCAGGGCCTCGCGCCCGGCACGCCAGTCCGCCAGCAACTGGGCGGGGGGCTTGGCGGCGCCGTCCTCCGCCCCGTTGTCCACGAAGTCCCCGGGTGCGGTCAGCGCCTTCTCGACCTCACGGGCGAAGGCGTCCTGATCGGTCACGGCCAGCAGCGAGGAGTGGTCGGTCCAGGCGAGGTGGGCGATCTGGTGGGCGACGGTCCAGCGGGGCGCGGGCGTGGCAAGAGCCCACTGCTCGGGCGTCAACTCGGCCACCAGCCGGTCGAGTTCCGCACTCTCCTCACGCAGGTCGTCGATGACGGGCGTCGGATCGGACATGGGGAGGAGCATGGCAGCGACCCCGGAAACAATCAAGCATGCTTGCATGAATTTGGCGGAGCCGTGGCCCGGAGCGCGGGCCCGCCGCCCCGGGGCGGCGCTCCTTGGCGACATCCGGAGTCACCCTGGGGCAATCCTTGGGACAGCGCGGCGTGGCGGAGGGACCGCCATGCCCTATGTTCGATGCGAACATCCGGCGATGGAGTGATGTGTGAGGCGTGCGGGGCGTGCGGAGGACAGATGAACTCGCCGCAGGGGTGGAGACGACCGCCGTCGTGACACCCGCGGCAGGCGGCTACCCGGCAGGCGGGGTAGGCGGCTACCCGGTGGACTCGGGTGACGCGGGGATCGAGGATCCGCCCCCGCGCGAACCTCCCCGCTTCTGGCCGCTCCTCCTCGTGGCCGCCGCCGTCGTGCCCGGTACCGCTCTCTTCCTCGTGGGCCAGGGCGTCAGCAAGGCCGCGTTGCAGGCCTGGCAGACGGTGTGTCTCGCCGTGATCGTGCAGGCGACCCCGTTTCTGCTGCTCGGCACGGCACTGTCCGGGGCGATCAACGCGTTCGTGCCGGAGCGGGTGTTCACACGGCTGCTGCCGAAGCGGCCCGCGCTCGCCGTGCCGGTCGCCGGAGTCGCCGGGGTCGTACTGCCTGGGTGCGAGTGCGCGTCGGTGCCGGTGGCGAACAGCCTGATCGGGCGCGGGGTCACCCCGGCCGCCGCCTTCGCCTTCCTGCTCTCCGCGCCCGCCATCAACCCGGTGGTGCTGACCGCCACCGCCATCGCCTTCCCCGGCACCCCCCTCATGGTGCTGGCCCGGCTGGTCGCCTCGCTGGTCACCGCCGCCGTGATGGGCTGGCTGTGGCTCTGGCTGGGGCGGGAGGAGTGGCTGCGGCCCGCCGTACGGCACACCGGGCACCAGCCGGGGCACAACCGCTGGACGGAGTTCCGGCGCGGCTTCCAGCACGACTTCCTCCAGGCCGGCGGTTTCCTGGTGGTCGGCGCCATGGCCGCGGCCACCTTCAACGTGGCCGTACCGCGGTCGGTGCTCGACACCTTCTCCGGTTCGCCCTGGCTGTCGGTGCTGTTCCTGGCCGCGCTGGCGGTCATCCTCGCGGTGTGCTCGGAGGCGGACGCGTTCGTGGCGTCGTCGCTCACGGGTTTCTCGCCCACCGCCCGGCTGGCGTTCATGGTGGTCGGCCCCATGGTCGACCTCAAGCTGATCGCGTTGCAGGCGGGCACGTTCGGCCGGGCCTTCGCGGCCCGCTTCTCGACCGCCACGACGGTCGTCGCGGTCCTGTGCAGTGTGCTGGTCGGAGGGGTGCTGTTGTGAGACGTCCGCTTCAGGTGACCCTGCTGGTCCTCAGCGGCCTCGGCCTGCTGCACGCCTCGCTCTTCACCGACCTGTGCCTGCGCTACGTCAAGCCCGGGATGCGGCCGCTGCTGATCGCGTCCGGGTTCGTGCTGCTGGTGCTGGGCATCGTGGAGGCTGCGACGCGGGAGGGCGGGAAGGGGCACGGCAGGCATGGCGGCCCCGCACATGGCGCCCACGCACATGGCGCCGGACCACACGACGAGTCGGAACACCACCATGGTCACGACCACTCGGCCGTCCCCCGGGTCGCCTGGCTGCTCCTGCTCCCCGCACTGAGCCTGCTCTTCTACGCCCCGCCGGCGCTCGGCGCGTACACCGCCGCCCGGCAGCCCGCCAAGGTCGTGGCGGAGCAGGACGACTTCGATCCGCTGCCGAAGACCTCACCGCTGCCCATCACGCTCACGGACTTCACCACCCGTGTGCAGCAGGACCGCACGCTGGCCATCAAGGCGCGGACCGTGGAGATGAGCGGGCTGGTCACACCCGTCCCGGGCGGCGGGAGCTGGGATCTGACCCGGATCATCATCTCCTGCTGCGCGGCCGACGCGCAGTCCGTGAAGGTGCGGATCTACAGCGAGAGCATCCCGGCCGCCAACACCTGGGTGTCCGTCACGGGCAACTGGCATCCCGGCGGGAAACTGGGCACGAAGTCCGCGCCGGTCGCGCTGGACGCCCAGACGGTGAAGAAGATCCAGCGGCCCTCGAACGGCTATCAGGACGCGCTACCCTTCCCCTCCGGCTGAACACCGGCCACCGGCTCCGGCAGGACACCGCCCACCGGCTCGGTCCGGACGCCGCCCGCCGAGTCCGGCTGTGCACCGCCCGCCGGCCGCCGGCCGCGTCCCACCTGGGAACGGACCGCCCCGATGCTCGCCGCGACGACGAGGGCGATGGCGGCCGACTGGGTGGCCGTCAGGGCCTGGTCGAGGATGAGGAAACCGGCGGTGGCGGCGATGGCCGGTTCCAGGCTCATGAGGACGGCGAAGGTGTGGGCGGGCATGCGGCGCAGCGCGAGGAGTTCGAGGGTGTAGGGCAGGACCGAGGAGAGGATCGCGACCGACGAGCCGAGGGCGACGGTGGTCGGGTCCAGCAGCCTGCTGCCGGCCTCGGCGATGCCGAGCGGGAGGATCAGCAGTGCCGCGACCGCCATGGCCAGGGCGAGGCCGTCGGCCTGCGGGAAGCGGCGGCCCGTACGGGCACTGAAGACGATATAGGTGGCCCACATGGCGCCGGCCGCCAGGGCGAGGGCGACACCTGTGGGGTCGAGATCCCCGAAGCCTCCGCCGCCGAGCAGGAAGACGCCGGCCAGGGCCAGTCCCGCCCACAGTGCGTTGATCGCACGCCGGGAGGCCAGTACGGACAGGGCGAGCGGGCCCAGCACCTCCAGGGTGACGGCGGGGCCCAACGGGATGCGGTCGACGGCCTCGTAGAAGAGGCCGTTCATCGCGCCCATGGTGATGCCGAAGACGATCACCGTGCCCCAGTCGGTGCGGGAGTGGCCGCGCAGCCGGGGCCGGCAGACGACGAGCAGGACCACGGCGGCCGCGAGGAGCCGCAGGGTCACCACGCCGAGCGCGCCCGCCCTGGGCATCAGGGTCACCGCGAGGGCGCCGCCGAACTGTACGGAGATCCCTCCGGCCAGGACCAGCCCGACGGGACCGAACGAGCCGAGCCGGCCCGGGATGCCGGTGGCGGCGGGCGCGGACACCGGGGCGGACGCGGGCGTCGGCGTCGGCTGTGAGGTGCTGGGGGTGGTCACGGGCGGTCCAGGAGATTCGTTGTTCAGTACGATGCACTTCTCAGTCCAGGGTAATGGACTTGGACAGGCGCGTGAACCCCTTATGGAACTGTCCTGGATGCTGAGATGCCGAGCCGTCGGGAAAGTCGCGAAACACGTTCGGCCTCGCCCCGTGCGCGGGGCGAGGCCGAACGTGAAACGAATCCTCGGGTGACGGCCGGACGTTACTTCACGTCGACGTAGTCGCCGGTCGCCGTCGAGGCGCCGGTGGTCGCGTTGGTCGCGAACGAGTAGCGGTAGTACCCGTCGGCCGTGGCCTTGGTGGTGGTCTTGAGGGCGCCGCCGGTGCCGGCGGTGATGGTCTTGAGGGTGGTGTAGGTGGTGCTGCCCTTCTTGCGGTACTGCAGCTGCACCTTCTGCGACGCGTAGCCGGCGTACGTGCCGGTGTTCCAGTTGGCACGCGTCAGCTTGCCGGTGACGGTGATGGTCTTGCCCTTCTTCACCGGCTCCGGGGTGGCGTCGACGGTCAGCTTGGAGGCCTTCTTGATCTTGCCGGTGCCGACGTTGTCGTCGAAGCTGGCGCTGGCGTAGAGGTCGTAGCCGCCGAGGGCGATCTTCCAGGTGCCGGCGACGCCGTTGTCCACCATGTCGACGGCCGCGTCGATGTTGAAGACGGCCTTGCAGCTGTAGACGCCGGTCTGGGTGGTCGACTCGGTGCAGACCGGGTCGTCGTCGGTGCCCAGGGCGCCGGTGATGGTGTCCGTGCTGGAGGGGTCGGTGCCCTGCCAGAGGAAGGCCTCCGTGACCGCGACACCGCTGGAGCTGGTGGCGGTGTAGGTCACGGTGACGGACTTCTTCGTGGTGGTGCCGAGGACGATGTCCTTGCCGCCGTTGACGACGCCGTCGGAGAAGGTGATGCTCCCGATCCCGTCCTTCGGCCGGACGGTCTGCGCGGAGTTCGCGGCGTGCGCGGTGCGAGCGGCGGACGCGGAGTTCGCGAAGAAGGAGCTGAGCTCCGCCTTCGCACTCGGGCCCGCCGCCGCCTGGGCGGCCACCGGAACAGCGAGCGCGGACAGCACGACCGCACCGGACAGAACGGTGGCCGCGACGCGTATACGCATGTGAATCCCCCTGGGATCGCGAGGGGCCCGGTGGGTCGCCCCCGGCCGAGCCCATTGGCGTACGCAGCCTACGAACCAAGTGGAGGATTCTTGAAGATCCCTTGTGCAATAGGTGTGTAACAACACTCATGTGACGGGCACTCACGGGAGTTCCGGCCCGTCCGGGGGGCGGCTCAGATGCCGGGCCAGGACTCCTCGTCACGGAACAGGGGCCGACCGTCGGGGAGTGTGGTGGGCACATCCGCCCCGTAGCCGGTCTCTATATGCGCCTCGTACATGGGCTGGGGCCATAGCCCTGCGGCCGCGTACACGTTGTAGTCGTACATGTTCCCGTACGGCTGCTGGTAGGCGTACCCACCGTCCCCACCGCCCTGCGCCCCCGCGTAGGAGGCCTGGGGTACTCCCACGGCCCCCACGGTTCCCACGGTCCCTGCCGCCGGTGCGCCGCCCTGGTCCACGAACAGCGGCAGCCGCAGTTCGCCGGTGTCCATCATCGCGTTGTTCTGCGAGCGGTGGAGCCGGGAGTAGGCGCCGCCGCTGGCGAGGAGTTCGTCGTGGCGGCCGGTCTCGACGATGCGGCCGCGGTCGACGACGAGGATGCGGTCGGCGTCGGGCGCGAGGTTGAGATCGTGGGTGATCATGATGGTCGTACGGCCGGTCATCAGGCGGCGCAGCGGTTTGACGACCCGGCGTGCGGCCATCGCGTCCAGGCCGGTGGTCGGCTCGTCGAGGACGAGGACGGGGGCGTCGCGCAGGATCGCGCGGGCGATGGCCAGGCGCTGGAGCTGACCGCCGGACAGCCGGGCGGAGTTGGGGTCGACCCTGGTGTCGTAGCCCTCGGGCAGCCGGACGATGAAGTCGTGGGCGTCGGCGGCCCTGGCCGCGTCCTCGATCGCCTGCTCGCTGGCGCCGGGCCGGCCGCAGGCGATGTTGGCGCGGACGGTGTCGTGCAGGACGAGGGTCTCCTGCGGGAGCAGGGTGATGTACTCGCGCAGCCGGGCCAGCGGGAAGTCGCCGAGGGGGACGCCGTCGAGGAGGACTTCGCCGCTGTCGGGGTCGTAGAAGCGGAGCAGCATCTTGGAGACGGTGGACTTGCCGGCGCCGCTGGGGCCGGTGATGATCACGAGTTCGCCGGGGCTGACGGTGAAGGAGAGGCCCTCCAGGGCGGCCCCGTCGGCGCCGGGGTAGCTGAAGCCGACGTCGCGGACCTCGATGGCGCCGTCCGGGCGGCCGGTGTCGGTGCCGGTGCCGCGCCGGGGGTCGGTGACCGACGGCCTCACGTCCAGGATCTCGATCAGCCGTTCCGCGCCCGCCGTTGCGGCGGTGACGGTGAGTCCGAGCTGGGCGAGGCCGCGCACCGGCGGGTAGAGGTAGCCGAGGAAGGCGGAGAAGGCGAGGAGCTGGCCCAGGGTCATGCGGCCGGTGGAGATCTCCCAGGCGCCGATGCCGATGACGGCGAGGACGCAGATCGTCTCGATGACCTGGACGAGCTGTTCGTAGGCCTCGTTGAGGCGGGTGGAGCGGACGGAGGCGCGGAACCAGGCGCTCGCCTCCTCGTTCAGGCGGCGGCGCTCGGCGTCACGGCGGTCGTACGCCTGCGTCAGCACGATGTTGCCGAGGGACTCCTCGACGACGGAGGTGATCGCACCGTCGGCGACCCGGCCCTCCCGCGACACGTCCTTGATGGAGCCGGAGAAGCGGCGGGCGGCCAGCCAGAACAGGGGCGCGAGGACGAAGGTGGCGGCGGCCAGGTCCCAGCGCAGCCAGAACGCGGCGGCCGCGTAGAACAGGGCGCTGAAGACGGCCGACGCGGCGCCGACCAGCCCGGACACCACCATGGTCTCGATGGCCTCGACGTCGCTGGTCAGGCGGGAGAGCAGGTCGCCCTGGCGGTGGCGCTGGAAGAAGTGCGGAGGCAGCTGCTGGACGTGGTCGAAGACATGCTCGCGCAGCCGCATGACGAAGCGTTCGGTGGTCCAGGCGGCCAGGGAGTTGCCGGCGTAGGCGACGATCGCGCCGACGATCGCGATGCCCAGCCATTTGGTCGCCGGGCTCCAGAAGGCGCTGAGCGAGCCCTTCTGCAGGGCGTGGTCGGTGAGGTCGCTGAAGAGCAGGATGGCCTCGGTCTCGGCGAGCGCGGCGATCACCGTGCACACCCAGACGATCACCAGCCAGCCGCGCAGACCGCTGGTCAGCGGCCAGAAGCGGCGGAAGGCGGCGCGGGCCGGGATGGTGGGCGTGTACTCGTCCTCGTACTCGTCGTCGTACTCGTCGCCATCGCCCCCACCGTATTCCTCGTATTTCGAGCCGGCGACTTCGTACTCGTATTCTGTGCCTTCACTCTCCTTCACGCGCATTTCACACTACCTCCGCTGTCCGACGCTGGAATTACCGAAATTCAGGAAGTGAAAAAGGACCGACGGCGAACCGTCGGTCCTTTTGCAGCTAACTCAGTCGTCCTGGCCGGGGATCGGCTTCGGAGCCGGCTTCGGGGCCCGCTTCTTGGGCTTCGGCTGCGGCGGCGGGGGCAGCTGCTTCTTGGGCTTGGGGGGCAGCGGGGCGAGCTTCTTGAGGCTCATTCCGACTCCTTGAGAGTTCGAAGTGCAATTGGTGCAGGATGGTACGAGAATTCTCTTGGGGCAACGTCCGGGGATTTCGGATCGTCATCCTCGGCAATCCCCGCCGCCCGACACCGATGAACTTACACGGCCCGAATCCCAAGCGACGGCAAAGTCGGCTCGCGAACGGCAAACAGGTGCTGTGAATACCTAGGTAACAGCTGTATAACGACCCCGAAGCTGAGAGTTCTCTTATGAACCTGAGAGCCAGCTTATGAAGCCGGGCCGGACGGGCCCCGGACAGACGTCGGCCACACCCCGGACAGTCCTCAGCGGCGGGCCATGTACAGGTCGAACGCCTTGTGGAGCAGCTTGTTGAGCGGAAAGTCCCACTCGCCCAGGTACTCCACGGCCTCCCCTCCCGCACCCACCTTGAAACGGAGCAGCCCCAGCAGGTGGTCGGACTCCTCCAGGGTGTCGGTGATGCCCCTGAAGTCGTAGACGGCGGCGCCGAGTTCATGGGCGTCGCACATCATCCGCCACTGGATGGCGTTGTTGGGCTGGACCTCGCGCCTGCGGCTGGTGGAGGCGCCGTAGGAGTACCAGACGTGGTCGCCGACGGTGAGCATGGTGGCCGCGGCGAGGATGTCGCCGTCGTGGTGGGCGAGGTAGAGGCGCATGCGGTCGGGGTGTTCGGCGGTGAGCGCGGTCCACATCCGCTGGAAGTAGGAGAGGGGGCGCGGGATGAAGCGGTCGCGCTCGGCGGTCTCCGTGTACAGGCCGTAGAAGGCGGGCAGATCCTCGTACCCGCCCCGCACCACCTTGACGCCCGCCTTCTCCGCCTTCTTCACGTTGCGCCGCCACTGCTGGTTGAGGCCGCGCTGGATGTCGTCCAACGACCGCCCCGCGAACGGCACCTGGAACACGTACCGGGGCTGCCCGGCCGCGAACCCCTCCTCCCCGCCCGGCTCCGCCTGCCGCCACCCGGTCCGGCGCAGCCGTTCGGCGAGGTCTGCGGCACGGGCGTCGTACGACGTCGGCTCCGCGTCCCCCAGCCGCCGGGCGGCCGCATCGGCGATGGCCTCCTTCACCGCCTCCGCGCTCCACCGCCGTACGACGACCGGCGGCCCCAACTTCACGGCGAACGCCCCACGCCCCTTCAGGTACGCCAGCAGCGGATCGAGCCACCGCTCCAGATCAGGGTCGTGCCAGTCGATGGCGGGCCCCTCCGGCAGATACGCCAGATACCGCTTCACCCTGGGCACCGCCCGCAACAGCACCAGCCCGGCCCCGACGACCCGCCCCTCCCCGTCGAACCACCCGAGGCTCTCCGCCTCCCAGTCCGGCTTCACGTCCCCCCACGACGGCACCTGCATATGGCTGACGGAGGGCCGGGAGCCCACGAAGGCGAGATGCTCGGCACGGGAGATGGGCTGGAGGCGAAGGGCTGCTGTCATGGGCGGTGCTCCTCGGCAGGTCGGCGACGGCTCACTGGCGATGCGCACCGGTACCGGCCAGGACGGCGGACGGAACCGGACCGGTGGCGTCGGCATCGACATCGACATCGGCGTCAACATCAACATCAACATCAAGAACAACAGACGCGGGCCTGCTGGGAATCGTTTCGGCGCGCGGGCGGGTGAGGCGTGTCGGCCGAGGAGGTGTCCGGTATCCAGGCAGGTCGGGTGAAGTCGGCTGCCGCTCGGCAACGCCCCGAGGGGGCGCGGGGCTGTATTGCCCGTGCGGCCACCGCCGCGGCGCCTTCGAGACGGCCCCGGCGTACGAGCGGGCGTGCGGGTCGCGTATGCAGAGGGTGCCGGGGCCGAGGTCGGCCCGCCGGGCGGTGTCCTCGATGTACAGGCTGCCGCTGCGGATGATGTGGACGGCGACGAGGTCGGCGCGCCCGTCGGCGTCCCCGTGCCCCGACACGCCCGCTATGGGGTCGCTGAACTTCTAGGCCTCCAGCCCCTCCGCCAGCACCTCCGCCAGGTGTCTGCCGCGCACCCCGGCCAGCTGCTCCAGCTGGGTCCGGCACGAGAAGCCGTCGGCCAGGACCACCGTGCCCGGCTCCGTCTCCCGCACCGCCGGCAGCAGCTGTTCCTCCGCGCAGGCCTTCGACACCTGGAAGTGGCCCTTCTCGAAGCCGAAGTTGCCTGCCAGACCGCAGCAGCCGCCGACCAGGTCGCCGGTGAGGGCGGCGGCCTCGCGGAGGCGGCGGTCCGGGGCGTCGCCGAGCACCGCGTGCTGGTGGCAGTGGGTCTGCCCCGTGACCGCACGGTCCAGGCGGGGCGGGGTCCAGTCGGGGGCCAGGCGTTCCAGCGCCTCCGCGAAGGTGAGCACCCGCGCGGCGAGGCGGGCCGCCCGGGGATCGTCCGGGAGCAGCTCCGGCAGGTCGGCACGGAGAGCGGCAGCACAGCTGGGCTCCAGGACGACGAACGGCGGCGGGTACGGGAACTCGTCGCCCGAGTCCGAGTCCGAGTCCAGGTCCGAGGCCGACTCCAAGGCCAGGTCCGACTCGGAGTCCGGGGCCAGGTCCGACTCGGAGTCCGGGGCCAGGTCCGACCCGGAGTCCGAGTCCAGGTCCGACGGCAGCAGCAGGAACGGCTCCAGCAGGTCCAGCGTCTGGCGCAACACCGCGCGGGCCCGGTCCAGTTGGCCCGTCGAGAGGTAGGTGAGGCCGCAACAGGCCCGGGTCCGGCGCGGGTTCAGGACGGACATGCCGTAGCCCTCCAGCCCGCCGTCGTCCGATCGCCGTGCCCTCCACCGCCGTGTCGGCAGCGGCACCACCCCCACCCCCGCCGCCTCCAGCACCCGTACGGCCGCCCGGCCCACCTCCGGTGACAGGTACTCCGTGAACGTGTCCGGCCACAGGAAGGCCAGTCGCGCCGGGAGTTCCGGTCGCCGTCCGGCCCGCGCCCGGTCCGCCCACCCCCGTAGGCGCTTGCGCTGTCGCCGCCGGTCCCAGCGGCTGAACGGCTCCGGTGCCAGACGGGGGATCCGCCGCTCCGGCGCGATTCCGCCCAGCCGCTTGGCGAGCGCCGCCAGCGGTCGTACGGAGGCGAGTGCATTGGCCAGACCCGCCGTGCGGGTACGGGCCGCCCAGCCCAGCCACCTCGGCAGCCATCCCATGCTGTAGTGGGCGGCCGGGCGCCGTCGGCCCGCGTAGTGCTGGTGCAGGAACTCCGCCTTGTACGTCGCCATGTCCACCCCGACCGGGCAGTCCGACCGGCAGCCCTTGCAGGACAGACAGAGGTCGAGGGCGTCCCGGACCTCCGTCGAGCGCCAGCCGTCCGTCACCAGCTCGCCCGCCAGCATCTCGTGCAGCAGCCGGGCCCGGCCGCGGGTCGAGTGCTCCTCCTCGCCGGTGGCCCGGAAGGACGGGCACATGACGGACGCGCCGGACGGCCCGGTCGTACGGCACTTCGCCACGCCCACGCAGCGGCGGACCGCCGCCGAGAAGTCGCCGCCGTCGGCGGGGTAGCCGAAGGCGACGGGGAGCGGCTCGCGGGGCAGGACGGCGAAGCGGAGGTTCGTGTCCAGGGGGGCGGGCCTGACCAGTACGCCCGGGTTGAGGAGGTCGTCGGGGTCCCAGATCCCCTTCGCCCGCCCGAAGAGCGTCACCAGCTCGTCGCCGTACATCCTCGGGAGGAGTTCCGCCCGCGCCAGGCCGTCCCCGTGCTCCCCGGACAGGGAGCCGCCGTGCGCCACCACCACGTCCGCCAGTTCCTCCGAGAAGCGGCGGAACCGGGCCACGCCCGCCTCGCTCAGCAGGTCGAAGTCGATACGGACGTGGACGCAGCCGTCGCCGAAGTGGCCGTACGGGGTGCCGCGCAGGCCGTGTGCCGTCAGCAGGGCACGGAAGTCACGCAGGTACGCCCCCAGGCGGGCCGGCGGTACCGCGCAGTCCTCCCACCCCGGCCAGGCCTCGCCGCCGTCCGGCATCCGCGTCGCCGTACCGGCCGCGTCCTCGCGGATGCGCCAGAGCGCACGTTGCCCGGCCGCGTCGGTGACGACCAGCGCGTCCAGGACATCCGCCGCCCGCACGACCGTCTCCGCACGCGCGCGTGCCTCCGCCGCCGTCTCGCCGCCGGTCTCGACGAACAGCCACGCACCGCCCCGGGGGAGGCCCGCGGACGACGGCACCAGGTCGGCCGCCATGCCCTCCACCGTCAGCGGCGCACAGACCAGCAGACCCGCCGCAGCCTCCGCCGCCGCGCTCTCGTCGGCGTACCCCAGCACGGCCAGCGCACGCGCGGGTGGCGACTCCACGAGCCGTACGGTCGCCTCCGTGAGGATCCCGAGGGTGCCCTCGCTGCCGCAGAAGGACCGGGCCACATCGGCGCCCTTCTCCGGCAGCAGCGCGTCCAGCGCATAGCCGGAGATACGGCGGGGCAGCTCAGGGAAGCCGGTGCGCAGCCGGGCCAGGTCGCCCGCGACCAGTTCCCGCAGGCCGTCGGGGGCGCCCGCCCAGTCCGGCCCGAGGCGCAGCCGCCGACCGCGCGCCGTGAGCACGTCCAGCTCGCGCACACTGTCCGCCGTCGTCCCCCAGGCCACGCTGTGCGACCCGCAGGAGTTGTTGCCGATCATCCCGCCGAGCGTGCAGCGGCCGTGCGTGGAGGGGTCAGGGCCGAAGCGCAGGCCGTGCGGGGCGGCGGCCTCCTGGAGGCGGTCCAGGACCAGCCCCGGCTGGACGACGGCCGTACGGGTGGCCGGGTCGAGGCCGACGAGCCGGTTCATGTGCCGGGTGAAGTCCAGGACCACGCCCGTGCCGGTCGCCTGCCCCGCGATCGAGGTGCCGCCGCCCCGGGCGACCACCGGCACACCATGGGTCCGGCACACCTCCAGTACGGCCGCCACGTCGTCCGCGTCCCGGGGGGCCACCACCCCCGCCGGGACCCGCCGGTAGTTGGACGCGTCCATGGTGACCAGCGCCCGGGACGTGACGTCGAAGCCGACCTCACCCCGGACGGCACCCCGCAGTTCCGCCTCAAGGGCCGAGACATCCGTCATGCGTCCAGGATGCATCCGCTCACGTACCGTCACCGGGACTTGTCCACAGTCGCGTCGATATCGTCGTACAACCACACAAGTCCAGGGCTCGGCGATCCCGTCTCATCCGACGGACACGTTTCCGTCCCGTTTCACCCACCGGATACCCTCCGACTCGTGGCTGACATCCAGATTCCTGCTGACATCAAGCCCGCGGACGGTCGATTCGGCGCGGGCCCCTCCAAGGTGCGGGTGGAGGCGCTGGACGCGCTGGCCGCCACCGGTACGTCCCTGCTCGGCACCTCCCACCGCCAGGCCCCGGTGAAGAACCTGGTCGGCCAGGTCCGCGAGGGCATCAGCGCCCTGTTCTCCCTCCCGGAGGGCTACGAGGTCGTCCTCGGCAACGGCGGCTCCACCGCCTTCTGGGACGTCGCCACCCACGGCCTGATCGACGCCAAGTCGCAGCACCTGAACTTCGGCGAGTTCTCCTCCAAGTTCGCCAAGGCCGCCAAGCTCGCCCCCTGGCTGGCCGAGCCCACCGTCATCGCCTCCGACCCGGGCACCCACCCGGAGCCGCAGGCCGAGGCCGGCGTCGACGTCTACGCGTTCACGCACAACGAGACCTCGACCGGTGTCGCCATGCCGATCAGGCGGGTCGCGGGCGCCGACGAGGGCGCGCTGGTCCTCGTGGACGCCACCTCCGGCGCCGGCGGCCTCCCGGTCGACATCGCCGAGACCGACGTCTACTACTTCGCCCCGCAGAAGTCCTTCGCCTCCGACGGCGGCCTGTGGATCGGCGTCTTCTCCCCGGCCGCGATCGAGCGCGCCGAGCGCATCCACGCGTCCGGCCGCCACGTCCCGGAGTTCTTCAGCCTCCCCACGGCGATCGACAACTCCCGCAAGAACCAGACGTACAACACCCCGGCCCTCGCCACCCTCTTCCTGCTCAACCAGCAGCTGGAGTGGCTCAACGGCCAGGGCGGCCTCGCCTTCTCCACCGGCCGTACGAAGGACTCCTCGACCCGCCTGTACACCTGGGCCGAGGAGAGCAAGTACGCCACCCCGTTCGTCTCGGACCCGGCCAAGCGCTCCCAGGTCATCGGCACGATCGACTTCGCCGACGAGATCGACGCGGCCGCCGTCGCCAAGGTGCTGCGCGCCAACGGCATCGTCGACACCGAGCCCTACCGCAAGCTCGGCCGCAACCAGCTCCGCATCGCGATGTTCCCGGCGATCGACCCGGCGGACGTCGAGGCGCTGACGAAGTGCGTCGACTACGTGATCGAGAAGCTGTAAGGGCCCGGCAACTCCCGTAACAAGCTGCTGGTTTGCCCGGAAGGCATGATCAAGGCAAAGCCTGCCGTGGACAGTTGAGTCTCCTTCGTCGCACACCGGACACTGTGTGCCCCATGCGACGAAGGAGATCCACGCGTACATGAACAGACCGATACCGGGCACCGTCGAGGTAGCGGTGCGCCACATCCTGAGCGACAAGGTCACGGGCTTCCTCGTCCGCACCCGCCGTATCACCTGGAAGGACAACGTCTTCCGGGTACGCCGGCCGCAGTCCGGCAAGCAGACCGTGGAGCTCACCTGCCCCGTCTGCGACGCGTCCCTGCTGGCCGAGGTCCGCACCGAGGCCCGCGCCCGCCGGACCAGGGCCGTCCTCCGCGTCCTGGCCGCCTTCTGCGCGATCGTCTTCTTCGCGGCCTTCGCCTACGCCGTCCACGAGGGCGGCAAGACGCTGCCCGAGGGCCAGTCGCTGCCGACCCTGTTCCCGGTCAGCGTCGTCTCGATCTTCGTCACGTTCGTCGCCGCTCCCGTGCTCTTCATCCGGAGCCGCGTCTACAACGGCGTCAGCCTGCTGGACGCCCCCAAACCGCGCCGCCTGCACGGCATCATGCCGGTGCGGGGCTGAGCGCCGGGCACGACGAGGGGGCGCCCGGTGCGGGTACACCGGGCGCCCCCTCGGGCTTTCACTCCCCGGCGACGAGTTTCTCGTAGGCCTTGGCGTCGAGCAGCCCGTTGGACGACGCCCCGCCCTTCGTCTTGATCTTGAAGAGCCACATCCCGTAGGGGTCGGAGTTGACCTCCTCCGGGGTCTCGACGACCTCATCGTTGATCGCGACGATCTCGCCGTCGAACGGACTGAAGATCTCGGACACCGCCTTGACCGACTCCACCGTGCCGACGGGGTCACCCGCCTGGACCGTCCTGCCGACAGCGGGCAGCTCGAAGAAGACGATGTCGCCGAGGTTCTTCTGCGCGTGATAGGTGATGCCGACGGTCATGCTGCCGTCGGCCGCGGTGCGGATCCACTCGTGGTCGTCGGTGTAGCGGAGGTCGGCGGGCACGTTGGACATGTCAGCTCCATCAGCCGTCGTGGTGCGGGTCCGGCCGCCCCTGTCGACGACCGGCGGGAACAGCCTGCTGCACCGGCGCCCAGAGCCGTGTATTTCAGGCATCCCGGTCCGCCACCCGGGTGACGGCCGCGCAGCATGCCGCCGCCGGCCGTTCGAGCGCCCGTGAACCTCGACCCGCCGGGGCGTCAGGGCGCGGGGTCACGCAACCGCTGCGGTGACGGAGCCGATCCCGCCGGTCGAGGTGACGACGACCGTCACCGTGATGGGCTGGACCCTGCTGGGCGCTCCCGTGGGCGGGACCAGCACGAAGGTCGGCTTGACGTTGAGCGTCGTGGTCCCCGCCGCCGAGAAGGGGGCGTTGATCCGCTGGGCGCCGACGAGGTAGTACTTCTTGTTGCTGGGGACGCCGACGCCGGTGGTGTCGTCAAGGCTGCTGATGATCTGGGCGGTGCCGCCGCCGGCCGCGTTGGGGAGGGTGATGACGGTGACGTCGAGGGTGCCCTGGACGTGGACCATCTCGCCCGGGACGGCGAAGCTGCCGTTGATCGGCACCCTCACCGAACGGAACTGCGGGAGGGCGGCGGCTGCGGCCCGGACCGTCCGGGTGGGCTCGGCGGTAGCGGTGCCGGCGGTCACCGGGACGGTCAGGCCCAGGGCTGCCGTGAGCAGGCAGACGTTCCCGGCCAGGCGCAGGACGTTGCGGCGCATGGGTGCTCCAATTCCGTGAAGCGGGACCCGGTCACCTGTGGCCGCCCCCCGTCCCGCGGGACGTTTTCCAGCCTGCACGGACCGGCGCGCCGCCGCCGCGCCGGTGCCCCGTACGGGTGACGCACGGAGAGTGATCAGTGACGGCGCGTGGTCGGGCGCCGCAGCCGCCGCAGCCCGAAGAGGGCGAGCACGGCGACCCCGACGACGACGGCACCGACCTTGGCCCCACCCCCCACGGAACCGCTGTCGTCCTTGCTCGCGGCCGCCGAACTCCCGCCACCCGACGGCGACGCCGTGCCCGACCCCCCGGGCACGTCCTCGGCCTGCACCGGGCTGTCGGCCCCCTCGCTCCCGTACATCAGCCTGGTCCCGTCGGCGGAGTAGCTGAGCGACTCGCCCTGCTTCTGGAGCGGGACGTCGAGCCGCCCCTCGCGCTTGATCGCACCGCCGTTCCAGTCGTAGTAGATGCCGCCGAAGTAGCCGCGTACGGCGAGCTGCTTGCCGTCGGGCGAGAAGGCCGCGTCGGTGGCCCAGAGGTCGACGGCGGCGACGGGCTTGAAGATGTTCGTACCCGTCGGGGAAAGGGTCGCCGGACCCTCGTACAGATGCCCGCCGTCCTCCTTCTTGTCGATGATGTACACCCGTCCGGTCCTGGGGTGGACGATCAGCGACTCGGCGTTCCGGGCGCCGTTGGAGTACTTGACGACGTACTGCGTGGCCCGGACGGTCTGGTCGACCAGCTTCTTCGGCTCGGGCAGCCGGTAGATCCAGACGTACGGCCAGCTGCCGTCGAGGTTGTCGCCGATGTCACCGACGTAGATCTGGTTGTCGGGGCCGATGGAGATGGCCTCGACGTCGCGGGGCGTGCCGACACCGCTGAGCGTGATCCTCGCGACGGTCTTCCCGGTCGCGCTGTCGACGGCGTAGATGTACGGCCCGTCGCCGCTGTCGTTGTGCGTCCAGTAGATACCGGGGTGCAGGTGCGAGGCGGCGAGACCGCTGGACTCCTTGATCCGCGGATCCGTGATCGTGAACCCCTTGTCGCCGGTGCCGTCGGCGGCGGAGGCGGGTGCGGCGGCGAGGGCACCCGTGAGCAGGACACCGGCGAGCAGGGCGAGCGATCGTGGACGCATGGGCCCAAGCCTGCCATCCCGCGCTGTGTCCGGTCGCGGCGGACGTGTCGGTCCTCACACCCCACCCCTCCCTCTGATCGTCCATCATGAGCGGATGCTCAGGTTCATGCCCGTCGGGGACTCGATGACCATCGGCAGCACGGGCGAACACACATGGCGGTACCGCATGTGGCAGCACCTGTGCGGGACGTACGGCGGCCCGTTCACACTGGTCGGGCCCCGCGAGACGCTGTACGACAAGCTGGCCGACGCGCCCATCTCGTACGCCTACGCCGACCCCGACTTCCCCCGCGCCCACCTGGCCGGCTGGGGCGAGGGCTGGCTGCACATGGCGCCGCTGATCGGGGAGGCGGTGCGCTCCTGCCGCGCGGACGTCCTCCTCGTCTCCCTCGGCCTGATCGACCTGGGCTTCTACACGAACGCGGAACAGACGGCGGCGAACGCACGGTCCTTCGTGGCGAACGCGCGGGCGGCCAGGGCGGGCATCCGCATGGTGCTGCTGCCGGTGATCCCGAACATCCGCGCCACCTCGGACGGCCCGTTCGCGGAGCAGGTGACCCTCTTCAACGAGCTGCTGGCGAAGGCGGCGGCCGACCTGGACGAGCCCCGCTCCCCGATCCTCATGGCCTCGCCGCCGGAGTCGTACGACATCCACACGGACACCTACGACGGCACCCACCCGAACGCGAACGGCGAGCATCGGATCGCGGAGGCTTTCGCGGACGCGATGTGGCAGGGGTGGGGAATCGGACAGGAGTACGCGACGGGAACGAACTGACCGGATTCCGCCGTTCCCCGGTCACCGTGCGTATCGTTGTACAGCGCGGCCGCACCCGTCCGTGGGGTGGCCGGGGAGGAGCGCCACGATGACCGTCTTGGAAGACAGGATCGAGATGGCCGACGCCGACGCCAACACCGAGCGCTTGGACGAGTGGTTCGAGCGCCTTGAGCGGATGCCCGTCCCCGAAGGATTCAGGGTCGAGATCGTCGGGGGCAGCGTCCACATGGTGCCGCAGCGGAACACGCATTGGCAGATCATTCGCCAGATCCTCTGGGCCGTGGAGGACAGGCTCGGGCGGAAGGCCAAGGTCTTCTCGGACGTCCGGATCGACTTCCCCGGCCACGAGAACGGCTTCTGCCCGGACGTGGCCCTGCTCAAGGATTCGGCCAAGCAGGACGACAAGGGTCACTGGCGCTACCAGGACGTGGAGTTCGTCGCCGAGGTGATCTCCCAGGGCACGGCCGCCAACGACTACGGCCCGAAAAGGACCGCGTACGCGGAAGCCGAGGTCCCCGTCTATGTCGTCGCCGACCCCTACCAGGGACGCTGCCTCGTCTACACCGACCCCAAGGACGGCGACTACGACGAGCCCACCCGAGTGGACTTCGGTACCGACGTCGACCTGACCGGCACGGTGGTGGACCTCGTCATCAAGACCGACGAGTTCCCGACCGACTAGCTCTCCCACCGGCGTCGACTGTCAACTCCGCTACACGGCAGGGCACTTGAACGGTCGGCGCCGTCGGCCTCCCGCAAGGGATCGGCTTGTTCCGGGGCCGGTGGTGAGGGGGTCGGCCCGTTAGGGTCGGGGGCATGACGGTCGACGAGGATGCCCTTCTCGCGGAGCAGGTCGCCTACTACCGGGCCCGGGCGCCCGAGTACGACCGGGTCTATGCCGAGCGTGCGGATCTGCGCAGCCTGCTGACCGTGGTCGAAGGCCTGCCGATCGCGGGGGACGTGCTGGAGCCGGCCTGCGGCACGGGCCGGTGGACCGGGGCGTTGGCCGCGCGGGCGCGGTCGGTGACCGCGGTGGACGCCTCGCCGGAGGCGGCCCGTGAGGAGGTGGCCGCGGAGGTGCGCCGGCTCGACGACGGCAGCAGGTACCGCATCGTGAAGGTCTTCCACGAGCCGGAACGCCTCACCGGTGAACTCGCCGCGCTGGGCTGGTCGGCCGACATCCGGCAGCAGGGGGAGTTCATCATCGGCACGGCCACCGCATCCGCCCCCCGCCCGCCGAGCTGACATGTACGACGCGCGACGGCCCGTCACCGCCACGCGCGAGGCGTGCCCGGATCCCCCGCAACCCCCGGGCGACCGACCCGAAGTCCTTGCTTAGAGCGCACTCCACGCCGTTGGCTGGGTGACCATGAAGTACACGCAGCTCGGACGTACCGGACTCAAGGTCAGCCGACTCGTCCTCGGCACCATGAACTTCGGCCCGCAGACCGACGAGGCCGACAGCCACTCGATCATGGACGCGGCGCTCGACGCCGGCATCAACTTCTTCGACACCGCCAACGTGTACGGGTGGGGTGAGAACAAGGGGCGGACCGAGGAGATCATCGGCAACTGGTTCGCCAAGAGCCCCGTCCACCGCGACAAGGTCGTGCTCGCCACCAAGGTGTACGGCAACATGGCCGCCGACGGCGACGCCTGGCCCAACCACGACAAGCTCTCCGCGGTCAACATCCGGCGGGCCGTCGATGCCAGCCTGAAGCGGCTGCAGACCGACTACATCGACGTCTACCAGTTCCACCACATCGACCGCTCCACCCCCTTCGAGGAGATCTGGCAGGCGATCGACACCCTCATCCAGCAGGGCAAGATCCTCTACGTGGGTTCCTCGAACTTCCCCGGGTACAAGATCGCCCAGGCCAACGAGATCGCCGCCCGGCGCGGCGGGACCATCGGGCTGGTCAGCGAGCAGTGCCTCTACAACCTCGCCGAGCGCCGCGCCGAGATGGAGGTCATCCCGGCCGCGCAGGACTACGGCCTCGGGGTCATCCCCTGGTCGCCGCTGCACGGCGGGCTGCTCGGGGGCGTGATCAAGAAGGAGGTCGAGGGCGGGCGCCGGGCCAGCGGCCGGGCCGCCGACTCCCTCGCCAACACCGCCATCCGCGCCCAGATCCAGGCCTACGAGGACCTCCTGGACAAGCACGGCGTGGAGCCCGGCGAGGCCGCCCTGGCCTGGCTGCTCACGCGTCCGGGAGTGACCGGTCCGATCGTGGGTCCGCGCACCGGTGAGCAACTGGAGTCGGCGCTGAGGGCCGTGGAGCTGGAACTGAGCGAGGAGCTGCTGGCCGGGCTGGACGAGATCTTCCCGGGCCCGGGCCCTTCCCCGGAGGCCTTCGCCTGGTAAGCGCCCCGTAGGGGCGCGGGGCTGTATCAATATGCGGCTCCGCCGCGTGGGCGCGACCAGCCCATACGCGGCGGAGCCGAAAACGGCGGCGCAGTTCCCCGGCCGGCCCTCACCTCATCGCAGAGGCCACGGCAACCACCACGAACAACAACACAAGCGCACCGGCCATGATCCGGTTCCGGGTCTTCGGGTCCACGGCAACGAGCCTAACCGGCCGCCCCGAGCCCCCATCGGTCGACCACCTCGTACCGGGGCTGCTCCCCCGGCACACCCGACGTCGGCAGACTGCTCCGCACCAGCGCCAGCTCGCCGACCGTCCAGCTCCGGCTCGCGAACTCCGTGAGCAGCGCGACGTACGGCCGTACCGCCACCGCGTCGCGGCTGCGGGCCACCGTCAGGTGGGCCTTGTAGCGGCGGTGCTCCCCCATCGGCAGGCCCGCCTTCCGGGCCGCCGCCTCCGCGCGGTCGGCCAGCAGGCGAAGGGTGTCCAGATCGCCGTCGGCGCCCGCCCACAGGGCCCTGCCATGTCCGAACTGCCCGCCGCCCGCGACGGCCAGCGCGAAGGGCGGGGTGCGGTGGGCCGCGCGGGCGAGGCGTTCCGACAGGGCCGGTACGACGTCGTCGTCGATCTCGCCGTAGAACGCGAGCGTGTAGTGCCAGCCGGGGCGCCCTGTCCAGCGCAGCGCCTCCGCGCCCGGCAGCCGCTTCAACCTGTCGACCTCGGCGGCGAGTTCGGCGGCCACCTCCGGCGGGGGCAGCACGGCTGCGAAGAGTCTCATGGGGCAACCCTGCCAAAAACACGGTTGCGCGCGGGAGCGTACGACGACGTGAATCGCTGTATGGAGCGTATGGGGAGCATGGGGAGCAGCGGGAAGATCAGGATCCGGGACGGCCGTGCCGACGACATCCCGGCGGTCCTCGGGATGTTCGACAGTGCCGTGGAGTGGCTGGTGTCCGAGGGCCGGCCCCGGCAGTGGGGGACCACACCCTGGTCGGAGAACCCGAGGGCCGTGGCGATGATCACGCGGTACTTCGCCGAGGGCAGCCCGTACATCGCCGAGTACGACGGGGTCCCGGCCGCCACCCTCACCCTCACCGACGCGCCCGGCCCCTACCTCGCGCCCGTCGAGGAGCCCGAGCGGTACATCCACATGCTGGCCTCGGACCGCCGGTTCAAGGGCACCGGCGTGGGCGCCGCGCTGCTCGCCCACGCGGCCGCGGAGACCCGCCGGGCCGGGATCTCCCTGCTCCGTGTCGACTGCTACGCGGGCGACGACCGCAAGCTGGTCGCCTTCTACGAGGGCAACGGCTTCACCCCGACCGAGTCCTTCACCGTCGCCGTCGCGGGCGACGACAGCTGGCCGGGACAGGTGCTGGCCCGGAGGCTGTAGTCCGCCCCCGGGCCAGCACCTCCGTACCCGTCCGTGCGTGCTCCGTGCGTGCTCCGTGCCTGCTCCGTACGTGGTCCGTACGTGTCTCAGGCGGGCCTCACGCCGCCGGTGCCAGCTGTTCCTGCTGCTCTGCCGGCTCTCTCGGCACGAACCGCACCCGCGGGTGGCCGCCGTGCCAGCCGACCGACAGGCGCAGGTTGCCGACCCGGGCCAGGACCAGGCCGATCACCACGGCGGCCGCGGCCGCGATGGCGCCGCCCACCGCCAGGCCCGCCCGGACGCCGTACGCGTCCGTGATCCAGCCGGCGATGGGTGCGCCGATGGGTGAGCCGCCCATGAACACCATCATGTAGAGGGACATCACGCGGCCCCGCATGGCCGGGTCGGTGCCCATCTGGACGGTGGTGTTGGCGGTGACGTTGACCGTCATGCCGAACATGCCGATGGGGACCATCAGCAGGGAGAACAGCCACAGGGACGGGGCGGCCGCGGCCACCAGCTCAAGACCGCCGAAGGCCACCGCCGCCGCGAGCATCACCCGCAGCTTGGCCGTGCCGCGTCTGGCCGCGAGCAGGGCGCCGGCCAGGGAGCCGACCGCCATCAGGGTGTTGAAGAGGCTGTAGGAGCCGGCGCCCGCGTGGAAGACGTCGTCCGCGAAGGCGGAGAGGTAGACGGGGAAGTTGAAGCCGAAGGTGCCGATGAACCCGATCAGGATGATGGTCCAGGTCAGGTCCGGGCGCCCGGCGACATAGCGCAGGCCCTCCCGCAGCTGGCCCTTTCCTCTCGGCGCCCGCTGAACGACGTGCAGGTCGCGCGCCCGCATCAGCAGCAGGCCGACGAGGGGGGCGACGAAGGACAGGCCGTTGAAGAGGAACGCCCAGCCGGTGCCCACGCCGGTGATCATGAGGCCGGCGACGGCCGGGCCGACCAGGCGGGCGGACTGGAAGTTCGCGGAGTTCAGGCTGACCGCGTTCTGCAGCTGGTCCGGGCCGACCATGTCGGAGACGAAGGACTGGCGGGCCGGGTTGTCGACGACCGTGGCGAGGCCGACGACGAAGGCGGCGAGGTAGACGTGCCAGACCTCGACGTGGCCGGAGAGGGTCAGCAGTGCGAGCACGATGCCGGTGACGGCCATGGCGGACTGGGTGACGAGGAGGGCCCGCCGCTTGTTCAGGCGGTCGACCAGGACCCCGCCGTAGAGCCCGAAGAGCAGCATCGGCAGGAACTGGAGGGCGGTGGTGACGCCGACGGCGGTCGCGGAGCCGGTGAGGCTGAGGACCAGCCAGTCCTGCGCGATGCGCTGCATCCAGGTGCCGATGTTCGAGACGACCTGGCCGGCGAAGAACAGCCGGTAGTTCCTGACCTTCAGCGAGCTGAACATCGAGGAGCTGCGGGCTGCGGGGGTAGTAGGGGCGGTCGGTGCGGGGGCGGAAGGTGTTCCGGGTCCCGTACTCAAACGGGTCGCCTCCTCCTTCTATCGGGGTCTTACAGGTGTGCGAGCTTCTCCAGCACGGGGGCGGCGGCGCGGAGCTTCGCCCACTCGTCCTCGTCGAGGCCGTCGACCAGGCCGGCCAGGAACGCGTTGCGCTTGCGGCGGCTCTCTTCGAGCATCGCCTCGGCCTGCTCGGTCCTGGTGACGACCTTCTGGCGCCGGTCCTCGGGGTGCGGCTCCAGACGGACCAGTCCCTTGGCCTCCAGCAGCGCCACGATGCGGGTCATCGAGGGCGGCTGCACGTGCTCCTTGCGGGCCAGCTCACCGGGGGTGGCCTGGCCGCAGTTGGAGAGGGTGCCCAGCACCGACATCTCGGTGGGGCTCAGTGACTCGTCGACCCGCTGGTGCTTGAGCCGTCGCGAGAGTCGCATCACGGCGGAGCGGAGGGAGTTCACGGCGGCCGCGTCGTCGCCATGGGTAAGGTCCGGCATGTCCTTAGAGTAACTCATTACCCTACCTAAAGACCACTCGGGCGCACCGATAAGCCCGTGACCTCGGCCACTGAACCCGGCGGTTCCGGAGGCATCCCCCGGAAAACATCGCATCACCCTTATGAGTGAGCTGGATCCGGAAAGTGACGCATCGGGCGCGCGGATGTGGCGCCCTCGTATCCATGGGGACCAGTGTGCTCAGCCTGCGGATAGACAAGGAGCTGCTCGACCGGCTCCGGTGTCATGCGGCGAAAAGGGGAATGAGCGTCCAGGACTACGTGGTCCGGACGCTCATTCGGGACGACTTCGACGAGCGGTTCTCGGCCGCCGTCGAGGAGACGGAGAGGTTCTACGGCGACCAGGTCAAGGTCACCTGACCCCGGGAGGTCACGTCAGGCCCAGGGCCGGCATCAGGTAGTAGAAGGCGAACACCGCGGCGACCACGTACATCGCGGCCGGGACCTCCTTGGCCCGGCCGACGGCCAGGCGCATCAGCACGAAGGTGATGAAGCCCATGCCGATGCCGTTCGTGATCGAGTAGGTGAACGGCATCATCACCATGGTCACGAAGGCCGGGATCGCGAGGGTGTAGTCCGCCCAGTCGATCTCCTTGATCGAACCGGCCAGGATCAGGAAGCCGACCGCGAACAGCGCCGGGGTGGCCGCCTGGGACGGGACCATGGTGGCGACGGGGGTGAGGAACAGCGCCACGGCGAACAGACCGCCGGTGACGACGTTGGCGAAGCCGGTGCGGGCGCCCTCGCCGACGCCGGCCGTCGACTCGACGAAGCAGGTGGTGGCGGAGGAGGAGCTGGCACCGCCGACCGCGACCGCGACACCGTCGATGAAGAGGACCTTGTTGATGCCCGGCATGTAGCCCTGGGCGTCGGTCAGCTTGGCCTCGTCGCTGATGCCCATGATCGTGCCCATGGCGTCGAAGAAGCAGGACAGCAGGACCGTGAAGACGAAGAGGATGCCGGTCAGCAGGCCGACCTTGCCGAAGCCGCCGAAGAGGCTGACCTTGCCGAGCAGGCCGAAGTCCGGGGTGGCGGCCGGGTTGCCGGGCCACTTCGGGACGGTCAGGCCCCAGGTCGTCACGTGCGCGACGGCGTTGATGACCAGCGCGAGCACGGTCATCGCGACGATCGAGATCAGGATCGCGCCGGAGACCTTGCGGACGATCAGCGCGAGGGTGAGCAGCACGCCGAGCACGAAGACGAGCACCGGCCAGCCGTTGAGGTGACCGTCGGCGCCGAGCTGGAGCGGGACGGTGGTCTGGGCGACGTCCGGGATGCGGGTGACGAAGCCGGAGTCCACCAGACCGATCAGCATGATGAACAGGCCGATACCGATCGAGATCGCCTTGCGCAGGCTGTAGGGGACGGCGTTCATCACGCGCTCGCGCAGACCGCTGGCGACCAGCAGCATCACGACGATGCCGGCCAGCACCACCATGCCCATGGCGTCCGGCCACGACATCCGGGGCGCCAGCTGGAGCGCGACGACGGAGTTCACGCCGAGGCCGGCGGCGAGGGCGATCGGGACGTTGCCGATGACGCCCATCAGCAGCGTCGTGAAGGCCGCGGTGATGACGGTGGCGGTGACCAGCTGACCGTGGTCGAGCTGGTGGCCGTACATGTCCTTCGCGCTGCCGAGGATGATCGGGTTCAGCACGATGATGTACGCCATCGCGAAGAACGTGGCGAAGCCGCCGCGCACCTCGCGGGCGAGGGTGCTGCCCCGCTCGGAGATCTTGAAGTAACGATCCAGCGCACCGTACGCGGGGGTCGCACCCGGCTGTTCGGGGGCGGGGGCCTGAGTGGAAGCCGGGGTCGACATTGGATGTTCCTACGATCAGAAGTGGTCAAACATAAACGGTTTCAGTATGAACATATGATGCCCAGTTCGCTATCTCCGCGCGTAGACCCCGCAGGTGCGTAAGCTAAGCGCCATGGCGAAGTGGACCCCCCAGCACGAGGCACCGGAGCCCCTTGAGGGCCCTGTCGTCCCGACGATCATCGGCGGCACGATCATCTGGTTCGTCCTCTTCCTGGCCCAGCTCCCCTTCTACGGCTGGTTCTCCGACCACGGCCACACCTGGTGGATCTGGACCTGCCTGGCCGGCGGCGGCCTCGGCCTGATCGGCGTGTACTACGTGAAGAAGCGGGACGCGGCGATCAAGGCACTGCCCGCGGCGACCGAGTAGGCAATCCCCGCGAGGCCGAACAGACCACCCCCCTCCTTACCCCGCCGCCGCATCGACCTGAACGGCCTCGCCCTGAAACACCGGACGGGCTGGAGGCGGCGCGGAACGGGGTTCGGCCCCGGCCGGCGGACGAACCGGAGGGCGGGCGGACCGGGGTTCGGCCCCGGCCGGCGGACGAACCGGAGGGCGTGCGGACCGGGCTCCACCCCCGACCGGCGGACGAACCGGAGGGCGTGCGGACCGGGGTTCGGCCCCGGCCGGCGGACGAACCGGAGGGCGTGCGGACCGGGCTCCACCCCCGGCCGGCGGACGAGCCGGAGGCGGTGCGGAGCGGGGTTCGGTCTCAAACGCCGGACGGGCCGTGCGTGGAAGCGGGCTTCTGTCTCAGCCGCCGGGCGGGGTGGAGGGCGGGTCCCGCTTTTCAGGTGACCGAGTCGGGTGGGTGGGTGGGCAAGAAGTGTCGGCGTCTACAACCTACGCACGACTTCGCTCCTCCCACGGTCGGATCTTCCGGGCACTCGGCAGGTGAACGCGCAAATCCGCACGTACCGTCGATGGCATGCAGCACATCGACGCGGGCGCCGAGCTCGACCCCGTGCATCCCGTACCGCTGCCGGCGCCGATCAGGGCGACCGGCCTGACATCCGCCGAGGTCGCGGAGCGGGTCGCACGCGGCCAGGTCAACGACGTACCGGTACGCAGCAGCCGCTCCTTCGGCGAGATCGTGCGCGCCAACGTCTTCACCCGGTTCAACGCGATCATCGGTGTGCTGTGGCTGGTCATGCTGGTCGTGGCGCCGATCCAGGACAGCCTGTTCGGCTTCGTGATCCTCGCCAACACGGGCATCGGCATCGTGCAGGAGTGGCGGGCGAAGAAGACCCTGGACTCGCTCGCGGTGATCGGCGAGTCGCGGCCGACCGTGCGCCGGGACGGGGCCGCCGTCGAAGTGAGTACGAGTGGGATCGTGCTCGGTGATCTGATAGAGATCGGCCCAGGCGACAAGATCGTCGTGGACGGGGTGTGCGCCGAGGCCGACGGCCTGGAGATCGACGAGTCGCTGCTCACCGGCGAGGCCGACCCGGTCGTCAAGCGCCCCGGCGACCAGGTGATGTCGGGGAGTTTCGTGGTGGCCGGCGGTGGTGCGTTCGCCGCGACCAAGGTCGGCCGGGAGGCCTACGCGGCCCAGCTCGCCGAGGAGGCGTCCCGCTTCACGCTCGTCCACTCCGAGCTGCGCTCCGGTATCTCGACCATCCTCAAGTACGTGACCTGGATGATGGTCCCGGCCGCGATCGGCCTGGTCGCCACCCAGCTCGTGGTCAAGAACAACGGACTCAAGGACGCCGTCGCCCGGACCGTCGGCGGCATCGTCCCGATGGTCCCCGAGGGTCTGGTCCTGCTCACCTCCGTCGCCTTCGCGATCGGCGTGATCCGGCTGGGCCGCCAGCAGTGCCTGGTCCAGGAACTCCCCGCGATCGAGGGCCTCGCCCGCATCGACACCGTCTGCCTCGACAAGACCGGCACCCTCACCGAGGGCGGCATGGACGTCACCGAGCTGCGGTCGCTGGACGGGGTCGACGAGACGTACGTACGCAAGGTGCTGGGCTCGCTCGGCGAGTCCGACCCGCGCCCCAACGCCTCCCTGCAGGCGATCATCGACGCCTACCCGGACAGCGAGGACTGGCGGTGCGTGGAGTCGCTGCCCTTCTCCTCCGCCCGCAAGTACAGCGGGGCGACCTTCAGCGAGGGCGACGGGGAGCTGAGCACCTGGCTGCTGGGGGCACCGGACGTGCTCCTCGGCGCCGACGACCCGGCACTGGCCGAAACCGTTCGCCTCAACGAGCAAGGGTTGCGGGTGCTGCTGCTCGCCCGCGCCAGCCGGGACCTCGACGACCCGAAGGTGGCGCAGGGGGCCGGCGCCACCGCGCTGGTCGTCCTGGAGCAGCGGCTCCGCCCGGACGCCGCCGACACCCTCCGCTACTTCGCCGACCAGGAGGTCCGCGCGAAGGTCATCTCCGGCGACAACGCGGTGTCGGTCGGCGCGGTGGCGGCCAAGCTCGGCCTCACCGGTACGACGGTGGACGCGCGCCGCCTGCCCGCCGAGCCGGCCGAGATGGCCGAGGCCCTCGACTCGGGCACCGTCTTCGGACGGGTCACCCCGCAGCAGAAGCGGGACATGGTGGGGGCGTTGCAGTCGCGCGGGCACACGGTCGCGATGACCGGCGACGGCGTGAACGACGTACTCGCCCTCAAGGACGCCGACATAGGTGTCTCGATGGGCTCGGGTTCGGAGGCGACGCGGGCGGTCGCCCAGATCGTCCTGCTCAACAACAGCTTCGCCACGCTGCCCTCGGTCGTGGCCGAGGGCCGCCGGGTGATCGGCAACATCACCCGGGTCGCCACCCTGTTCCTGGTCAAGACGGTCTACTCGGTACTGCTCGCGGTCCTCGTGGTCTGCTGGCAGGTCGAGTACCCCTTCCTGCCGAGGCACCTGACCCTGCTCTCCACCCTGACCATCGGCATCCCGGCCTTCTTCCTGGCCCTGGCTCCGAACAAGGAACGGGCACGGCCGCACTTCGTACGCCGTGTGATGCGGTACTCGATCCCGGGGGGAGTGGTGGCCGGCGTCGCGACCTTCGTGACGTATCTGATCGCCCGCCACTACTACACGGGAACCGGAGCCCTGGACGCCGAGACCAGTGCCGCGACCCTGACCCTGTTCCTGATCTCCATGTGGGTGCTGGCGATCATCGCCCGCCCGTACACGTGGTGGCGGGTGGCCCTGGTGGCCTCGATGGGCGTGGCCTTCGTGTTCGTGCTCGCCGTACCCGCGCTGCAGAGCTTCTTCGCGTTGAAGCTGGTGGGGGTGGCGATGCCGTGGACTGCCGTCGGCATCGCCGTGGTGGGGTCGGCGGTGCTGGAGCTTCTTTGGAAGTGGGTGGAGCGGAAGTACCCGGTGTGATGCGGTTGTGGGGAACCGCGCGGGCCCGGTGGGGGTTGGTCGCGCCCGCGCGGCGGAGCCGCAAATCAAATACAGCCCCGCGCCCCTAAGGGGCTTACTGCACGTCGACGTAGTCGCCCGTGGCGCTGACCGCCGGGCTGGTCGAGGTGCCCGCGAAGGAGTAACGGAAGTAACCGTCGGCCGACGCCGTGGTCGTGGTCTTCAGGGCGCCCGTGGAGGACGACTTGATGGTCTTCAGCGTGGTGTAGGTGCTGGAGCCCTTCTTGCGGAACTGGAGCTTCACCGACTGGCTGGCGTAGGCGCCGTACTTGTGGGTGTTCCAGTTGGCGCGGGTCAGGGAGCCGGTGACCGTGATGGTCTTGCCCTTCTTGACCGGCTCGGGGGTGGCGTTGGCCGTCAGCTTCGTGGCGCGCAGGACCTTGGTGGTGCCCAGGCCGCCGACCCACTTCACGTTGCTGTCCGCGTCGGCGGCGACACCGCCGACCGACCAGGAGCCCGCCTCGGAGTTGTCCAGGTCCGCGTCCCCGCCGACCGTGAAGGCGAGCGTGGCCTTGCAGTTGAGAACAGTCGAGGAAGCGGCGGTGCAGGTGCCCGGGTCGTCGCTGGCGAAGAGGTCGCTCGGCGCCGTCACGGAGGTGCCGCGGTAGATGACCGGGCCGGTGGCGAAGTCGGTCGCGGGCAGGCTCGCCGCGTGCGTCACGGTGTACGTGACCGAGAAGGAGGCCTTGGTCGTGCCGACGACCATGCTGCTGCCCTTGTTGATCTTCATGTTGGAGAAGGTGACGTCCGGCTTGCTGCCGGCGGCGTGCGCGGCCGGGGCGACGAACGCGGTGAGGGCCAGGGCGCCGGAGGCGGCGGCCACAGTGGCACGAATGCGCATGAATTCCCCAGTGGGAACAGTGGGCGCGAGGCCCAAGTGATCTAGGGAGTCTGTTGACTCGGTGATCAGATCCACGAGGGGTGAGTGAGGTTGTACGAGTGAGACGTAATCCGGTCAGATTTTGTTTCTTTTGCAACCGGATTACGTCTCCTTGGGATTACTCCCGGTCCTGCTCGGTGCTACTCCGTGCCGCTACTTCACGTCGACGTAGTCACCCGTCGCGTTGACCGCCGGGGTCGTGGAGGTGCCGACGAAGGAGAAGCGGTAGTAGCCGTCCACCGTCGCCTTGGTCGTCGTCTTCAGGGTGCCGGTCGAGGACGACTTGATGCCCTTGACGTTGGTGTAGGTGCTGGTGCCCTTCTTGCGGAACTGCAGCCGCACGGACTGGCCGGTGTAGCCGTGGTACTTGCCGTCCTCCCAGTTGGCGCGGGACAGCTTGCCGGTGACCGTGATGGTCTTGCCCTTCTTCACCGGCTCCGGGGTGGCGTTGACCGTCAGCTTCGACAGGCGCTGGACCTGGGTGCTGCCGAGGGCGCCCTGGTCGGCGTAGCCGACCTTGGTGATGTCGAAGTCGCTGCTGGTCGGGTCCTGGCCGTTGTACGCGATGGCCAGGGCACCGGCGTGCCAGAGGCCGGCGTCGGAGTTGAACAGCTCGCCGTCGCCCGGGTAGATGTCGATGTTGCCCTTGCAGCTGGCGGTGGTCGCCGAGGTGACCGTGCACTTCGCCGGGTCGTCGCCGATCAGGAAGTTGGCCGGGTCGTCGTAGGAGCCCTTGTAGATGTAGGCGCCCGAGAAGAAGTCCGCGGCGGTGATGTCGACATCGGCGTCGTGGGTCAGCGTGTAGGTGACCGACGTGGCGACGTGGGCGGTCGTCCCGACCGTGACCGCCTTGGCGATCTTGACGTCGGAGAAGGTGACGTTCATGGCGTACGGAGCGTCGTCGTCCGCGGTGGTGGCGGTGTACGCGGTCTTGCCAGTCGCCGAGTGCGCAGCCGCGAAGAGCTTCGTCGCGTCGCTGCCGAAGGACGAGCCGCCGGCGGCGTGCGCGGCCGGCATCGCGAAGGCGGAGAGTGCCAGGGCGCCGGAGACGGCGGCCACAGTGGCGCGTATACGCATGCGTTCCCCTGCATGGAAGTGAAAGGCGAGTCTGGATGACTCGCCTTTCAGATCGCCGCAGGGGAACAAAGGTTGTACGACTTTTGAAAGTTGTGCGCGGAAACTGTCGCGGGCCCTTGCGAACGGCGGCTCAGTCGAACCAGCGGTCCCGTGCCAGCTCCTCCGTCCGGGACGGGTCCTCCAGCAGTGCCGCCACCTCGAAGCGGCGCGGCCACTGCCCGGCCGCCCAGGCCAGACCGGCCGCCACGCCCTCCAGGGTCGCGGCGTGCAGGACACCGTCGCCGGTGAGGCGCCAGTCGATCTCGACGCCGTCGACCACCAGCTCCTCGTGCTCGACGTACGTCCGCGGGGTGCGCGGGCCGAGCAGGACGTGCACCGGCTCGGGGACGTCGTGCTCCGTGCCCTCCGAGTCCACCGACCCCGTCACCGACTCGCTCAGCCGCCGCACCTGGAACAGCTCGGCCAGCTCGGCGGCCCGGGACGGCCGCACGGGGAGCAGCGGGACACCGGAGGTGAAGGGCAGCAGATCGGGTGAGTCGACGACCACCGCGTCCGCCGCGTCCACGACCTCCACCCGGCCGTCGAGCACCGCCCGCAGCTCGTCGGGGAGCGTCACCTGCTCGGGGTCCAGGTCCGCCACCGCGCCGTACAGCGCGTGCAGCTGGGCGCCGGTGACCGAGCGGTCCGGGTCGGCGAGGCGGTCGAGGAGTTCGGCGGCGCCGCCGGGCTCGTCCAGGAGGGCGGCCACCGAGGTCCGTACACCCAGCGCCCGCAGTACCTGCTCGTCCCCGAAGCCGGTCGCGTCGGCCTCCTCGTAGAGGCCGCGCAACAGCGGGTCGCCGCCGGAGGCCAGCAGACCGGCGGGGCGGCGGCCGTCGAGGACCGGGTGCCCGCGCAGCCACCACGCCGTGTACGGCCGTACGACCTCGTGCGTGCCGTCGGGGAGCAGGATGCGGACCGGCTGGGTGAGGGCGTCGCGCAGGGGCGGCTGGGCGAGCAGGGCGAGGGCCTCGGGCCAGTGGTCCTCGTCGACGAGGTCGAGGTCTCGGACGGCGATCAGCTCGGTGGCGACCGGCGGCACGGGGGTGTCCGGGAAGCGGTCGAGGATGTCCTCGCACCAGACGTCCACGGCGTCAAGGAGGCCCGCGTCATCAGGTTCCGCGAAGTCGCCCTCGCGGGGCTCCAGTTCGTCCGGGTCGAGGACGACGTCGGTGGCGCGGACGAGCGCGAAGTTGGCAAGGACCCCGCAGGCGGCGAGCGGGCCTTCGCCCCACTTCCCGGCCAGGTCGGCGTCCACGGCGGCCAGTTCGCCCTCGCGGATGATCCGGGCGAAGGAGCTGCCGGGGAAGACGAGTTCACCGGCCGGCGCCAGCTCGCCGTCCTCGTCCGGGAGTGCCAGCGCGCCCAGCCACGGCTCGTCCCCGGGCTCCAGGCCGGCGTCCCGCACCAGCGCGAGCACGGTGTCCGCCAGCTCCTCGGCGTCCGGGGCGTCCTCCTCCCAGAGCGCGCCCCCCTCGTCGTCCAGCGAGGCCGCGACCGCCGCCCGCACCTGCGGGGTGGTGAGGACCGCGCGCGGGGACGCGGGCAGGGCGCCGAGCTTCTCCAGGAGCGGGTGGGCGGCGTCCTCGTGGGCGACCTTGAGACCGAGCCGGGCGAGCACCTCGGGGTCGATGGCCGTCGCGTCCGGGGTGGGGAGCAGCACCTGACGGGGACCGATGGTGGTCCTTCCGTCCGCGAGCGGCACCGCCAGGCCGGAGAGCCGGTCCGGGTCGACGCCCGCGAGGCTGTCGTAGAGCCGCCACCACCAGTCCGGGTCCTTCTCCAGACCGGCCAGGCGGTCGACGGCGTCGGCGAGCGGAAGGCGGGCGACGCCCAACGTACGCAGCTCGACACGGCGTTCGAGACCGGCGGGCAGCAGCGTGGGCAGCACCTCGGCGAGCACGCGGACCGTGTCGGCCCCCGCCCCCTCCACGATCTCGGCGTCGCGCGGCCGCAGCGCCTCGGGCAGCTCGCTGTCGTCGCCGGCCTCGACGGCGGGCGGCAGGAACGCGGTGCGCGGCAGCCGCTCCAGGACCGCCTGGCGCAGCGCGCCGTCCAGCTCGCCCTTGCCGAGCGGGCCGGGCACCAGGTGGATGATCGCCTCCCCCACCGGCCGCCAGTCGGCGAGGAGTTCGGCGTACGCGTCGGCCGCGCGCTGCACCAGGAAGTCGGTGAGCGGGCCGGGGGCGGCGTGCCGGCGGGTGGTGTCGAGGGGGAAGGAGGCGATGAGCAGGGCGGGCACCCCGAGGGGCTCGTCGCTCGGGGTGGGGGCGTGCACGACGGCGGCGGTGCGCGGCCGGTCGGGGCCGCCCTGGCCGTCCGTGGGCACGGCCCAGGTCAGCGACCAGTGCGGCCGCAGCCGCTCCTCGACCGGCCGGTCGGCGAGCAGGTCGGGGGTGAGCGGGCCGTGCGCCGAGACGGTACGCCAGCGGGTCGTACCCTCCCGCGAATCCTCTACGACGGTGAGCGCGCCGTCGGTGCGGCGGCGCAGGGTGCGCACGGTGTCCTTCTCGACCACGACCTCCTCAAGACCGGGGAGGGCGAGGAGCAGCGCGTCGTCCACGGCGTCGAGAAGCCGCTCGGCGAGATCGGCCGCCGCGGTGTCCCTGAGCGGCAGGATCACGACCGTGTCGTACGGGTCCGGGGCGGTGCCCTCGGCGGCGAACGGGAGCCGGAGGAGGGGGACATGACCGTCACGCCGACGGATCTCGTCCCCCAGCCCCGGGCTGTGCCGGGCGGTCTCCTCGGCCAGTTCCCGGGCCTCGGCGAGGGACCAGCGGACCCCGCCGTGCCGCCCGACGACCGCGGGCTCGTCCGTGACCGCCAGCACGGCGGCGAACCCGACGCCGAACCGTCCGACGGCGCTGTCGTCGTCCCCGCGCTTCGCGGAGGCGCGCAGGGTGGAGAGGGACTCGACGCCGGCCGCGTCCAGCGGGGCGCCGGTGTTGGCGGCGAACAGGACGCCGTCGCGGAGGGTGAGCCGGAACCGGCCGGGGACACCGGCGCGGGCGGCCGCGTCGGCGGCGTTCTGCGCGAGCTCCACGACGAGCCGGTCCCGGTACCCGCCGAGGACCAGGTCCTCCTCGGCGTTGGCGTCCTCCCGGAACCGGGCGGGGCTGGTGGCCCAGGCGTCGAGGACACCTCGCCCAAGACGGGCGGTCCCGAACGGGTCGGCACCCTCGGCTGCGGGCCGCACGAACTTGCTCACGTTGTCTCTCCTCATCGGCGTGAGCACGAAGGTACCGCCTCACCGGGGGAGCGTCGGTCAGAGGCCGCCGACCTTGACCGGGAGCTTCTGGAGCGTGGCGACCGTGACGTCGGGCTGCTCCATGTCCACCAGGTCGACGGGGTTCTGCAGCTGGTACAGGTCGCCTCGCGGCGGGTACTGGGTGAGCTGGGCGACGAGCATGGCCGGGGCCTTGGTGGTCAGGACCTGGGTCCCGCCGTTGTCCGGCCGGTCGATGGTCATGCTGAAGGGAAGCACCCAGACGCTCTCGTACTTGGGCGGGAACTGCTGGGTCTGCCTGAGCAGGCTCTTCGCGTCGACGTCGACGTCGTCCTGCTCGATGGTGATGGTTCCGCTGCCCGCTCCGTTGTCCGACGGCAGCTCCGCCGTGATCCTGAAGCCGATCGTGCGCATCCGGACGCTGTTGATCGGGTCCTCGGGGTTGACGTCGATCCGGTGCTTGATACCCCCTCGGAAGTCGACGCTGACCAGGGAGTCCTTGAGCTTGAGCGGGGTGTTGATCCCGAGCATGCTGCACGGGATCTCGGCGCCGATGGGGGGCAGGCCGGGCATGGGTTCTCCTTCGAGAGAGGGTCACTGGCAGATGCGGCACCCCACTCTCGAAGCGGGGCGCGCCCACGCGAAACGACCACGCCGGGCACACGGGTCCCCTCACACGGACGGGGCCTGGCGCGTACCTTGGGGCGCAGAATCGGGTTCTGTCGACGCGTTGGTGGCTGGGTGGCGCGTCTCCTCGACATGCCCGATGGAGACATCAGTGCCGTACCGCTCCCTGCTGCGCGTGGCAGGCGTGGGCTTCTTCCCGCTGGGCTTCCTGGCCCGCCTGCCGTACGCCTCCTCAGCCCTCGCCACCCTCATCCTGTTGCAGTCCTCGACCCGCAGTTACGCCTTCGCCGGTTTCTGCAGTGCGGCGCAGAGCGTCGCAACCGCCGCAGGCGGCCCGGTGGTCGGGACCCTGGCCGACCGGTACGGTCACCGCCGCGTCGGCTCCCTTGCCACGCTCGCCAACATCGCGGCCTGGACGGCCCTGTTGGCCGCGAGCAACGGCAGCAGGGCGGGCATGCTCGTCGCCGCGGGTCTGGTGGGCCTGACCCAGCCCCAGATCGGCCCGCTCGTCCGCGTGCGCTGGTCCCGTCTGGTCCGCGAACCCCGACTGCTCGCCACCGCCCTCTCCTACGAGTCGGCCGCCGACGAGTTGGGCTTCGTGGCGGGCCCGGCGCTGGTCGGCGCCCTGACGGCGGTCTCCGCCCTCGCACCGGCCATGACGACCGTGCTCCTGCTGGCGGCGGCCACCCTGCCGTTCTCCCTGCGCTACGCCGGCACCGGTTCGGCGAGCCGGCGCGAGGAACGACGTTCGCCTCTGCCTCTGGGGCCGCTGGCGGGCGTGTCCCTGGCGATGGCGGCGATGGGCACGGTCTTCGGCGCGGTGCAGACGGCGGTCACGGTGTACGCCGGCACGACCGGCGAGCCGGGCGCCGCCGGGCTCGTGTACGCCGAGTTCGGCATCGGCAGCGCCCTGGCCGGAGCGGCCTGCGCCTGGCTGCCGTCACGGTTCGCCCTGCGCGCACGGTACGTCACCTTCGCCGCGGCGCTCTTCGTCGGCATGCTGGTGCTGTGCGCGGGAGCCCGCCTGGTCCCGCTGCCCGTCGCCGTGCCGGTGGCGAGCCTCACCGTCGCGCCGTACATGATCACCCTCTACGCCCTGACCGATCGCCTCGCCCCGCCGGACCGGGCCGCGACGGCGATGACGATCCTCTGCGCCGCGGGTCCCCTGGGCACGGCAGCCGGCCAAGCCGCCTCCGGCCCGCTGGCCGAGACCCACGGCTCCGGGGGCGCCCTCCTGGTGGCCCTGGCCGCGGCGGCCGGCGCGCTCCTCCTGGCGGCGGGGTCCGGCCTGCCGGGGCGTACGTGACGCAGCCCGGCCGGACAGACCCCGGCCGGCGAGGCGCCGGCCCGCTACGAGTGGCCCAGCTCCGCCGACGTCTCGTCCTCCGTCGCCGGTACCGAACCGGAGTCGGAGGCGGGGCGGAGCGGGAAGGGGTCGACTCTCGTCTCGTCGATGACCGGCGGGGCCGGCTGGGGTGTCTTCGGCATGACGGCGGCCTCCGAGTGGCCGCCGCAGCCGTAGGAGAGGGAGACGACCCGGCCGTCGGCCGGGGAGAACTCGTTGGCGCAGACACCGAAGGCCTGGCCGAGGGAGCCGCCGATGGGGGTGAGGAAGCCGCAGCTCACGCAGGTCGCGGGGGCCGCCTGGGCCATGGGGGTCTTGGCGCCGAACGACTCCTCCCAGCGGTCGGCGGCGACGTGCAGGCCGTAGCGGGACAGGACCCGGGCCCGGCGCATGCCGAGTTCCTCGGCGATCGAGGCGATCGTGCCGCGGGAGGGAACCGTCGGCAGGTGCGCGGGCGTGCCCGCGGTGACCTCGGCGTCCTCCGCCTCCGCCAGCTCCTCCATCTCCTCCGAGATCGGGGAGTTCGGCTCCGGCTCGTCCTCGCCGGTGTAGCCGGGCTCCAGGCGGAGGTCCTCGGCCTCGGTGGGCAGCAGGTCGCCGGGGCCCATGTCGCCGGGGCGCAGCCGCTCGCTCCACGGCACCCACTCGGGGGCGAGGAGGGCGTCGGGGCCGGGGAGGAGGACCACCTCGTCCAGGGTGACGACCTTGGCGCGGGAGGCGCGGGCCACGGTCACCGCCCAGCGCCAGCCGCGGTATCCCAGTTCCTTGCACTCGAAGAAGTGCGTGACCACGCGATCGCCCTCGGCCACCGCTCCGGCGTGCTCACCGACCACCCCCGGTGCGGCGGCCTCCTCGGCGGCTCCACGGGCGAGGTCGACGGCCTCGGCGCACAGACGGTCGGGGGTGCGGCTTCGCGTTGTCGCTGCGCTCACAGGTATCGCTTCTCTCCTACGCCGTCTCACGAGTGCGGTTGCCTCCGGCGGTGGGGCGGACGGAGCGGACCTGTGGGCCGCATCGACGTCCGCGTCCGATCGCGCTCGGGCGCACCTATGCCATCCATTCTGCTTTATGGCTGAGATAGGCACGCTACCCCGTCGCCGGTGGATGGGGACAGTCCGGCGTGCCTGCGGGGGAGGGGAGAGCCGCGGGGGGTGGGGGCGGGTCGTCTTTCGGGTGCGGGTGAGTGGGGGTTGCTCGCGCCCACGCGGCGGACCCGCATATCAGCTGGGGCCCCGCGCCCCTTACGGGGCGCCGCACTCGCGCCGGTAAGCGAAACCCCCCGCCCCACCCCAGGGCTCCCCTACGACTCGCTTGGCCACAAAGTGCACTGGGAACTGCACTCTCAGGGCACTATGAAGCACGTGGCAACCGCGAGGTCACCCCAACGCGCCGTCGGGGCCGGTAGCGGTGCGGGCCGGATGCGCGGTGCCGTCCGCTCCGTCGGGCGTGCCCTGCACCTCCCGGTGACCGGAACCGCCCGCGGCATCCGCAAGGCCACCCACGCGCACGGCGCCGGCGAGTCCGGGCTGGGGAAACTGATCGAGCTGCATGCGGTCAACGGCGCGGGGGACGTGATGATCACCGTCGCGCTCGCCTCCACCGTGTTCTTCTCCGTGCCCACCGACGAGGCCCGGGGGCGGGTCGCCCTCTACCTCGCCATCACGATGGCGCCCTTCACCGTCCTCGCCCCGGTCATCGGCCCCCTCCTCGACCGCCTCCCGCACGGCCGCCGGGCCGCGATGGCCGGCGCGATGCTCGCCCGGGCGCTGCTCGCGCTGATCATCTCGGGCGCGGTGGCCAGCGGCAGCCTGGAGCTGTATCCGGCCGCGCTCGGGGTGCTGGTCGCGTCGAAGGCGTACGGCGTGGTGCGCAGTGCCGTCGTGCCCAGACTCCTCCCGCCCCGGTTCTCACTGGTGAAGGCCAACTCGCGGGTCACCCTCGCGGGGCTCCTCGCCACCGGCGTCGCCGCCCCGATCGGGGCCGGGCTGCACGCCGTCGGTGACCCCTGGCCGCTCTACGGCGCCTTCGTGATCTTCGTTGCCGGGACGTTTCTCTCCTTCACCCTCCCCCCGAAGGTCGACTCGGCCAAGGGCGAGGACGTGGCGCTGCTCGCCGCCGACGAGGAGCATCTGCACGGCCCGCTGCGGAAAGGGACGAAGCGGCCGGGGCTGCGGACGGTCGGGCCCGCCGTCACCCATGCCCTCGGCGCCAACGCCGCCCTGCGCTGCCTCTCCGGCTTCCTGATCTTCTTCCTGGCGTTCCTGCTCCGCGAGCACCCGCTGACCGGCGAGAGCGCGGCCGTGTCGCTGGGGATAGTGGGGGTGGCGGCGGGCGTCGGCAACGCGCTCGGTACGGCGGTGGGATCGTGGCTGCGCTCCCGGGCGCCGGAGATCATCATCGTGGCGGCGGTGGCCCTGGTGCTGGGTACGGCGATCGTCGCGGCCCTGTTCTTCGGCGCCTTCCTGGTGGCGGTGCTGGCGGCGGTGGCCGGTTTCGGGCAGGCGCTGGCCAAGCTGTCCCTGGACGCGCTGATCCAGCGGGACGTGCCGGAACTGGTGCGCACGTCCGCGTTCGCCCGTTCGGAGACGCTGCTCCAGGTGGCCTGGGTGTTCGGCGGCGCGGTGGGCATCGTGATGCCGCTGAACGGCACCCTGGGACTGGTGGTGGCCGCCGCGATCGTGGCGGCCGGCTGGCTGGCCACCCTGCGCGGCCTGCTCGGCTCCGCCCGGCACGGCACCCACCCCAGACCGCGAGTGGCGTAACGAACCGGGCACGCCGTACCCCACATGGGGAGACGGCCGAGAGTGCCCGATAGCCTTCGGCCATGACCACGCTGCACTCCCGCTCGCGACGCCGCCGCGTCGTCGCCGCCGCCGGCGCCGTTTCCGCCGGACTGCTCGTCCTGTCGGCCTGTGACAAGCCGACGCCGATCGCCACGATCACCGTCGGCACGAACTCGGTCAACTCCGAGGCCACCTGCTACAACGACGGCAAGGCCCTGGACACGGCCTCCCTCACGAAGTGCCTGAAGGACACCGGGATCAAGTCCATCAAGGTGGACCCGGACGACACGGTCCGCTTCGGCGTCGACCCGAAGATCGCGGACAGCGGCTGGACGATCCTGATGAACGGTCAGGCGCTCACCGACTCCAGCACCAAGACCTACCGCACCATCCCGGGCAGCGTGTTCTTCAACGCCCAGTACGGCGCCTCCGGCAACTCGACCCTCGTCTCCATCAAGGAGGGCGACAAGTCGGTGCTGGGTCTGTGGTCCTTCAAGCTCAAGAAGGACGCCTGACCACGTCCGCCGCACGCGTTCTCGTAGCCACCGCGGTCCCGGCCGAACGGGACGCGGTGGCCAGGGCGTTCCCGGGCGGGACGAGCGAGGTGCGGCTGCCGGGCTCGGCCCTGCTGCACCGCACCCGCGCGGGGTACGACCTCCTCGCCGCCGGGGTCGGACCGGCCCTGGCCGCCGCCGGCACCGCGACCGCCCTCACCGCCGCCGCCCTCGACGGCCGCCCCTACGCGCTGGTCGTCTCCGCCGGGATCGCCGGCGGTTTCCAGCCGATGGCGCCCGTCGGCTCCGTGGTCGTCGCCGACGAGATCACCGTGGCCGACCTGGGTGCCGAGACGGCCGACGGATTTCTGCCGGTCACCGAACTGGGCTTCGGGACCGTCAGCCACCGTCCGCCAAATTCACTCGTACGAGTGACAGTCCAGGCTGTCGGAGCTCACCCCGGAGCGGTGCTCACCGTCTCCACGGTGACCGGAACCGCCGCCCGCGCGGCCGAACTGCTGGCCCGGCACCCCCGTGCCCTCGCCGAGGCCATGGAGGGCTTCGGCGTCGCCGAGGCGGCCGCCGCACACGCCGTGCCCGTGCTGGAGATACGCGCGGTCTCCAACCCCGTCGGCCCCCGCGACCGTGCCGCCTGGCGCATCGGCGACGCCCTGGCCGCCCTGACCGAGGCCTTCGGGAAGCTCGTGCCCGCCCTGGAGAGTTGGAACCCACATGACCACCGCTGACTCGCTGCGCATCGCGTACTCGCCCTGCCCGAACGACACCTTCGTCTTCGACGCCCTCGCCCACGGCCGCGTCCCGGGCGCGCCCGCGCTCGACGTGACCTTCGCGGACATCGACATCACCAACGGCATGGCCGAGCGTGGCGAGTCGGACGCGCTGAAGGTGTCGTACGCCGTGCTGCCGTACGTCCTCGACGAGTACGCCCTGCTGCCCTGCGGGGGTGCGCTGGGGCGGGGCTGCGGGCCGCTGGTGCTGACCCGGGAGGCCGGGGCGGACCTCACCGGCCGTACGGTCGCGGTACCGAGCGAGAGGTCGACGGCGTACCTGCTGTTCCGCCTCTGGGCCGCCGACACCCTTCCCGGTGGCGTGGGCGAGATCGTGGTCATGCCCTTCCACGAGATCATGCCGGCCGTGCGGGACGGGAAGGTCGACGCGGGGCTCGTGATCCACGAGGCGCGCTTCACCTACCAGAACTACGGCCTCCACAAGCTCGCGGACATGGGCGAGCACTGGGAGAACACGACGGGCCTGCCGATCCCGCTGGGCGCGATCATCGCCAAGCGCTCCCTCGGCACCGAGGCGCTCACCCGCCTCGCCGACTCGATCCGCGCCTCCGTCCACGCGGCCTGGGACGATCCCGAGGTCTCCCGGCCGTACGTCATGGCCCACGCCCAGGAGATGGACCCGGCCGTCGCCGACCAGCACATCGGGCTCTACGTCAACGAGTTCACCTCGGAACTCGGCGAGGACGGTTACGCGGCGGTCCGCGGACTGCTCACCCGCGCGGCGGCCGAGGGACTCGTCCCGCCCCTCGGCCCGCACGCACTCGATTTCCCGTAAGAAAGCGCACGGGACTTACCCGCCTCCGAGAGGCATATGCCTCCTACGCGGCTACACGTCCAGCTGGTCCGCGACCGCGCGCAGCAGCCCGGCGATCTTCGATCCGGCGGCCTTGTCCGGGTAACGGCCGCGCTCCAGCATCGGCGTGATGTTTTCGAGCAGGGTCGTCAGGTCCTGCACGATCGAGGCCAGCTCGTCCGGCTTCTTGCGCTGGGCGGCGGCGACCGACGGAGTGGGGTCGAGCAGGACCACCGACAGTGCCTGGTCACCGCGTTGACCGGCGACGACGCCGAACTCCACGCGCTGGCCCGGCTTGAGTGCGTCGACCCCGTCGGGGAGAACCGAGGAATGGACGAAGACGTCACCGCCGTCGTCGCGGGAGAGAAAGCCGAAGCCCTTCTCGCTGTTGAACCACTTGACCTTGCCGGTAGGCACGTCTGTCCTCGTCCTCGTATCTCGTCGGAAACTGCTCGGAAAACTTCTGAATGCAACAGCTCTGGAACGGGCCTTGATAGCACTCGGGCGGGTCGACCACGACCCGCCGGTACCAAGGCTAATGGTCTTCGGGCGCGTGACAAGACGTCGCCCGGTTGTTCCTTCGGGCAGGGAACTACCCTGGTCGAGTGCGTGACAAAACCCAAGCGAATTCCGCCGGGCCCGGTGACCGACTGGTCCGTACCGGTGCCGTGGTCTTCTTCATCGGTACGGTGGCCACACTCGTCACCGTGATACCGCTGTTCCTCGGTGCGAAGCCTTTTCCGACGTACATGTACCTGCTGAGCATGCTCATGGGCGTCGGCTTCCTGGTCGCGGCCGCCGGAGTGCTCCAGTCGGTCGCGGCCGGACGCCGTCAGGCGCGGGAGGCGTCCTCCCGGTAGCCGTCCCCGCGGTAGCCGGCCAGCCAGGCGGGCAGCTCGGTGAGGTCGCCGAGCACCACGTCGGCACCGGCCGCGCGCAGCTCCTCCGCATCGCAGGGCCCGGTGGCCACCGCCACCGACAGGGCTCCCGCCTTGCGCGCCCCGCGTACGTCTCCGACATGGTCGCCGACGTACGCGCCCGCGCCGTGCTCGCGCAGCGCCACCGCCTTCTGCTCGGCCCACAGGTCGCCGACGACGGCGTCCGGGACTATGCCGAGGTGGCTGAGGTGCAGCTTCGCGTTCGGCTCGTACTTCGCGGTGACCACCACGCTCTTCCCGCCGGCCTCCCGCACTGCGGCGATCGCCTCCCGCGCACCCGGCATGGCGGGGGTCGCCGCGATGGCGATCTCCGGGTACATGGCCCGATACAGATCACTCACCTCCGCGATCCGCTCGGCCGGAAACCAGTGGATCAGCTCCTCGGCGAGCGGCGGCCCCAGCCGGGTGATCGCCAGATCGGCATCGATGTACGTCCCGGTCCGCTCGGCGAGCGCCAGGTAGGCCGCGTGGATGCCCGGACGGGAGTCGATGAGGGTCATGTCGAGATCGAAGCCGACGGTGAGCGGGCGGCAAGAAGTCATATGGGCCATTGTGCAGGGTGTGCGGGTGGGCAGGGGCTGGGGGCCGGGGGGGGACGCTTACCGGCGCTGGCAGGGTGCCGCTGACGCGACTGCAGCGCCCCGTAAGGGGCGCTGGGGGTACCCCCGGCCGAAGGCTGGGGGAGGAACTGCGCGACCAGCCCCCACCGGCCCGCGGCCGACAACGCACCGCCCGCCCGCTACCGCGACCTCTGTGACCGCCACACCACAAACACGGCCGAGGCCAGCGCAGCGCCTCGTACCACCCACGGCCATGTCTCCCCCACCGCGCCGCTCATCTGCCCCTGGGCGATCGGGGTGCCCCACCGCCCGGCGCTGCGTCCCCACAGCCAAACCAGCCCGGCCGCGACGGACAGCCCCGGTACCCACATCACCGCCAGCTTCGTCTCCGCCGGGGTGAGCCGCCGCGACCCGTAGGCGATGGCCCAGCCGACGACGAGCGCGAACCAGTTGCCGAGCACCGCGCCCGCGACGAGCGCGGCGGCGGCGAGCAGGAGAAGAGGGTTGCTCCAGCCGGTCCCGGGGCGGGGGACGACGCGGATCCGGCGTCGTCCGGACGGCGCGGCCTCCTCCACGACGGGGGCCTTTTCCGGCTCGCCCGGCTCGCCCGGCTCGTCCTCCGGCTCCTCCTTGCGGAACCGCGGCCTGCTGAGCAGCTCGGGGATCTCCACCCCGCCGACGAACCCCGGCACCCCGTCCCCGTCCCCGAACGGGCTGCTGTCCACCCGCCACCAGTCGCGCGGCGGCGCCGAATCGTCCGGCTCGGCGGGCCGGGGACGCGGTACGACGCGGCGCGCGTCCTCAGGCCGCGAGGGCGGTGCCGGGTCCCGCTGGGCGGGGACCGCGGCCGCCGGCGGCGACTGGGGTGCACTGCCCGCCGTGCCCCCCGCCGCCTCGACGACCTCGTCGGGCGTGCCCAGCCGGTCCAGGATGCGCCGTACCGCGGCGGGGCTGTCGACGGTCGCCTTCGCCCGTTGCCGGTCGATGTCGTTGCGCAGCCCGGAGACCAGCCGCATCCGCTCGGCCGACGACAGCTGGCGCTGGTGCGCGATGTCTCCGACGCGGCTCAGATACTCGTAGACGACCTGATCGCTCTCGATACCCACGAAGTCCCCTCCGGGGCCGGTGCGTTGCGTTGGATACCCCGTCGGAACGACGGTAGCGCAGGCCACGGCTCATGTCGGCCGGCACACCAGCGGGTAGCGGGTCTCCGAGCAGGGGCGGTTGCCGTACTCGCGCAGGATGTCCTTGCCGCCCTGGTCGGTGAGGTAGCGCAGGAAGGCGGCGGCGATGGAGCCGGCCGGCGGTTCGCCGTACGTGTAGGCGTACTCGGTCTGCCAGTACGGGTACGTGCCCTGTTCGACGCCTTCGAGGGTGGGCGGCATGCCGCCGACGTCCAGCTTGCCGAGGTTGCCGGCCGGCACGCTGCTGACCTCGCTGTAGCCGAGGCCGCCGGGGTCGGCGCTCACGGCGTCCAGCAGGCTGTCGGTGGTGTTGACCTCGCAGACGCCGTACTTGTCCGAGCTGAGCGCCGCGCAGTCGTTGACGTCGGCCTCCGGTACCGACTTGCCCGCGAGGACCCGCTGTTCGAGGGCGTTGCGGGTGCCGGAGCCGCGGTGGCGGTTGATCAGGTGGACGGGGACGTCGTGACCGCCGACCTGGGACCAGTTCCTGACCTTGCCGGCGTAGATGTCGCGGATCTGCTGGAGGGAGAGGTTGTGGACGTCGGCGTCGTCGTTCACGACGAGGGTGAACAGGGAGTAGACGACCGGCCGGGGCAGCAGCTGGGCGTGGTTGCCCTCCGCCGGGCCGTCGGTGAAGGTGATGTGGTCGCCGAGTCCCGCGTCGCCCTTGATGCCGGCGGCCCTCCCGGCCTGCTGGAGCGTGGTGAGGCCGTCGGTGCTGCTCTGGAAGGTGCCGTCGTCGATGGGGATGTCCGCGCCCTTGGCCGCGCACAGTTTCGTGTACTGCTTGGCCGCCGCCGTCACCGCGGGTGCGAACGCGGTCGAGCCCGACAGGTGCAGCGTGCCGCCGACGCAGTCCAGCGGGGCGGGCTTGGCGGGGAAGAACAGGGTCAGGCTCGCCTGGACCAGGACCGCCACCGCCAGCAGGGCCAGACCGCCCACCGCGGGCCTGGAGGCGAAGGTGTGGCTCTCGGTGTGGGCCAGCTTGAGCCGGGCCAGCCAGCGCACCCAGGCGAAGGAGTGGTCCATGCCCCCGGTCACCGCGGCCTGGAACTCCGGCGCCGGGAAGGGCGCGTGCGCGCTGCCGCCCCGGCGCTCCAGCACCGCCAGGATCTTGTAGTGGGCGCCGGGGTTCAGCGTCACCTTGGGCAGCCGGATGACGCCGAAGCCGTCCTCCCAGTCCTTCCCGAAGCCGTCGGTCTCCTGGGTCCTGCCGTCGCGGGTGGTGACGAAGAAGTGGCGGAGGGCGGGCTGGCTGAGTTCGGTCACGGCCATGCCGACGACCCGGCGGTCCCGGAACAGCACGCGGATACCGGTCCTGTCCTCGAGCGGGGTCAGGTAGTCGCCGGAGACGATCTCCCGCCAGCCGGCGTTCTCGATCCGCACCAGCACGAACGACGGCTCCACCAGCTCGTGCCCGTCGTCCCGCATCCGCGCCAGCACGTCGGCGCTCGGCGCGTGCGCGGTGTCCGTGGCCAGGGTGTCCATCTGCAGGCGGTAGCCGAGCCGCTTGCGGCGGATGACGACGAACTCCCACACGAACGCCAGTACCGGGATCACGACGCTGAAGATCGCGACGACGTTGTTGAAATTGAGTTCGACGCCGAGCGTTCTCACGACCGCATCCCCCGAATCGCCTTGCCTCGCCGTGTTGTTGACATCGCGCGGTTGCCAGGGAGCCCAGGGTGACGAGCGGGTGCCGTGTGTTGCCGGAACTGCCGTGATCCTCCCGATGAAATTCATTCGCCGGACATCTGCGCAACGTTCCGTTCGCCCGGTGGCTGCTCCTTACACAGAAACGGCGGGGGGACAGGTGATCCCGGTGTCCACCCCGCACCCGCTACCGTGGGTCGGATGAGCAACCCGGCCACCCCGCCGCGTTCCCTCGCGGAGGCGCTTCGCGCCAGGGACGACGCCTCCCTGGCCGTACTGCTGCGTGCCCGCCCCGACCTCATCACCCCCGTCCCCACCGACCTCACCCAGCTGGCCACCCGGGCCGGCACCCGGGCCTCGGTGCTGCGTGCCCTGGAACGCCTGGACCGGTTCGCCCTGCAGACCGCGGAGGCGCTGGCGGTGGCCGGCGACCCGGCGTCGTACCAGGAGCTGCTGGGCCTGATGGCCGGTGACGACGGGGACCCGGTCGTCACCGGCGAGCTGCCGCGTGCCGTCGCCGCGCTCCGCGACCAGGCGCTGGTGTGGGGCGACGACGACCGGCTGCGGCTGGTGCGGACCGCGCGGGAGGTGCTCGCCCCGTCCGCGCAGCATCCCTCGCCGACCGGTCTTGGCCCGACCGTGCGGGAGGCCACCTCGGGGATGTCGCCGGGCCGGATCCAGGAGATCGTCGCCGCGGCCGGGCTGCCCTCCACGCACGACCCGGTGTCCGCGGTGAACGCGCTCACCAAGCTGTTCGGGCACCGGAGGAAGATGGCGAAGCTGCTCGCCGCCGCGCCCGCCGAGTCCCGCGAGGTCCTCTCCCGGCTGGTCTGGGGGCCGCCGTACGGCCAGGTCACGCCCGAACCCGCCGCCCACCTGCGCTGGCTCCTCGACCGCGGCCTGCTGCTGCCGACCGCGCCCGGCACGGTGGTCCTCCCCCGCGAGGTCGCCCTGCACCTGCGCGAGGGCCGGGCGCACCGCGAACCGGAGCCCGTGCCCCCGGCCGTCGAGCCGGCGGCGGCCCACCGTCCACAGGTTGTGGACGCGACCGCGGCCGGACAGGCGTACACCGCGCTCGTGACCGTCGAGGAGCTGCTGAAGGACTGGGACGAGGGCGGTCCCGCGGTGCTGCGGGCCGGTGGCCTGAGCGTCCGGGACCTCAAGCGGACGGCCGTCGCCCTGGACCTGCCCGAGCCGATCGCCGCCTTCTGGGTCGAGCTGGCGTACGCGGCCGGGCTGCTCGCCTCCGACGGCGAGGCCGACGAGCGGTACGCGGCCACCCCCGCCTACGACGAGTGGCTGGACCGGCCGCGCGCCGAACGCTGGGCCCAGCTGGCGGAGGCCTGGCTGACCGCGACCCGCGCCTCGGGCCTGGTCGGCGGCCGGGACGCCAAGGACCGCGCCCTGTCGGCCCTCGGCCCCGGCCTCGACCGCTCCGCCGCGCCCGAGGTACGGCACCGGGTGCTCACCCTCCTCGCCGTGCTCCCGGAGGGCACCGCCCCGGCCGCCGACTCGGTGCTGGCCCGGCTGGGCTGGGAACGCCCGCTGCGCGGCCCACAGCAGCGCGAGGACGACCTGCGCGGCCGGCTGGCCCGCTGGACCCTGTCGGAGGCCGAGCTGCTGGGCGTGACGGGCCGCGGGGCGCTGTCGGCGCACGGCCGCGCACTCCTCGGCGCACCGGCCGCGACCGCAGCCGCAGCCTCGGCCGGGTCCGGGTCGACGGCGGCTTCGCCCACGCGGCCCGCCGGCCCCGGCGACAAACTCCCCGTGCACCATCACCATCCCGCCCCCGGCCTCCTCGCCCCCGCTCCCCTCTCGCCGCCCGAGCAGGCCGTCGCCGCCGCGACCGCCGGCCGGCTGCTCGCCCCGCTCCTCCCCGAGCCCCTCGACCACGTGCTGCTCCAGGCCGACCTGACAGCGGTCGCCCCGGGCCCGCTGCGCCGCCCGCTCGCCGACGCGCTGGGCGTCCTCGCCGACGTCGAGTCGAAGGGCGGCGCCACGGTCTACCGCTTCACGCCCGCCTCCGTCCGCCGCGCCCTGGACGCCGGCCGTACCGCCACCGACCTGCACGCCTTCCTCGCCACGCACTCCCGCACGCCGGTTCCGCAGCCGCTCGCCTACCTGATCGACGACGTGGCCCGCAGGCACGGCCATCTGCGGGTGGGCGCGGCCTCGGCGTACGTCCGCTGCGACGACGACACCGTCCTGAACGAGATCATGGCCGACAAACGGTCGTCGGGGCTGCGCCTGCGCCGCCTGGCCCCGACGGTGCTCGCCACCCAGGCCGACCCGGCCGCCCTCCTGGAAGGCCTGCGCGCGATGGGCTACGCGCCCGCCGCCGAGTCCGCCGAGGGCGACGTCCTGATCACCCGCGCCCACGCCCACCGCACCCCGCCGCGCACGGCCCCCGAGCCGGTCCCGGACGGCCCGCCGCCACCGGACTCCACCCTCCTCGCGGCGGCGATCCGCGCGATCCGCGCCGGCGACCTCGCCGCCACCACCCCGCGCAGGTCCACCGGCGCCGCCGTCAGGGGCGGCGAACTCCCCCGCACCACCCCCGCGGAGACCCTCGCCACCATGCAGGCCGCCGTCCTCACCGGCGACACCGTCTGGATCGGCTACGTCAACGCCGAGGGCACCGCCACCCAGCGCGTCATCGCCCCGATCCGCGTCGAGGGCGGCTTCGTCACGGCATACGACCACACGGCCGACGAGGTACGCACCTACCCCCTGCACCGCGTGACGGGCGTGGCCGAACTCGCGGAGGACTGAGGCGCCCCCCGAACTGTGAAGCGCCCCGAACCGAAGCGCCCCGAAAGGGGCGCGGGGAACTGCGCGACCAGCCACAACGGCGCCGCAGCCGAACGACGGCAGACACTCCCCGGCGCTTCCAGCGGAGCGTCAGCAGTCCCGTACCGGCGCATCGGCCGGCAGGCCGAAGTGGGTGCGGGCCGCGGTCCGCAGACCGGTGGACGTCATCCCCCGGTCGAGGCGGGACGCCGCGTAATGGCTGAAGTGGCTCTCCTCCCACTCGCCGTAGCCGTCGTCCTCCGGGGCCTGTTCCTCGGAGACGATGCGATAGCCGCCGTCGGCCGGGTCCCGCTCCAGTCGGACCACCTCCGGTATCTCCGCGCCACCGCACAGCACCAGGGCGCCGGCATGCTCCCCGTACTCCTCGCACAGGCTGTTGATGCCGGCCCGCACCCGGCCGCCGCTCTCCTGAAGGTCCAGCGCCTCCGCCCGGCAGAACCACCGCGACCGGAGAGCGGGCTCGCTCTCCCCGGGCCCGGTCCCGGCGGACTGCGCCACCAGCCGCGCCTCGACCGCAGGGCGTACCTCGGCCCACAGACCGGCGTCCACAGCGCTGGACCCCCGCGCCCACACCCCGGCCGCCACCAGCACCACCACGGCCCCCGCGCCGGGTCCCCAGATGCGTACGGACGTCACCCCAACCTCCCCACCGGGCCACGCGTATCCGTGGCTCCCTCGGACATGACACCCGAAACGGACCCAAGGTTGCACCGGACGATCAGACGCCCCCAAAAGCCGGGCGCGGACGTGCACGATCCATCCATCGGCGAAGGTGATCGTTCGCGTATGAGGCACACTGGAACTTTGGCCCGTGACAATGGCCGCCATGGCGATGGCCGCACGAGCCGGAGGGAAAGGGTGCCGCGCGTGAATGGTCCGCTGATCGTCCAGTCCGACAAGACCCTGCTCCTGGAAGTCGACCACGAGCGGGCCGACGACTGCCGTCGGGCGATCGCGCCCTTCGCCGAGCTGGAGCGGGCACCGGAGCACATCCACACCTACCGGGTGACCCCGCTGGGGCTGTGGAACGCGCGGGCGGCCGGGCACGACGCCGAGCAGGTAGTGGACGCGCTGGTGGAGTTCAGCCGGTATCCGGTGCCGCACGCGCTGCTGGTGGACATCGCCGAGACGATGGACCGGTACGGGCGGCTGACGCTCAGCAAGCACCCCGCACACGGGCTGGTGCTCACCACCACCGACCGGCCGGTCCTCGAGGAGATCCTGCGCTCCAAGCGGATCATCCCGCTGGTCGGCGCCCGGATCGACCCGGACACCGTCGCCGTGCACCCCTCCGAGCGCGGGCAGATCAAGCAGACCCTGCTGAAGCTGGGCTGGCCCGCCGAGGACCTCGCCGGATACGTGGACGGGGAGGCCCACCCGATCGAGCTCGCCGAGGACGGCTGGGCGCTGCGGCCGTACCAGAAGCAGGCCGTGGAGAACTTCTGGCACGGCGGCAGCGGCGTCGTCGTCCTGCCCTGCGGTGCCGGCAAGACGCTGGTCGGCGCCGGGTCCATGGCGCAGGCCAAGTCGACGACCCTGATCCTCGTCACCAACACCGTCTCGGCCCGGCAGTGGAAGCACGAGCTGGTGAAGCGGACGAGTCTCACCGAGGACGAGATCGGGGAGTACAGCGGGACGCGCAAGGAGATCAGGCCCGTCACGATCGCCACGTACCAGGTGCTCACGACCAGGCGGAAGGGCGTCTACCCGCACCTCGAACTCTTCGACTCCCGCGACTGGGGGCTGATCGTCTACGACGAGGTCCATCTGCTGCCGGCTCCTGTCTTCAAGTTCACCGCCGATCTGCAGGCGCGCCGGCGGCTGGGGCTGACGGCCACCCTCGTGCGCGAGGACGGCCGAGAATCGGACGTGTTCTCCCTCATCGGGCCCAAGCGGTTCGACGCTCCGTGGAAGGAGATCGAGGCGCAGGGCTACATCGCACCCGCCGACTGCGTGGAGGTGCGGGTGAACCTGACGGAGTCGGAGCGGCTGGCGTACGCCACCGCCGAGACCGAGGAGAAGTACCGCTTCTGTGCGACCACCGCGACCAAGCGGAAGGTCACGGAGGCCATCGTGAAGCGCTTCGCGGGGCAGCAGATCCTCGTGATCGGCCAGTACATCGACCAGCTCGACGAGCTGGGCGAGCACCTGAACGCCCCGGTCATCAAGGGCGAGACCTCCAACGCCCAGCGCGAGAAGCTCTTCGACGCCTTCCGCGAGGGCGAGATCAGCGTGCTGGTCGTCTCGAAGGTCGCCAACTTCTCCATCGACCTGCCGGAGGCGACGGTCGCCGTCCAGGTGTCGGGGACGTTCGGGTCGAGGCAGGAGGAGGCTCAGCGGCTGGGACGCGTGCTGCGCCCCAAGGCCGACGGCCACCAGGCCCACTTCTACTCCGTCGTCGCCCGCGACACGATCGACCAGGACTTCGCCGCCCACCGGCAGCGGTTCCTGGCGGAGCAGGGGTACGCCTACCGCATCATGGACGCCGACGAGCTCCTCGCGGAGGGCTGACGAGCGCTCGGCAGGGGGTTGCCGGGCCGGGCCGGCAGGGCGGCACCGCGCCTTCGCAGGACGACCGCGGCACCCGCCAGCAGCGCCAGCCCCAGCAGCGGGTAAGGCGACGCGAGCGGCTGCTGCCACCACGGCAGGTGCAGGTCGCGGTCGCCCTCGTGGGGCACCAGCCACATCGTGCGTGCCGTGAACACGAGTGCCGTCGTGGCCGCGAGGAACATCCGGCCCTCGGCCAGCAGGACCGCCAGCAGCGGCACGCACCACACCCAGTGGTGGGACCAGCTGACGGGGCAGACCAGCAGGGCCGTGAACGCGGTGAGCAGGATGCCCCGGCGGTCGTAGCGGGGGGTGCGGTGAGCGCGGGCGCGGGTCGCCAGCCACAGGCCCGTCGCCGCGAGTGCGGTCGCCGGGAGGGCCCAGGCCAGGCCTGGTGTCTCCGCGCCCGCCACCCTGGCGATCAGGCCCTGGAGCGACTGGTTGTCGACGATCCAGGCCTTGCCGACCCGGCCGGTCTCGAACACCCTCCGCGTCCAGAAGTCCACGCTGGCCGAGGGCAGGAGAAGGGCGCCGAACAGGGCCGTGCCGGCGAAGGACGCCGTCGCGGTGGCCGCCTCCTTTCTGCGTGCGGTGAGGAACAGGTAGGCGATGTAGATCGCCGGGGTGAGTTTGACGCCCGCAGCGATGCCGAGGGCCAGGCCCTTGGCACGGGCACCGGGCGGGCGGGTCAGGTCCCACAGGACCAGGCAGGTGATCGCCAGGTTGACCTGGCCGAAGAGCAGCGTCTGGAAGACCGGCTCCAGCCAGAGAGCGAGCCCCGTGGCCGCGCACAGCAGCGGGAGGGGTGCCGTGCGGCCGGCCAGGCGGGCGGAGAGGGCGACGAGCCAGGCGAGCAGGAGCGCGTTGCCCGCGAGGAACGCCACCTTCAGGGCCGGGACGGGGATCCAGGTCGTCGGAACGAACAGGACCGCCGCGAAGGGCGGATACGTCGCCGGCAGCCGCCATTCGGTGACCGTGAAGCCGTACAGATCACCGCCGTGGACCACGGCTTCGCCCTCGGCCCGGTAGACCAGCAGATCGGCCATCGGGGCGTGGAGCAGGACGCAGAGGGCGGCGAAGGAGCAGAGGGAGACCGTCAGTAAGGAGAGGGACAGGGGGAGGGAGAGAAGGAGGGGTGGGGCGGCAGGGGCGGCAGGGGGTGACGTCACCGTCCGGTTCGGCACGGTGGTGACCCTATGCCGTCACTTGCGGTGTATGCCTGTCTCCTCGCCGTACTCGCCGAGTATCGCGACGCTGAACGCCGCGCCGACGAAGACCTTGACGGCGCGCAGGGCGTCGCCCAGGCGGTGGTGGGTGTGGGGGACTCCGTCGAGGGCCGTGGCGCCCGGGGGGCCGCTGGGGGCTGGGTGGATGGTTGCTGCGCTCATGCCTCAATGGTGGAACTTCGGGCATAGGTACGGCATCGGTCCACGGGTCCAATTTCCGGCATCCCCCCGTCCACCCCCCGATGGACCCCGTCCCCTACCCCGTCCCCAGCCGACGGGTGACGCTTCCCCTAGGGGACGGCAGTACAGAGCACGACCGCCCGCAGGTGACGATCGGCCGGCGCAGAAGGGGCGACGGTTCGTTGCCGGGCCGGGCAGCCGGCCCAAGGGGCGCGGGGAACTGCGCGACAAGCCCCCACCGGCCCGCACCCGCCTTCTCAACCGGCCACCGCCTCTCAACCGGCCACCGCCCCTCAACCGGCCACCACCCCAGAACACACCGCCGCCCCACGGGCCACCCCCGCCCCCTCGCCCCTCGCCCTTCGCCCGGGCCTCCTGCCCCCTGCCCCCAGGAAATCCATTGGCCTCCCCCGCCCTCACCTCACTACAATCTCCGCTCTTGCCCGCCTCCACCCCCGGAGTGCCGCCGCCCGGACGGAAACCGGTCGGCTGATCGCCACCAGTGCGCCATCCACACCTGAGCGCCATCGACCCGCAGGCCTTCGGAGGCACCCCCTTGTCCACGCCCGCCCACGACCCGCTAGCGGACCCGCACCCCGATTCCCTCTCCGACCCCCTCTCCCGCGAACGCTCCCACCTCGCCGAGTCCCGCTCCGCCCTCCGCGCCATGCGTGAGGACGTCGAGTCACTGGACATCAGCAACGTCACCGCGAACTGGGTCAACGCCGAGGTCCTGGCCCGCCAGATCGACGAGCGCATCAAGGCGCTGGCCGACCTCAGCGACACGCCGCTCTTCTTCGGCCGCCTCGACTACCTGCACGCCCCCGGCGCCGACCAGGCCGAGGGCGCGGACGGCGAACGCTTCTACATCGGCCGCCGGCACGTGCACGACCACGACGGCGACCCGATGGTCATCGACTGGCGGGCGCCGGTCTCGCAGCCGTTCTACCGGGCGTCCAAGAAGGACCCGATGGACATCGCGCTGCGCCGCCGCTTCGGGTACACCCGAGGCGACATCACCGCCTACGAGGACGAGCACCTCTCCGACCCCGCCGAGGCGGCCCGTACCAGCAAGCTGCTCCAGCAGGAGATCGAGCGCCCGCGTGTCGGTCCGATGCGCGACATCGTGGCGACCATCCAGCCCGAGCAGGACGAGATCGTGCGCAGCGGGCTCGGCGGAACGGTGTGCGTGCAGGGCGGCCCCGGGACCGGGAAGACGGCCGTCGGCCTGCACCGGGTCGCGTACCTCCTCTACGCGCACCGGGAGCGGCTCGCCCGCACCGGCACCCTGGTCATCGGGCCGAACCGCTCCTTCCTGCACTACATCGAGCAGGTGCTGCCCGCGCTGGGCGAGCTGACCGTGCAGCAGGCGACGGTGGACGACCTGGTGGCGAAGGACGTCGAGGTACGCGGCACCGACGACGCCCCCGCCGCGATCATCAAGGGCGACGCCCGGATGGCGGAGGTCCTGCGCAGGGCCGTCCAGGCGCACGTCACCCTGCCCACCGAACCGGTCGTGGTAGTGCGCGGCTCCCGTCGCTGGCGGGTCCCGGCGTACGAACTGGAGGACATCGTCCGGGAGTTGCTGGACCGGGGCATCCGGTACGGCGCGGCGCGCGAAGCCCTGCCGCAGCGCATCGCGCACGCCGTGCTGGTCCAGATGGAGCGCTCGGGAGAGGCGCCCGACGACCGCGTGCAGGACTCGGTGGCCCGCAACGCGGCGGTGAAGGCGGCCGTCAAGCAGCTCTGGCCGCCGGTCGACCCGGCGAAACTCGTCCTGCGCCTGCTCACGGACGCGGACTTCCTCGCGGAGCACGCCGCCGGGATCCTCGACGAGGACGAGCAGAAGACGATCGTCTGGGCGAAGCCGGTGCGCAGCGTCAAGTCGGCCAGGTGGTCGGCCGCGGACGCGGTGCTGATCGACGAGGCGACGGACCTCGTCCAGCGCACGCACTCGCTCGGCCATGTCGTCCTGGACGAGGCGCAGGACCTGTCCCCCATGCAGTACCGCGCGGTCGGCCGCCGCTGCACCACCGGGTCGGCGACCGTCCTCGGCGACCTGGCACAGGGCACCACGCCCTGGGCGACGCGGAGTTGGGCCGAGGCACTGGCCCACCTCGGCAAGTCGGACGGCGTCATCGAGGAACTGACGGCGGGTTTCCGCGTCCCCACGGACGTCATCACCTACGCCTCGCGGCTCCTCCCGCACATCGCCCCCGGCCTCGCGCCGGTCGCCTCGGTCCGTGAGAACCCGGGTTTCTTCGCCCTCCGCGCCATCGCGGACACCACCGAAGTGGTCGCCGCGTGCGAGGAGTTGCTCCGCAACGAGGGCTCGACGGGCCTGATCGCGGCGGACGCGCGCGTGCCCGCGCTCGCGGAGGCGCTGACGGTGGCGGGCATCGGCTACCTGGCCCCCGGCGAGGAGACCACGGCCGAGACCCGCCTCACCCTGGTCCCGGCGTCCCTGGCCAAGGGCCTGGAGTACGACTACGTGGTCCTCGACGAGCCGGGGGCCGTGGTCGACGGCGAACCGGACGAACGCACCGGCCTGCGCCGCCTGTACGTGGCCCTCACCCGGGCCGTGTCCGGCCTGATCGTGACCCACGCGGCCCCGCTGCCGCCGCAGCTGACCTGAACCGGCCGGGCGCCCACCCCCGGCCGGGCGCCCACCCCCGCTTCCGCCGCGGCTAGAACGCCTCCGGCACCGCCTTCAGCACAGCGTCCAGCAGCCCGGGGAAGCGGGCGTCCAGGTCGGCTCGGCGCAGCCGGACGTACCGGTTGCGGCCGACCGCGCGGGTCGAGGTGATCCCGGCCTCGCGCATGATCTTCATGTGGTGCGAGACGGTCGACTTGTGCAGATGGCCGACGCCGAGCGCGTCGGGCGCACAGCTGAACTGCTCACCGCCCGCGTACTTCTTCAGCAGCATCAGCCGCACCGGGTCGCCGAACGCGTGCAGCACCCTGACCAGTTCGATCTCCGCGGCATCCGGCTGCGGCAGCCACTCGCCGTCCTCCTCGCCCACAGGCACACCCTCCTCCACATCGTTTGACAATCATCCAACAGTCCCTATTGTTTGACCAACGTCAAACCGTCATGCGCGCTCTCGTATCGACGCACCTGGGGGACTCGTGCGCCTACGCCTGCTCCTGCTCGCTCTCGGCACCTTCGCCGTCGGCACCGACGGCATGGTGACGGCCGGCATCCTGCCGCTCGTCGCCCGCGATCTGAACGTGTCGATCTCGGTCGCCGGACAGATGGTGACCGTCTTCGCCCTCGCCTACGGCATCCTCGCCCCCGTCCTGGCCACGGTGACCGCCCGCTGGCCCCGCCGCCACGCCCTGCTCACCGCACTGGCCGTCTTCACGGCCGCCAACGCGCTCACGGCGCTGGCCCCGTCGTACGGCGCCCTGCTCGGCACGCGCGTGCTGGCCGCCGTGGGGGCCGCCCTCTACACCCCCACCGCGAGCGCGGTCGCGACCTCGCTGGTACCGCCGGAGCGGCGCGGGCGGGCCATCGCGACGGTGATGGGCGGGCTGACGGTCGCGACGGCGCTCGGGGTGCCGCTGGGCACCTGGATCGGCCGTACGGACTGGCGGCTGACGATGTGGCTGGTGACGGGACTGGGCGCGGCCGCCTTCGCCGGACTCGCCCTCCTCCTGCGGGAACTCCCGCAGCCGGCCGCGGCGTTGACTCTCCGGGAGCGGCTGGCGCCGCTCGCCGACCGGCGGGTCGTGGGTGCGGCGGCCACCACGTTCCTGATCTTCGTGGCCTTCCAGACGACCTACATCTACTACACGGTGGCCACCCGCCCCGCGACCGGCGGCTCCCAGGACAGGCTGACTCTGCTGCTCCTGGTCAGCGGCATCGCTGCGGTGGCCGGCTCACAGCTGGGCGGGCGGCTGGTGGACGCGTGGGGACCGCGCGTGGTGGTGCTGTCGGCCCTCACCGCCTACGTCGCGGTGGCGGCGGCCGCACCCTGGACGCTGCGCACGATGCCGACGGCGCTCGCCGCGTCGGTGGTCACGCCGGTGATCGGGTGGGCGCTGGCGGTCGCCCAGATCACCCGGATCACCTCCATCGCCCCCGCCGACGCGCCGGTGCTGGTGTCGCTGAGCAGCAGCGCGACGTATTTGGGGATGGCGGCGGCGGGAGGTACGGGGAGTCTCGCGCTGTCCTTGTTCGGTGATCGGTGGTTCTTGCTGGTGGGGGCGGGGATCGCGGTGCTGGCGCTGGGGGTGGCGGGGGTGACCACGGCCAAAAGGGTGCCTCTTGGGGGCCCTCGCCCGGTGCGGGTGCGTGAGGACTCGGCGCGGCCACTCGGCGGACCCCGGCGTTGACGACAGACGTCAAGCTAGGCGGACTCCGTGCGGGACCCGCTCGTCCCGCCGTGACCGCCGGCCTCGTCGGTATCGCCCTGCGCGGCGGCGCCGTGTGCAGCGGCGAGCGGGCCCAGATGCTGCGCGGCGCTGTCCAGCAGTCCGAGGTCGGCCTTGGTGTGGGCGATGGCGGCGTCGATCAGGACGGCGACCAGCGGTTCGCCGGCGTGGGCCCGGCGCTGCCGTGCCAGGCCCGCGAGCTCGGACAGGTACGTCTGCCGCTGCGCCTCGATCAGCGCGGTCAGGGCCTGCGGGCCCAGGGCGGAGGCCCCGAGGAGCTTCAGGAACAGCTCGTCGCGGAAGCCGCCGACGCGCACCCAGGCAGTGGTCGCCCACGAGCGCAACTCGGCCTCGCCGGCCTCGGTGAGCGTGTAGAGGTTCTTGTCGGGCCGGTCGGTCTGCGTGACCTGAGAGCGTGAGACATAGCCGTCACGGACCAGCCGTTCGAGGATCTGGTAGAGGTGACCGATGTTCAGGCCGCCCCACTGCGGGCCGATGGCCTCCTCGAACCGGGCCTTGAGTTCGTATCCGTGATTCGGTCGCCGGGTCAGCAGCGCGAGCACGGCGTGTTGGAGCGGCATATACGTCCCTTCTACATTGTGACAACATACCCCTGAATTGCCGCAATGTATGTGCGGCGATGCAGGTGCCGCGATGTACGAGGGCGAGGCTTCATCTATGGCTGTGAGCGTGGCGTTGCGCGGGGTGAGCCGCCGGTATCCCGGGCTGACCGCTCTGGACGGGGTCGACCTGGAGGTCGCGGCCGGCGAGGTGGTGATGCTGACCGGGCCCTCCGGCGCCGGCAAGTCCACCGTGCTGCATGTGACGGGCGGCATGGACCAGCCCGACGAGGGGCACGTCGAGATCGACGGCACGGAGCTGGTGTCCCGGGACCTGGACCGCCACCGGCGGCGTATCGGCTTCGTCTTCCAGCGCTTCCACCTGCTGCCCGCGCTGACCGTCCTGGACAACGTGCTCGCCCCCGTCCTGCCGCGCAGAGTGGACTTCGACCGGCGTGCGCGCGGCATGGAACTGCTCGAAGCGGTCGGCCTGGACCACCGGGCCGACGCCCTGCCCTCGCAGTTGTCGGGCGGCCAGCAGCAACGTGTCGCCGTCGCCCGCGCGTTGGTCAACCGGCCGGGACTGCTGCTGGCCGACGAGCCCACCGGCAACCTGGACAGCGTGATCGGGCGGGAGATCATCGACCTGCTGATGTCGCTGCGCGAGCGGTACGGGATGACGATGCTGATCGCCACCCATGACGCGGAGGTCGCCGCCAACGGCGACCGGGTGGTGCGTCTGACGGACGGCAGGATCACCTCGGACCAGCGGGTCACACCGTCCGGCGACGTGCTGCACCGGCTGGGGGGCCTGCGCCCGTGATAGCGATGATCCTCGATCAGTTACGGCGCCGGCGCGGGCGCGCGCTGGCCCTGGCCGCCGGGATCCTGGTGGCGGCGACCAGCTTCACCCTGCTGACCGCGACGGTGAGCACGAGCCAGGCGACCACCGTGGGCACGGTACGGAAGAACGCACGGTCCGCGTACGACGTCCTGGTACGCCCGCCCGACTCGCAGACGGACGTGGAGCGGCAGAGCGGACTGGTCGCGCCGAACTTCCTGTCCGGCACGTTCGGCGGCATCACCATGGACCAGTACCGGCGCATCGGCCGTATGGCCGGGGTCGACGTGGCCGCGCCGGTCGCCAACATCGGCTACCTCATGGTGTCGAGCACCGTCACCGTGGACGTGTCCCGCTTCCTGGACAGCAAGGCGACCCGGCAGATCCTGCGCATCAGCCCGACGCTCACCTCCGGTCTTGGCAGCTACCGCACCTCCGACGAGTACGTCTACCTCACCCGCTCCCCCCTGACGACGGCGTCGGAGTCGGACCACCTCTTCGAGTCCGACACCCTGGAAGCGGGCACGGTCGACAAGAGCACCCAGCGATACCGGATCAAGGGGAAGTACGACGTCTGCTTCTACTTCAACCGGGACAAGACCGAGCAGACCGAGTTCAACCTGCAACTGCCGTTGAAGCCGAACATCATCGCCGAGGACCTCAGGGACAAGTCGCCGTTCGACCCGGACCTGAGCTCACGGATGAACTGCCAGTCCGGCCGGGACAAGGCCACCATCGACGTTCCGGTCAGCTACCCCGTGCTGCTGTCCGCCATCGACCCGGCGGCCGAGGACAAGCTGGTGGGCCTCGGCTCCACCGTCACCTCGGGCCGGATGCTCACCGAGCAGGACAAGCCGTGGACGGTGTCGTCCGCCAAGAGCGTCCACGGACAGCACGACTCCTACATCCCGGCGCTGCTCAGCAACGACCCGCTGACCTCCGGAACGCTCGACGCCGCCGTCCAGCGGCTCGACGTCGGCGACCCGGCCGAGCTGCCCTCGAAACTGGGCAACCCGACAGCCGACAGCTTCGTCCGCGGCCTGCACGGCACCACGGTGGGCAGGACCCGGGTCGACCTGAGCAAGGGCTACCGGAAGGCACTGACCGAGGACTCGTTCGACACCGGGGACTACTGGACGGTCGGCCCGGTCACCTACCGCCGGACCTCCGACGGCGACCTCGCCGCGCAGACGAAGCCGCCGCAGAAGCGCAGCCTGTGGGTCACCAACTCGAACCAGCAGCCGTTCGCCGGCGTCCCCGAGGAGAACCACCAGGGCACCCAGTACCGGAAGGTGACCAGCCACGCCGCCACGGACTGCATCGGGCTGGGTACCTGCGACGGCGTCGACTCCGGGCGCCTGCCCAATCCCTTCGTCCACCTGGTCGGCCGCTACGACACCGGCCGACTGCACGGCTTCTCGGCACTGTCCGACACCCCGCTTGAGACCTACCAGACGCCGCAGGTCACCGGCGCGGACAGCGCGACCCGGGCGAAGCTCCACGGCAAGCCGCTGCAGCCCGACCGCAACCTGGGCGGCTACGTCAGCCCGCCGCCCACCATGCTGACGACGATGGACTCCATCACCGCGCTCACCAAGAGCCGCCGGGTCCCGAGCCTCCAGGACAAGGCGCCGGTCAGCGCGATCAGGATCCGGGTGGCCGGAGTGACCGGCGTCGACACCGCCTCCCGGGCGCGGGTGAACGCCGTGGCCGGGGCGATCCGGGCCGCCTACCCCCGGCTCCAGGTCGACGTCACCGTCGGCAGCTCGCCCGCCCCGCAGACGGTGGCGCTGAGCGCCTCGGCGCAGGTGACGGAGCGTTGGGTCGCCAAGGGCGTGGCCCTGCGCATCCTCAGGGCCGTGGACACCAAGAGCGCGGTGCTCTTCGTGCTGGTCCTCGTGGTGTGCGCGCTCTTCCTCGGCCAGGCGGCGCTGGCCTCGGTGCGCTCACGCCGCACCGAGATCGGCACGCTGCGCTGCCTGGGCTGGAGCGGCGGCGAAGTACTCCGCCTGGTCCTCGGCGAACTCGCGGTGATCGGACTCGCCGCCGGAGCGGCGGGCACGGTGCTCGCGTACGTGCTGGGCCGGGTGCTGGGACAGCCGGAAGCGGGCGCCAAGTCACTCCTCGTACTCCCGGTGGCGCTCCTGCTGGCCACGGTGGCGGGCCTGATCCCCGCCTGGCTCGCCACCCGGCTGGGACCGATGGAAGCCGTCCGGCCCCCGGTGACGGCGGCCCGCCGCGCACGCCCGGTGCGTTCGGTGGCCGGACTCGCCGTGCTCAATCTGCTGCGGGTGCGGGGCCGCACGCTGCTGGGTGCGGCAGGGCTGGCGCTGGGAGTGGCCGCCTTCACGGTGCTGCTCGCCCTGACGCTGGCCTTCCGGGGCGAAGTGGCCGGATCGCTGCTCGGCAACGCCGTGGTGGCGCAGGCGCGCGAGGCCGACTACCTCAGCGTCGCCCTGTCCCTGCTGCTGGGCGCCGCCGGCGCCATCGACGTCCTGGTCATCTCGCAGCGCGAGCGCGCCGCCGATCTCGCGGTGCTGCGGGCGACCGGCTGGACCAACCGCGAACTGGCGAAGCTGACCCTCTACGAGGGGATCGGACTGGCTCTGCTGGGCGGCCTGTCCGGCGCGGTGGCCGGTCTGGCCGGGGTGCTGTCACTGGGCCGGGGCGTGCTGCACGGACACCTGTTCACGGTCGCCGGCGCCGCGCTGCTGGCCACGCTCGCCGCGACCGCCCTGGTGGTGGCGGCGCTGACGGTGCCGATCCGGGGGCTGTCCCGGATCGCCCCCGCCCACCTGCTCGCCGCCGACTGACCCGGCCGCCGCCACCGGTGGGACCCCGGCCCATGAACAGGGCCGGGGTCCTCCTGCGCCGGTCAACGCGGTACCGCGGCCGTCGCCCCGTCCAGCGCCCGGCGCCAGGACCGCACCGCCTCCTCCGACACCGCCCCGTCCCAGCCCGTCGGCCGCGCCGCCCCGCCGATGTGGAAGGCGTCGATGCCCGCCGTACGCAGCTCGGGCACGTGATCGAGCCGCAGGCCGCCCCCCACCAGGAGCGTCTGCTCGTACCCCGGCTCGCCGCGCCGCCGTGCCTCGGCCAGCAGTCTGGGCAGCCCTTCGTCCACGCCCTCCGCGGCTCCCGCCGTGAGGTAGGCGTCGAGGCCCGGCAGGTCGGCGAGCTGCTTGCGCAGGGCGTCCCGGTCCGCGGCCCGGTCGATGGCCCGGTGGAAGGTCCAGCGGCAGCCGTCCAGCGCGGCCACGACCCGCTCCACCGCGTCCAGGTCCACCCCGCCGTCCGCGGCCAGGAACCCGAGCACGAACTGGTCGGCCCCGGCCGCCCGCAGCTCCCCGGCCACCCCCACCAGGCGGCCGGTGTCGCCCGCCGCGAACCCGTCCGCCAGCCGCAGCATCACACGCAGGTCGATGTCGACGGCGGCCCGGATCGCGGTGAAGGTCCGAGGCGGCGGGGTCAGCCCGTCGGCCGCCATGTCGGTGACCAGTTCAAGGCGGTCCGCGCCTCCGGCCTGGGCGGCGACCGCGTCCTCGGCGTCGAGGGCGATCACCTCCAGGACTGCCCGCGTGCTCATAGGGCCCCTTCCGTGGTGTTCCCCGTGTACCCCGCGCACTCCTCGCAAGAGGTCTAGTCCGGAGGTCTAGTCCAATCCAGGGTACGCGGGGAACACCGACGGCCGCGAGACCGCCCCGGTCACACACCGTCCGGATTCAGCCGTAGAGGTTCAGCTCCGCCGCGTCCGCCCCCATCAGCTCGTACGACGCCCCGTTCGGCGACCGCCCGGTGTACAGCCGTACCAGCGTCGCCGCGTCGCCCATGAAGCGGGCCGGGGTCCGGGTCCCGCTCGTCCCGCCCAGGTGCAGCGGCTCGTCCACGTCGTCCAGGTCGGCCTGGAGCCGCAGATGCCCCCGCTTCCGGGTCACCCGGGCCAGCAGGGAGAGCGCGTGGGGCAGGCCCGCGCCCGTGTAGGCGCCGGGCTCCCCGAGGGTGTCGCGGACGTCACCGGCGTGCACCCACTCGCCCAGGGCGACCGGGTCCAGCGCCCCGTCCGCCCGCCCCGCGATCACGTCCCCGGCCTCGGTCATGCCACGCTCCAGCTCGTCGAGGACCCGGGCGTTCGTCCAGTCGGCGCGCTCGGCGATGTCCCGGTCGTTCGACTCGGGCGAGAACACGCCCTTCTCGAAGCGGCTCTCCACCACCCGGATCAGCGCGGACGAACAGTGTGCGAGCACGTCCCGCACCGTCCACCCCGGACAGGCGGCGGTCGGCAGCGCGAAGTCCGCGTCCGGCCGGGAACGCAGAAGCGGGATCAGCGCGTCGCGCTCGACGGTGAGGAGACGTCCGGGAAGGAGGGGGTCGCGTGCGTCGTCAGCAGCAGCAGTCATGCACCCCACGCTAGGGCGATGTCGGTGGCGGGCGGGAGAATGAGCGCATGGCCGATCTCGACGCCCTGCGCTCCCGCTGGCTGACCGCCTTCCTCAGGTCACGGGACGACGACTCCTGCGTGCCCTCCCCGCACCGGTACGCCGACGAACTGCTCCGCCGCTGGCAGGAGCCCCAGCGCCGGTACCACACGGTCGCCCACCTCACGGCGGTCCTCGACCGCATCGACGTACTGGAGGAGTACGCGGACGACCCGGACCTGGTCCGGCTCGCCGCCTGGTTCCACGACGCGGTGTACCTGCCTGACCGGTCGACGAACGAGGAGCGCTCGGCCCGCCTCGCCGAACGCGCCCTCCCCGAGGCCGGGCTCCCGGCGAGACAGACCGCCGAGGTCGCCCGCCTGGTCCGGCTCACCGTCACCCACGACCCGGCGACCGGCGACCGCAACGGCGAGGTGCTGTGCGACGCCGACCTCGCGATCCTCGCCGCCCCGCCCTCCGCGTACGCCGCCTACACCGCCGAGGTGCGCGAGGAGTATCACTTCGTGCCCAACGACGCCTTCCGCGCGGGCCGTTCCGCGATCCTGCGTCAACTCCTCGACCTGCCCCAGCTGTTCAGAACGCCGTACGGCCGGACCGAGTGGGAGCCGACCGCCCGCTACAACCTCGCCGCGGAGCTGGAAATGCTGTCGACCGCCGGGGATCCGGCGTCCTAGGGTGCGGCCCATGCGTGAAATGGGCGGGGATCAGATAGAAGAGGCCGTCGCCGGCTGTGTCGCGGCGCTGCGGCCCGCGGTGGCGCGGAACTGGACGGAGGTGACGGCGGGCGGGCTGGACTGGAACGTCCACGAGACGGCGGTCCACGTCGCCGACGACCTCGTCGCGTACGCCGCAAATCTGGCCGGGCGTGCCCAGGACGCGTACGTGCCCTTCGAGCTCAAGCTCGACGACGGCACCGACAACTCCGGCCTGCTGCACGTCATCGAGACCACCGGCGCCCTGCTCGCCGCCACCGTCCGCACGGCCCCGCGCACGGTCCGCGCCTTCCACCCGTACCCCTTCCGCAGCGCCGACCGCGTGGGCTTCGCCGCGATGGGGATCGCCGAAGTGCTGCTCCACACGTACGACATGACCACGGGTCTGGAGCTCCCCTACCGGCCCGCCGAGGAGCTCGCCGAGTCCGTCCTCACCCGCCTCTTCCCGCACGTCCAGCCCGGTCCCACGCCCTGGCAGACCCTGCTCTGGGCCACCGGCCGCGGCGAGCTGCCCGGCCGCGCCCCGGTCACCGGCTGGCGCTGGTACAACAACCTCGTCATCCCCGCCGAACGCCTCGACCTCGTCGGCATCCGCCCCGCCGAGGCCCGCGACCTGCGCCTGGGCGGCGACGGCGGCTTCGAGTGGATCGAGGGCGGCCCGTACGAGGGCACCCGGGACGCCGCCGGTTTCCTGCTGAAGGCGTACGAAGGGGGCGTGCACCGGCCCCAGTTCGGCGTCTTCGCCCTGGTCCGCCGGGAGGACGGCCGGGCGATCGGCGGCATGGGCTTCCACTCCGCCCCCGACGAGGACGGCCGCGTGGAGATCGGCTACGACCTGACCGAGGCCGCCCGCGGCAACGGCTACGCGACCGAAGCGCTCCGCACCCTGGCCGACTGGGCGTTCGCCCGGGACGACGTACGTTCCCTGTTCGCGACCATAGACACGGCCAACACCCCGTCCCAGGCGGTCGTCACCCGCGCCGGCTTCGCCAAGGTGAGCGAGGACGAGAACGAGATGGCCTTCGAACTGCTGCGATGAGCCGGCCGACCGCTGACGAAGTCGAGCATCGCCGAACACAAACTCCCCTGATGGAACTAGAGTTGTCTGCCCCGCGTAGCTGGCGACGGGTGTGACATGGCTGAGGGGAGCCAGACGGCATGAGCGAGCAGGCCTTGGTCCGGGTCGGAGAAGCCGAAGGAGCTACGGAAAGCACCACGGTCCAGGACGCCGAGGACGCACGGACCCTGCCGTTCTGGGTCGTGGCCACGGAGGAGGACATCGCCCTCGCAGCGCAGGACAGCGACACCATGGGCAGTTTCTTCAGCCGTGACGGCGACTCCGTGTTGCGTTCGGTGCCGCTTGGACCTCTTCGCAAGAACCTGGCCGATGCCGTCGACGCCCTTCAGCGTGTCTTCCAGGAGGTCGCCGACCGAGGTGGTCCCCTTCCCCTGGCCGAGGCACAGCTCTCCTTCCAGGTCACCGCGAGTGGCGGGGTCCAGTTCATCGGCTCCGGACAGATGCAGGGCGCCCGGAGCCTGACGCTGACGTTCAAGCGGCCTGCCTGAGCCGGCGCCTCCCATGGCGAGCAAGCACAAGGCCCTGCTGATCGGAGCGAGCGACTACTCCGACATCCCCGGCTACGGCGACCTGCCCTTCGTCCGCGACGACATCCAGCGGCTGCGCGAAGTCCTGACCAGCCGCGGTTTCGAGGCCGACATCCTGGAGAACCGGCGCGGCATCACGCAGAACACCGTGCGCGGCGCCGTCCACCGGTTCCTGGCCGATGCTCGCTCCGGCGACACCTTGCTCATCATGTTGAGTGGGCACGGGATCCACATCGAGGGCAGGGACTACCTGGTGCCGGAGGACGCCCCCGAGGCCGAGCCGTTCACCGACGGCTGCATCGAGATCGGCTGGCACAAAGAAGTCGAGAAGTCCCTCTGCGAACGCGTCGTCTTCCTGATCGACGCCTGTCGCGAGGGCCGGGTGCCGGACACCAAGTCGGTGCCCGGCACCCGACCGTGGCGGGCTCCCGAGATCATCGGCACACTGCGCCGCAAGGTCGCCTACGTGCATGCCTGCGCGAAGCCCCAATCGGCGTTGTTCGTACGGGACACGGACATGGCCCGTCCCGGTTTCGAAGTGGAGGTGCAGCAAGGCGAGTCGTTCAGTCTCTTCTCCCGCGCGGTCGCCGACGTGATCGCCATGGACCCGCACACCCTCTCCCTGCGGCAGTTGTCCGGGCAGGTACAGGAACGGGTCGACCTCTATCACCGTGCCTACGGCAAGGCCGGACAGCCGCAGCAGGTCAAGGTCACCTTCGAGTCCGGGGCTGACGGCGGAGACTTTCCGCTGCTGCCGGGCGCCGAACGGCGGGCCGAGGTGCACGCCTGGGTGCGGGACATCGACGAGTTCCCCTGGCACCGCACCCTGGAGGGCACGACCCGGGAGACCATCAAAGAAGTCTGCCGGGCTCTCGCCGGGCAGCTGGCGGAGACGTATCGGAGGACGACTCAGGACGCGACCCGGGCGGCAGGCGGCGATCCATGGCATGACCCCGTGCTGGCCGAACGCGCCCATGAACGGCTGGCGTTCCTGGTCGGCCAGCTGGCCAAGGACGTGACACTGTCGCCGACCGAGGCAGCGCTCGCCTTCCTCTTCCCCCTGGTCGCCCAGACGTTCTGGGCCCAGGAAGCGGCGCAGCGGATCGGCGTCCTCACCATGGACGCATCCCCTCACCGCAACGCACCGGCCGCACCCGACGCGACTGTGAACGACGGCCCGGACCAGCACAGCTTCGACAAGTTCGCCCAAGGCTTCCCCCGCCTCAAGCGTCGACTCGATGCCCTGGAACACCGCAAGGACTCCGGTGACTCGGTCCGCCGTATCAAATGGTGGCTGTTCCATCGCTGGCTCATAAAGCAGCCCGAACTGTACACAGCCGAACGCCTCAAGTCGCTGCTGGGGGAGGTGACTTCCCGCCGCGACCAGCCCTCCTGGGTCGCCGACGCCCTCTCCGGGGAGCGACTGGCGGGGTTGCTCCGCGAACACCGCACAGCCCCCTTCACCATGCGCCGCGCCACCGCCGCCCCACGGCCCGGCGGGCTCCAGGCGTACGACGACGACGTCATCGCCGCCACCACCGGCGACGAACACGAGGTGCGCACCGCCCTGGTAGCCGCGCTGGTGAAGGCGGCCCATGCGATGGCCGTCGATCCGGTCGACCTGCCCGAGATCGTCGTCGAGCACATCGGCGTCCATGACAGCGTGGATCCGAAGGGCCTGCTGGCCACCGTGCAGCGCTCCGACTGGCGAGTCTCCGGTCTCGGCCGCTCGCTGAACGCCGTGTGCACGCACCCTGCGGTCCAGGTCGCCCTGCGCGAACACGCGGCCCGCGTCGACGTACTGCTGCGTGACATCAACCGCGGCGACCTACCCGCCCTCGCCCCGCTGCGGACCCTGCCGCCCTACGCCGACGGCAGCCGGGTCCGCCTGGACGGCAACACCCCCGACCAGCTCTCCGACGGTATCCGCTTCCAACTGGCCGAGGACCGGGTCCAGGAGCTCCTCATGGGCGAGGAGCTCTACGGCAACAGCGAGCTGGCCGTACGCGAGCTGTACCAGAACGCACTGGACGCCCTCCGCTACCGGGACTGCCGCACCCAGTACCTGCGCCGCACGGGCCATGCGGTCGCGGACTGGGAGGGCCGGATCGAGTTCGTGCAGGGTGTCCGTTCCGACGGCCGTGCCTACCTGGAGTGCCGCGACAACGGCATCGGCATGGGCATCACCGAACTCAGCACCGTCTTCTCCCAGGGCGGCGCCCGCTTCGTCGATCTCCCGGAGTACGTCGAGGAGCAGGCCGCCTGGTCCCAGCTGCCCGATCCCAAACCGGAGCTGTATCCGAACTCCCGGTTCGGCATCGGGGTGCTCAGTTACTTCATGCTGGCCGACGAGATCGTCGTACGAACCTGCCGAATGGGACGCGAAGGCCACCCAGGCCGGCTGTTGCAGGTGACGATCGCCGGACCGGGCAACTTCTTCCGGGTGGAGGACCTGGGACCGGGCGACGGCTCCGGCACCACCGTGCAGCTGCTGCTCAGCAATCGGCGCAGGTCGGTGTCGTGCGTGGAGGCGCTGGAGGAAGTGCTGTGGGTGGCGCCGTACCTCACGACGGCGACCCATGGTGCGCGGTCGCGCGAGTGGCTGCCGGGCGAGTTGTCTCCGGAGAGCCTGGAGATCCACGGCCCCCGAGCCCATGCCCCCAACGGCCACGCGCTGTGCATCCCGTCGCATCAGCCGGACGTGTGGTGGATCAAGGGCGAGGGCATTCTGCTGGCCGACGGGCTGCTGGCGGAAACCGACTACAACGACCGGGTGTTCGGGGCGGTCGTCAACCTCACCGACAAGCACGCGCCGGAACTCACCGTGGACCGCAAAAAGGTGCGCTCCTACGACAAGGACCATGTACGGGCCCGCATGACCGCCGCCCTGCCGAGCCTCATTGCCCGTGGGGACGGTCCGCTGGGCCCCGACTGGCTGGAGGAATTGAGCAACTGGTCCGTGGCCTTCGCGGACCGGGTGGCCGAGGAGGCGCACCGGGCCGACCTGGCCTGGCCACTCGACGAGGACATCATGGCGCCCTTCGGCCAGGTGGGAGGCTTCCCGGCCGACACCGACCTGCTGCCCCTGGTGACCGGCCACTACCGCGAACATCTTGACCGGGCGGCACTCGCCTCGTTCTTGCTCACCGTGCCGCCGCCTGTCCTGCGCTGGCGGCTGCGGACCCTTTACCGGGCCGGGCTCGGCGGACCGGCCGTACTGGACGACACCGATACGGCGCGACGGGCGCGTCCGTCGGATCTACTGCTGCTCAGCGATTCCCGGGTGTTCATCAGGGGCTGGCGGCAAGCCTGCGACAGCTGGTTGCGAGGGCCGCTGTCCGGCGTGAACACACCTTCCCAACAGCTGTCCCGCACCGGTCTGCCCAGCATCATGGCTCTGTCGGACTGGCGTGATCCCGCGATTCCGGTCCGTTCGGCGGACATCTTCAAACTGAGTTCGCGGACCGAGCGCTCACCCGCCGAGACCTCCGAGCGACTGACCGAACTGGGCTACAGGGTCGAGCCGTTGCTCGGCTGTGCGGCGGCCGCGTTCACCGATCTGCCGATGCTCCGGCCACTCGGCGACCCCAGCGGCTGGCTGAGTCCCGGAACCGCGCTCTCGGCGGCCCAGATCGGTGTCAGTGCCGTCAGGGTCGAACGCAGCACCGCATGGGCCGCCCAGCGACTGGCTGAGCTGGGCTTCATCGTGCCGGCGGAGTTCCCCGCCCGGGAACAGTGGAGCGAGGAAGAGTGCAGCATTGTCGCCTGGTTGTGGCCTGGGTACGAGACCAAGCCCTCGCCCGACGAGGCGGAGCGGGTTTCCCTGGCCCAGCTGACCTGGGTGGCGCGCGTGACGGACCTGCCCCTGCGGACCGTCGTGGACTTCCTCGGTGAGCTTGGTTTCATCCTTCCGCCGAACGCGGCCGACCTGCCCGAACTGACCGACGACGATCGAGGGCTGCTCGCCGAGGTAGGTCCTGTGGACCGGGACGTGAATCTCCGCGCCATCGCATCCGCCGTCCGTCGGCTCAACAGCCCTGCCAGTGTCCTCGGCGAGCGACTCCGGGAGCTCGGCTACGGGGTGGCTGACATACCCGACGACGAGCGGCTGCCCTCCCGCGAGGACATCACCTTTCTCGGCACAGGCCCTGAACTGGACGACATGAACCGTCCGCTGCCCCTGGTGGACGTGGCGGAGGCAGCCGACCAAGCCGCTGTCTCGTTGGCCGAGGCCGCGGACCGGCTGGGTGCCCTGGGCTACCGCTTCGCCTTCGACCCCGAGGCGGTTTCCGCACTACGGGACCAGGATGTCCAGGTCGTCTACTTCGGGCGGTTCCGGGCACCGGAGCTCTTCGGCCCTGTTTCCCCGGACGCCGTCCGCGCCGCCGCGCACCACACCGGCCAGGAGCCCGAGAGGATCACCGCCGCTCTCACCGCACTCGGCTACCAGGTCACCCCGGTCAGCGAGGAGTGGACCGAAGAACGCCGGCTTGAGGACATCCTGTCCGCCTTCGCCCGCAGGCCGTTCGACGCCCAGACGCTCGTCTTCCCGGAGCGCCCCTCGATGTCCCTGCCCGCCCTGGCCCTGACCGCCATGCGGGTCGGGAGGTCCCTGCGCGAAGTCGCCGAGACCGCCACGGCGATCGGTATCCGCCACGAGGCCGAGACCTGGTTCGCCCTCACGCCGGCGGAGCCGCCCGCCCCTTCCGCCGCCGCAGACCGGCCCGTGTGAGCAGCCGCACCACCTCGCGGCTGCTGACCTCCACGGCGCCCGCGCGCACCGCGTCCGCGTAGCGGTGGGAGGGGATGTCGTAGTGGTCGCGCTCGAAGGCGCGGCGGAGTACGCCCATGCCCTCGGCGAAGGTGTGCAGTTCGGCGTACGAGACATCGCTGACCAGGTGGGACCACATCCGGCCGTGGCCCGGCCAGTCGGGCGGGTCGATGTACACCGTCATGAGAACACCGTCATGAGGATGGCGTCCCGCCCAGGGAGCTGCCCAGGGAACCGACGGAGGCGACCTTCACGCCCGCCTTGTGGCACACCCAGTGCGGATCCGGGCCGAGTTCCGGTTCGACGTCGAGCGCGTGCGGGTCGCCGGAGCCGCACACCGGGCACAGCGGCCAGCGGCCGTACCGCTCGAGGAGCGCGTCCTGCACGTCCTGGGCCACCAGCCCCGCCACGTACTCCGCGCCGTCCGGCCACTGCTGGACCCACCAGCGGCGCTGCACGACGGAGTCCTCGACCAGCGAGACCACGTCCGCCTCGGCGACCTCGCCGGCGACGAGATCGGCGAGCACCAGGGCGCGCGCTGCGTGCAGCGCCTGTTCCAAGGGGCTTACGGGGTCCATGGTCCCATTGTGCGCGGTCTTGACCCGGCGACCGAAACGAAAATATCTTTCAAGGGTGACCAAGGACGTGAAGGAAACTTTCGACAACCGCGGACCCGGTGCCGCACCGCCGGCCCCCGCCGCCCTCGCGGCCAAGGTGCGGACCCTCGCGCCCACCATGACCCGTTCCATGCAGCGGGTCGCCGAGGCCGTCGCAGGCGACCCCGCCGGCTGCGCGGCCCTCACGGTCACCGGCCTCGCGGAGCTCACCGGCACCAGCGAGGCGACCGTCGTCCGCACCGCCCGGCTGCTCGGTTACCCCGGCTACCGCGACCTGCGGCTCGCCCTCGCCGGGCTCGCCGCGCAGCAGCAGTCGGGCCGGGCGCCCGCGATCACCACCGACATCGCCGTCGACGACCCGATCGCCGACGTCGTCGCGAAACTCGCCCACGACGAGCAGCAGACCCTCGCGGACACGGCGGCCGGCCTCGACACGGTGCAGCTGGGGGCCGCGGTGAGTGCGCTCGCCGGGGCGCGGCGGACCGATGTGTACGGCATCGGGGCGTCGGGTCTTGTCGCCCAGGACCTCACCCAGAAGCTGCTGCGGATAGGGCTGATAGCGCACGCCCACAGCGATCCGCATCTCGCGGTCACCAACGCGGTGCAGTTGCGGGCCGGGGACGTGGCGATAGCGATCACGCACTCCGGGGCGACCGGGGATGTCATAGAGCCGTTGCGGGTGGCCTTCGAGCGGGGGGCCACGACCGTCGCCGTCACCGGGCGGCCGGGTTCCTCGGTGACGCAGTACGCCGACCATGTGCTGACGACGTCGACGTCGCGGGAGAGCGAGCTGCGGCCGGCGGCGATGTCGTCGCGGACCGGGCAGTTGCTGGTGGTGGACTGTCTGTTCGTGGGGGTGGCGCAGCGGACGTACGAGGCGGCGGCTCCTGCGTTGGCGGCGTCTTATGAGGCGTTGGCTCATCGGCATCGGAGTACGCCGAGGTAGACAGGACGTAGGGCTGACTGTTGTGGGACGGCTGCGGGCCGGATGTGGCTGGTCGCGCCCGCGCGGCGGTAGCCGCAAATTGAACACAGCCCCGCGCCCCTAGGGGGTGCACTGGATCGCGTCAGAAAGAGCCGTATCCGAATGACCACCGAACACCGCGGCGTCCGCTCCGAGCTGGAGTCGCTCACCACCGAGGCGTTCCGCCCCGAGCTCGCCGAGATCGACACCCTCCCTACCCTCGACATCGCCCGGCTCATGAACGGCGAGGACGCCGGAGTGGCAGCCGCCGTAGCGGAGCGGCTGCCGCAGATCTCGGCCGCGATCGACGGCATCGCCGCCCGGATGGCCCAGGGCGGGCGGCTGGTCTACGCCGGGGCCGGTACCGCCGGGCGGCTCGGGATACTGGACGCGTCGGAATGTCCGCCCACCTTCAACACCCGGCCCGGTCAGGTCGTCGGGGTCATCGCGGGCGGGCCGGAGGCCATGGTCACGTCCGTGGAAGGGGCGGAGGACTCCGCCGAGCTGGCCCACGCGGACCTCGACGAACTCGGAATCGGCGCCTCCGACACCGTCGTCGGCGTCTCCGCCTCCGGCCGCACCCCCTACGCCGTCGGCGCCGTCGAGCACGCCCGTGCCCTGGGCGCCCTGACCGTCGGCCTCTCCTGCAACGCGGGCAGCGCGCTCGCGGCCGCCGCCGAGCACGGGATCGAGGTCGTCGTCGGCCCCGAACTGCTCACCGGCTCCACCCGCCTCAAGGCCGGCACCGCCCAGAAGCTCGTCCTCAACATGCTGTCGACGATCACGATGATCCGGCTCGGCAAGACCTACGGGAACCTGATGGTCGACGTCCGCGCCTCGAACGAGAAGCTGCGGGCCCGTTCACGGCGGATCGTGGCCCTCGCCACGGGCGCCCCGGACGAGGAGATCGAGGCGGCCCTCACCGCCACCGACGGCGAGGTGAAGAACGCCGTTCTGGTGGTCCTGGCGGGCGTCGACGGGCCCGCCGCCGCCCGCCTTCTGGAGGAGTCCGGGGGTCATCTGCGCGCGGCGCTCACCGCGACGGGCGGCTGACGCGCACGCTCGGGGGGTGCAGAGATCGTCGTACGACACCGCCGCCGCGCTGCTGCCCCTGGTCGGCGGCCCCGCGAACGTCACCTCCGTCGCCCACTGCATGACCCGGCTCAGGGTGGGGCTGGGCGAGCCCTCGCTCGTGGACGCGGAGGCGGTGCGGGCCGTTCCGGGTGTGCTGGGGGTGGTGGCCGACGGGGACACCTTGCAGATCGTCATCGGGCCGGGGGCCGTGGTGGCCGTGACCGCCGAGTTCGAACAGTTGCTCGCCGCCGAACAGTTGCTCGCCGCCGGGCAGCCGTTCACCGCCGGGCAGTTGGCAGCCCGCGGGGCCGAGTTGCGGGCGGACCGCGCCCGGCGCAACGCGACCCCGGTCAAGACCGCCCTCCGCCGTATCGCCGACGTCTTCGTGCCGCTCATCCCCGCCCTGATCGGCTGCGGAGTCCTCGCCGGCCTCAACGGGCTCCTCGTCAACGCCGGTTGGCTGCCCTGGCTGACCCCCGCCCTGGCCGCCGTCGCCTCCGGCTTCATGGCCCTGATCAGCGTCTTCGTCGGATACAACACGGCGAAGGTGTTCGGCGGGACACCGGTGCTCGGCGGGGCGGTCGCGGCGATCGTGGTCTATCCGGGGGTCGCGAAGGTGACGGCCTTCGGGGTGGCGCTCGCACCCGGTCAGGGCGGGGTCCTCGGGGCCCTGGCGGCGGCGCTGCTCGCGACGTACGTCGAACGGTGGTGCCGGGGCCGCGTCCCCGACGCCCTCGACGTCCTGGTCACCCCCACCGTGACCGTCCTCGTCGCCGGACTGGCCACGCTCTACGGCCTCATGTACGGCGCCGGTCTCGTCTCCTCCGCCATCGGCACCGCGGCGAACTGGCTGCTCGCCACCACCGGCCCGCTCGCCGGCCTGATCCTCGGCGGGCTCTTCCTCCCCCTCGTCATGCTGGGCCTGCACCAGGCCCTGATCCCCATCCACACCACCCTCATCCAGCAGCAGGGCTACACCGTGCTGCTCCCCCTCCTCGCCATGGCAGGCGCCGGCCAGGTGGGCGCGGCGATCGCCGTCTACGCCCGCCTCCGTCACGACACCGCCCTCCGTACGACCATCAGGTCGGCGCTCCCGGCGGGCCTGCTGGGCGTCGGCGAGCCCCTCATCTACGGCGTCTCGCTCCCCCTCGGCCGCCCGTTCCTGACCGCCTGTGCGGGCGGGGCGGCGGGCGGTGCCTTCGTCGGCTTCTTCGCGGTGCTCGGCGACCGCGTGGGCGCCACCGCCATCGGCCCCTCGGGCTGGGCCCTGTTCCCCCTGCTCACGGGGAACAGGGGCCCGGCCCTGGCGGTGGCGATCTACGCGGGCGGCCTGCTGACCGGTTACGCCGTGGGTTTCCTGGCGACCTACGTCGGCTTCAGCGGTGCCGGTAGCCCGGGTGACCCGTCACCTCGGCGATCCAGGTGATGAAGTGTCCCGGGTCGCGTCGACGGCGACCCCGGCCACCGACACCGGAACGCTGACGTTGAGCCCCTGGTGTGTGACGTCCGCTCAAGTCAGTCGAAGGCCAGGGCCGAGTCCGTGGCCGCGTCCGCCTCGCTCGCCGTCGCCCGCAGGGCGGCCTGCGCCTGTCGCGAACCCGACCGCCGGAACCGCGGCGACCGCGGTGAACCCCATGGCCACAGTTCTGCGCTTCACTCACTTCACACGCTTCACTTCCGTCTCTTCTCCAGACGGCTCATGCGGGCACAAGTGCAACAGCGGTTAGTCAACTACACGGGAATGAAGTCCCGGGCTTGCACAACGGGCGCCACTGGCCGTGGTGCTGCGTTTGCGTCCTGTCCCACACCCCGGTTCGAGAGGTGGTTCTGGGGCGGTTGACGGCGCCCCGCGTCGCCACAACTCCCACGCTCTGGCACGGATGTTGCGGGAGCCGTTCCGGTCCGCGTGATCAACGAATCCGCAGGACCGGCATGCGAACCAGGCCTGTGAGACCCGGTTCGCTCTGCCGATGTGCCCGCATTCGGCGCAGGTGCGGGAGGTGTACGCCGGATCGACGTGTACCACCGGCACCCCTGCCTTGCGGGCCTTGTACGCGATGAACTGCCCCAGCTGGGCGAAGGCCCAGCTGGAGTGGGTGGCCCTCCCCCACTGCCTTAAGGGCGTGGGAGGTACCCCCAGGCTTGCGAAGCCGTACCCGCTCGCGGATGCCCGTCAGGTCTTCCAGGGCGATCCCGCGACCGGTGCGTTCCGCCTCGGCCACCACATGCTTCGCGATCCTATGGTTGATGTCCCTCGCCCGTCGTGCTTCCTTGCGCCGCCGCTGCTTCAGACGGCGCCTGGCGGAAGGGGTGTTCTTCTTCTGCAGCTTGGTGCGCAGCGTGCGTTCGCGGGTGCGGATGCGGTTGAGCTCCCGCCCGGCCATGATCTCGCCGTCCGAGGTGGTGGCGATGTTGACGATGCCCAGGTCGATACCGAGGAAGTCCACCGGATCCGTGTTCAGCGGCGCTTCGGGAACATCGCAGGTAGCCAGCAGGAACCACATGCCGTCGCGGAGCAGCAGATCGGACTCGCCCCCGCGGTACAGGGCCAGCGTGACCATCTGCTCCGGCGCGGCGGTGAACGCCACGTCCTTGACCCGCCCGGCAGTAGTCCAGATCGAGATCCGGCGCCGGTCGATCTGCCAGGACAGCATCCGGTCGTCGTAGGGCTGCGCGCCCTCCGGTCGGAAGGCGACCGGCTTCTCCACCGCCCGGCGGTAGCGCTTCGAGCCCGGCCTGCCCAGGTTCCCGGCCCTCAGGTTCGCCTTGAGCGTGGCGTAGGCGTCGCACGTCTTCTTCACGACATGCTGAGCAGCCTGCGCTCCCAGCCCCCACCGGGCCCTGACCTCGTCGTAGGTGAGTTTGCGCAGCGCGAAGTTCCGCTTCACATCCTTCTCGAACGCCACACCACTGACCCAGGTCGCCGCCTCGTTGCAGGCGCGCAGAGTCGCCTCCAGCGCCGCCGCCTGCACGGGCGTCGGCAGCAGTCTCACCTGCACCGTCAGCTTCACGATCACCCAACGTACACACACGTACGAACACCCGCCGCACGTTCACCCTTGTTCACCCGACCGAGTGAACCCGTTGCCGCGCACGCACCCGGCTCCGCCGGATTCGACGCCCCTGGCCTAAACGCCCGGGGTTCCTCGCAAGAACAGGCTGAAGAGTTGCTGTGAAGTCGATGAGTTGCCGCCAGGATTGTTGACACAGCCTGGTCAGGGGACAGCCGGGACACAGAAATTGGCCAGTTTCAGCGGTCCCTGACACTGTGAGGGCACACTTCCGGGTACGAGGCGTGCAATCAGGGGGAGTTGCCATGGCGACGATCGGGTTGGCCGCAGCCATCGAGGAGTTGCGGCAGGAGCTGTACGAGGCCCAGGACCGGGGCGCGCGCGAACAGTTCGCCTTCGAGATCCAGGAGGCCCAGCTGGAGTTGCTGCTGGAACTTCGCGACGACGTCAGGGGCGACGGGAAGCTCCAGTTCGGGGTGGCCACGGCGGGCGCGGGCGCCGGACACTCGTCGGCCCGGTCGCACAAGCTGACGCTGAAGCTTCAGATCAAGGACCGGGCGACCGGTGGCGGCAGCCCCGAGATCAGCGGGCAGCGGTCCGGCTCGTGGGACGACGAGGGCTGAGGTGGACCGCCGCCGACTCGCCCTGGTCAGAGGCGGAGAGGAGACCGGGTTCCGCCGTATCGGCAGCGGGTACCTGATCGCGCCCCGCCTGGTGCTGACCGCCCGGCACGTCGTCGAGGAGGACCCGGGAGCCTCCTGGCCGCGCATCGACGTACGGGTGGGGCACCCTCAGGACGACACGCGGCGCTGTGCGGCCCGGGTCTGCTGGGTCCACCCCGACGGCGGCGATGTCGCCCTGCTCCTGCTCGACGACTCCGTCGAGGCACCGGGTGCGGTGCGCTGGGGGCGCCCGGTCGGCAACGGCCCCCTCCCCTACGACGCCCTCGGCTTCCCGGCTGCGACGACGAGGAACGGGCAGTACGGCGTCGAGCACCTGCGCGGCGAACTGCCCGTGCTGGGCGGGGGCACCGGCGACCAGGACCGGTACGTCCTCGACCAAGGCCCCGCGCCGGAAGCCGATTCCGGGAATGGGGACGGGGACAGGGACGGGGACGGCGGCAGGGCCTGGTCCGGCGCCTCCGGCAGCGCGGTCTTCTGCCGGGACCATCTCGTCGGGGTCGTCATCCACGACGACGAGGCGTTCGGGAACCGCCGGCTGCACGCGTGTCCGGCCCGGTCGTTCGTGGACGCCCCGGGCTTCGCCGACGTACTCGAACGCCACGGCGGTGGCCGCCCCCGGCTGAGCCAGGTCGGCACCGACCTGGAACGCTACCTGCGTGCCGCCCGGCTCGCCGCCACCGAGCATCCGTACCCCGGAGTCGTGCCCGGCACCATGCCGCCGTTGTCCCACATCTACGTGCGCCAGCAGGTCGTGAGCCAGCCGCCGCCCGCCGAGGGGAGAACCGGGGACACCGGACTCATGACGGGCAGCCTGCTCCCCGCCTCCCCGCCCCGGCCGGCCGACGAGGTCCTGACCGGGGACGGCGTCTGCCTGGTCGTCGGCGGACCGGGCGGCGGCAAGTCGAGCCTGCTGCGCACCCGCCTCGCCCACGGCGCCACCCAGTGGCTCGACGGCACCCCCGGCACGGGCTCCGCGCCGGTCCTGGTCCCCGCCGCCGCCCTGGTCGGCGCTCCCCTCAGCAGAGCCCTCGTCGACACCGTCAACGCCCAGCTCCGCCAGTACGGCCTCACCTCTCCCCTCCCCGACACCTTCTTCGAGAGCCGTCCGGCCCCGGGGCACGGCTGGCTGGTGCTGGTCGACGGCCTCGACGAGATCACGAGTGCCGACGGCCGGAAGGACGTCCTCAGGATGGTGGCGCACGCCGGCGACGACTACGCGTTCATCGTCGCCACCCGCCCCGTGCCCGAGATCGAGCCCGGCGACCCCGGCATCATCGGCCCACAGATCCCGCGCCACGAGCTGAAGCCGTTCGGTACCGACGACCTGGAGCGCGTCGCGAGCGGCTGGTTCCGCGCCCTCGGTGTCCCCGAACCCGACCAGACCGCAGGGCAGTTTCTCGGCACGCTCAACATGGCCGGACTGATCGACCTCGCCCGCGTTCCCCTGACCATGTCCATGCTCTGCCAGCTCGGAGCCGACTCCCGAGCGCCGCTCCCGCGCGGTCGCGGCGAGATCTACCAGGGCTTCGTGAACCTGCTGCGCGAACGCCAGTACGCCGCTGGTGCCGTGACACAGGCCCGCGCCGCCATGCGGCCGTACGGCTCCGAGGCGGAGACCCGGGCCGAGCACACCGTGCAGAACCTCCCGCACATCCTCGCCGCCCTGGCCCACCGTCTCCTCCTCGCCGAAGACGAGGACCGGCCCGCCCTCGACGTCACCCTCGACGTCACCCGCGACGTCGCCCTCGACATCGCTCTAGACCACGAACACGCCGAACGGCCTGAATCGGTACCGGAGAAGCGGTGGCGGGACTTCCTGGAGTCCGTCCTGTGCGGTACCGGACTACTGATCCGACGCCCGGACGGCCTCGCCTTCACCCACCAGACGTTCCTGGAGTACTTCGCCGCCCGCCACGTCACCGACGACGAGGAGCGACTCCAGGTCGTCTTCCGGGAGACCTTCTTCCGTCGGTCCCAGTCCCGCCGCCGGTTCAGCAGAGACTGGACACCGCCCAGGTACGAGCCGTTCGGCGGCTTCCTCCTCGACCTCACGCCCGACGACCACCCCCTCAAGACCGAGTTCCTGACCCTGATGTCCTCGGGCCGTGCGGGCCTTGACGGCTGCCGGTTCCTGGTCGAACAGGCCGTCCTGCAAGCCCGCCTTCCCGCGGACGTGATCGAGAACACCGCGAACGTGCTCCGCCAGGTCGCCCGCGGGCACCGGTCGCAGACGTCGTTCGACCGCGTGCAGGCGGCCACGATACTGATCATGATCCGCTTCGCGGACGGCGTCGAACTGCTGAGAGAACTCGCCGCGGACCCCGAACTGGACGGACCGTTCCGCATCGGTGCGGCAAAGACGTTCGCCATGTTCGCTCCAGCGGAATCCACCCGCTTCCTCGGCGACCTCGTCGAGGAGACGCGCCGGGACAGCAGACCGAACGACAGCGCGCATCGGTTGAAAGCGGTGCTGGCGCTGACCGAAGTCGATCCTGCCGCCGCCACCCGGGAACTGCACGCTCTCGTCCGCGACGGCAAGGTGCCCCGTCGCGACCGGCTCAAGGCCGTGATAGCGCTGAACTGGTTCGACGACCAGCCCGGCCGGGCGGAACTGCTGCGATTCCTCGCCGATGACACGACCCTGACGGCCGGCGACCGTATCGCGGTCGCGCCGCTGCTGGCCGACACCGACCGCGACGTCGCCGTCGACCTGTACGAGAAGCTCGCCCGGGACCCCGCGACGAAGTCCGCCGACCGGCTGGAGGCCGCGTACAACCTCACGGTGATCGACCCGCAGCGAGGGCAGAAACTGCTGCGCGTGCTCCTCGACGACACCACGCTCGGCCGCCGGCACCGCCGCAAGGCCGCCAGGCTGCTCTCCGGGACAGCCGACCGGAAACAGACCTGAGGCCTTCAACAGGACAGCCGTCCCGCCCTGTTCGCCTGCTGGACGAAGTCCTGGAGACCGACGGCTTCTTCAAGCGGAACTGCAGGGCGGCGGCCAAGTCGAAGTACGAGGACCACTTCGCAGATGTAGCGGAGATCGAGGCTCAAGCAACGGCGATCAGGGAATACGTACCGCTCCTGATCCCCGGCCTGCTTCAGACACCCGCGTATGCCCGGATCGTGAACCGCGCCTACGCCCCGACCGCGCCGGAAGAGGTCATCGAGGAGTGGACGGAAGGCCGGATGGAGCGAACCCGGCTGCTCGACCACCCGACAAAGCCGTTGTTGTGGGCCGTGCTTGACGAGGCGGCGCTGCGCCGGGAGACCGGTGGCCGGGCGGTGATGGCTGAAGCCCTGCGCCACATCGCCGGTCTGTCCCGCCGGAACCGGGTCATCATGCAGGTGCTGCCGCTCAGCGCAGGTGCGCACGCAGGCATGGCCGGAGCCCTCAAGCTGATGGAGTTCGAGGATGCCCCACCGCTGGCCTACCTCGAAGCGGTGCGCAGTGGGCGGCTGGAGGATGACCCTGCCACCGTCACCCAACTGAGGTTCCTGTTTGATCTCCTCGCTGCCTCCGCACTCTCGCGGCAGAAGTCCCTGGCCCTGATCGAGGCGTTGGCGCAGGATTACGCCCATGAGGTACATCCCTGACTACGAACTGAGCTGGCACAAGTCGAGCTACAGCCAGGGCGGCGGCAATTGCCTCGAAGTAGCCGTCGCCCACCCCACCCTCACCCCCGTCCGAGACTCCAAGAATCCCCTCGGCCCGAAGCTCGTGTTCCGGTCGGCTGTCTGGTCGGCCTTCGTGGAGAGTGTCAAGAAGTGACCTCCACGACCCGAAGGGCCGCCCATGACCAGCACCGTCGCCGACCTGATGCACCGTAACCTGCTCGGCGTCTTCAACGAACCGGATGCCGGGCGCCGCAACGCGGCCATCGCCGAGACGTACGCGGAGGACGTGGTGTGGCACGAGCCCGACCGCGTAGTCCGCGGCCGCGAGGCCCTCTCCGTGCGCGCCGCGGAGCTGCTCGCGGAGCAGCCGGGCTGGGTCTTCCGGCCCGAGGGTCCCGTCTCCGTCACCGACGACCTCGGCCATCTCGGATGGGTGTACGGCCCGGCCGGCGAACCGCCCGTCGCGACCGGCATGGACATCGCCCACTGCAAGGACGGCGTCATCGTCGACCTCTACACACTCATCTCCGAGGCCCCCTGACCAAGACCGACGCCTCAAGCTCAGCATCACTCGTTCCGGTGACCGCTGCTCAGCAGACAGAGATATGCTGTTGGCGACATAATACGGTCCACCCTATGGATGCCCTGTACGTGATCGCGCTGGAGCCCGAGGTGCGGTCCTGGCTGGAGCTTCTCCCCGACAAACAACACCGCAAAGTGGAGGAGTACGCCGAGCTGCTCTCTGCCCTCGGACCCAGAACGCCCATGCCGTTCGCTCGTCCTCTGGAAGACGGGGTGTACGAGCTGCGCCCCACGCTGGGCGGGGTGAGCACACGGATCACGTACTGGTTCGCGCCAGAGCGCCGCGTCGTGCTCCTCACCGTCTTCCGCAAGACCCGCATGCATGAGGCGGACCAGGTCGCCCGCGCGGTGGCCGCCCGTAAGGTGCGCGCCGAAAAAGCACGAGCCGGCCCACGTCACGTACAGCCACGCCGAGGAAGGAGACGCGCGATGAACCACTCCCGCTGGAGGTTGGCGCGCGAGAAGAAACTGGCCATGGAGCACGCCGAGTCCCCTGAGGTCACGGCCGAGCGCGCGGAGATCCGACTGGCCATGGCCTTCGCCCAGGCCGTGTACGAACGCCGCAAGGAGCTGGGGTTGTCACAAGCCGACCTAGCCGAACGCGCCGGGCTCACCCAGGCGAAGATCTCCCGCCTGGAAGGCGCCGACACCGTACCGACACTCCCCTTGCTGCGGCGCCTGGCCCTGGCCCTGGACGCCTCGCTCAGCATCGCCTTGGACGACGATCGCGAGGAAGTCGCCTTTATCGCACATCCGGCAGCCTAATCGCGCCCCACCGCCTACCCGGATGCGAGCACCTGGTCTCACAGCCCGGCGGTTTCGAGGGCCACCCGGCCACCGTCATCACATCGAACTCTCCCTCAACTGACTCGCCGTCTGAACAGCAACCTTCGTCCGCGCACGAGACGGCGGCAGCTGTGCCCCAACACGCCCCTGTCGCCTTCCGAGGTCCGGTCCCGCGTCGCGGAGATCCGTGGCGCGATGAACGAACGACGAGAGAGGACACCCGCATGACCACTCCCGCACACACACTGCACGCACCTGCAGGTGTGTACAGTTTCCTCATGGAGACGTATCCGCTTGTGGAGGCCCGGAACCAGCTCGGTCAGCTTGTCGGCCGGGTCCGGCACGGGCAGGAGCACATCCTGATCACCGAGTACGGCAAGCCCGCCGCCGCGCTCATCCCCATAAGCGAGCTTGAGGAACTCCAGAGGCTCCGGGACGAAGCGGACATCGCCGAAGCGCGTACGCGGGAAGCCGCTCAGTCCGGGCCCGCGATGGCGCACGACGAGTTCATGGCGCAGTTGGAGGAAGAAGACCGCCGAGAGATTGCTTCGTGATCCACGCGGTGGTGTGGGAACACCACGCCATGGACGAGTTCCGGCGGCTGCGGACCATCGACCCCGTGGGTGCCAAGGCGGCTGCCGCAGCGGTTCGAGCACTTGCCGAAGAGCCTCGCCCAGAAGCGGCTCGCGCACTCGGCACATCCGGGTACTGCCGCCTGCACGTCGGCACCTGGCGGGTGCTCTACCGCCCGGACGGCGAGACCGTCACGGTCTATGTGCTCAAAGTCGGCCGCAGCACCTGACATCACCTTCCGATGTTCCGGCGGTGTTGTCAGCGCCGTATGCCACGCTGGTCCCCATGAACCACTCCCAGCTCACCGCCCTGGGCCGGGCCCTTCGTCTGCTCGGGGAGCACGGGGAGGCCCTGACCGGCGACACCACCGACGCCAAGCTGCACGAGGTGAAGGACGACCTCCGGCGGGCGCTCGACCTGCTGGAGGAGAGCGTCAGCAGCGCCGCGCCCACGACCCGGTGCGCCGAGCACCCGCAGGGTCCCGTGGACGAGAGCGCCCCTGATCTGTGCCTGCTGTGCGAGACACGGCGGCGGGCCGCGCGGCGGTCGGAGTACGCGGGTGGGCCCAGGCCGGTGCCGGACGAGGCCGTCAGCCCGTCCATGTCCCGGTACGGCGTGCGGGGCGACCGGCCGCAGCCCCAGCAGCGCTGGCTGCCCGAGTCGTGGAACGGCCGGGAGTGGGAGCTGTGCGGCACCCCCCGGCGCGACCGGCAGGAGGCCGAGCTGTACCTGGCCGCCCAGCGGCGCGGTTCCCGGCCGGCGATGGCCTACCGCCTGGTCCACGAGTTCACCGACTACGAGGTGCTCCGGGTATGGGGCACTCCCGTACACGTGGACATCGAGCCCCTCGGCAACCTGTAACGGCTGGTGGCGCCACCCCGCATTCTCTGACTAAAGTCAGAGAATGGATGCGGCACAGATCGAGGAAGTACGGCGGTTCAACCGGACCGTCACCGAACGCGTGGGCGTGCTCCACGACCGCTACCTGGGCCGCGACCGGCCGATCGGCGAGGCCCGGCTGCTCTGGGAGATCGGCGAGCGGGGCGATGACGTGCGCCGGCTGCGTGAGCGGCTCGGGCTCGACTCCGGATACGTCAGCCGGCTGCTGCGGTCCCTGGAGACCGCCGGCCTGGTGACGGTGGAGCCGCAGCCCCAGGACAGGCGAGTGCGTACCGTGCGGCTCACCGAGAAGGGCCGGGCGGAGCGCGCCCTGCTCGACGACCGCAGCAACGACCTGGCCGGGTCCCTGCTCCAGCCGCTCAACGCCGCACAGCGTGCCCGGCTGGTCGCGGCCATGGCCGAGGTCGACCGCCTGCTGACCGCCGGAACGGTCACGCTGGACGTCGTCGACCCCGACCACCCCGACGCCCGGCACTGCCTGCTGGCCTACTTCGCCGAGTTGCAGGAGCGCTTCGACACCGGCTTCGATCCCGCGCGCAGCCTGCTGCCCGACGCGGGTGAACTCCGGCCGCCCCACGGCCTGTTCCTGGTCGCCCGGCTGCACGGCGACCCCGTCGGCTGTGCGGGGGTGAAGCTGCCGCCCGGGGCGCCGGCGGAGATCAAGCGCATGTGGGTCGCCCCGCAAGCCCGCCGGCTCGGCCTCGCCCGCCGGTTCCTGACCGAACTGGAGACGCGGGCCGCCCGGCACGGCCACGACACCCTGCGCCTCGACACCAACAAGACGCTGAGCGCCGCGATCAACCTCTACCACTCCTTCGGCTTCCAGGAGGTCGCCGCCTTCAACGACGAGCCGTACGCCCACCACTGGTTCGAGAAGCGGATCACCGCGGCGCCGCCGGAGTGACCTACCGGATCGCCCGGTGCCGGTGCCGGTGCCGCCATCCAGGCGCTGAACGCCCGAACCCTCTGTGCCGGGACGCCGGCCCGGGTACCTGAGCCGTGACACGTACGCGGAAGGGGTTCGGCGGAATGAAGATCGATCTGACGGGTCGCACGGCACTGGTCACCGGCTCCACACAGGGCATCGGCGCGGCGATCGCCGTCGGCCTGGCCCGCGCCGGGGCCCGGGTGGGGGTCAACGGCCGGGACGCGCGGCGCGTCGAGGACAGCGTCGCCCGGCTGGCGGAGCAGGCCCCCGGCGCCGATCTGGTCCCGGTCGCGGCGGACGTGACCGGTGAAGAGGGGGCTCGGCGGGCCGCCGAGGTCCTGCCGGACGTCGACATCCTCGTCAACAACCTGGGGATCTTCGGCGCCGAGGACCCGCTGCGGATCACCGACGAGGAGTGGCGTCGCTACTTCGAGGTGAACGTCCTGGCCGCCGTGCGGCTGACCCGCCTCTTCCTGCCTGGCATGACCGAACGCGGGTGGGGGCGCATCCAGTACATCGCCAGCGACTCGGCGGTGGTCATCCCCGCGGAGATGATCCACTACGGCATGTCGAAGACCGCGCTGCTCGCGGTGGGCCGCGGCTTCGCCAAGCAGGCCGCCGGCACCGGCGTCACGGTGAACTCCGTGATCGCGGGTCCCACCCACACCGGAGGCGTCGAGGACTTCGTCTACGAACTCGTCGACCGCGACCTGCCCTGGGACGAGGCCCAGCGCGTCTTCATGCGCGAGCACCGGCCGCAGTCACTGCTGCAGCGCCTGATCGAACCGGAGGAGATCGCCCACATGGTCGTCTACCTCAGCTCCGACCAGGCCTCGGCCACCACCGGGGGCGCCCTCCGGGTGGACGGCGGATACGTCGACTCCATCCTGCCGTGACCGACCCGGCCCCGCGGCTCACCCCTCCCGGGGCAGGAGCGTGGCGGTGAGCGTGTCGGCCAGCCATTCCTCGTAGGTGCCGGGCGGCCAGCCCCGTCCCGCGGTGAGCTGGGTGAACAGCTGCGGTCCGGCCAGCGCCCAGACGGCGTCCGCGAGGTGGGCCGGATCCGCCCCCGGCCGCAGCGCACCTGCCTCGTCGAGGTGCGTGACGAAGGAGGTGACACCGGTCAGCCGCTCCCGCTCGCCGGTCTCCAGGATCTCCCCGACGTCCGGCCCGGCCTGGGTCAGCAGGGCGAACAGCGCGGCCACGCGCTCATGGATGCCGCGCACGTACGCGGCGTAGAGCCGGAGCTTGGCGACCGGGTCCGCCGTCCGCAGGATCTCGCGCGTCTGGGGGCGGTCCGCCATGGGCACCGGTTCGTCGTCCCCGGCCAGCGTGATGTCCCACAGGGCCTTGACCATGCCGGGTTTGCCGCCGAACGACTTGTACACCGTCTCGGCCGAGACACCCGCCCGCTCGGCCACCGCGCGGATGGTCGTGGCGTGGAAGCCGTCCCGGAAGAGCAGTTCTCGGCAGGCCTCCAGGACCGCCGTCCGGTTGCGGCGCGCGGCCTCGCGCCGGCGCTCGGAGTTGTAGGGCCGGCGTGGCGTCTCGCCTGCCATCGGCACACCCCCTCAATCTGTTACAGTCAGCTGTATCGAATATATCCCGCTCCGTTGCCGGAGGCTCTCATGTCCCGTCCTGCGACCGTGCAGGTGGCACCCGGCGTCCATCGCCTCGGTGATCACGGCGTCAACTTCTACCTGATCGAGGACCCCGAGGGCGTCGTTCTGATCGACGCGGGGCTACCCGCGCATCTGGAACAGCTGGGCGGGCTGCTGGACGACCTCGGCCGTTCCGTGGCCGACATCCGTGCCGTGCTCCTGACCCACGGCCATCTCGACCACACCGGCCTGGCCCACACCCTCCAGCGGGCCGGCGCCGAGATCTGGATCCACGAGCGGGACGCCGGCATCCTGCGCGACGGCCCGCGGAGCGCGAACCGCCACGCCAAGCCGGAGCGCTCGATGCTCCCCTACCTGCTGCGCCGGCCCTCCGCGCTCGCCCTCCCCCTCCAGCTGGCCCGCTCCGGGGCGTTCACCGCGCCTGCCGTGCAGGGGGCGAAGGTATTCGACACCGACCGAGTGCTGAAGGACCTGCCGGGCGCCCCGCGGGCCGTCGTGATGGCCGGACACACACCCGGCAGCACCGCGTACCTCTTCAGCGAGCGCGGACTGCTCTTCACCGGCGACGCCCTGGTCACCGCCGACGCGTTCTCCGGCCACACCGGGCCCACGCTGGTGTGCCGCTGCTTCACCCACGACAGCCGCGCCGCGCTCACCGCCCTCGACCGCCTCGACGAACTGCCCGCGGCGGGTGTGCTGCTACCCGGCCACGGTGAGCCCTTCACCGGTGGCATCGGAGCCGCTGCCCGGCTGGCACGCGAGTACGGCGTCCGCTGACCCGCCGCGCGGTCCGCGGCGTCGCACCACCACAGACCTCCGGGCGGTGCCCCCTCGCCCGGCGCACGAGGTACCTCTCTTTCCAAGGACAAGACATGAGTTCTGCACCGCCGAACAACGACACGCAGGCGGCGGACTACTTCCGTCCGCGCGTCATGCATGTCCCCGCCGAGAAGGGCGTGGTCAAGTGGATGTCGGGCGACGTCTACTCGACCCTGGCACCGGCCGACTCCACCGGCGGCATCCTGGGCTTCACCGACTGCTGGGTGCCGCCGGGCGGCGGCCCGGTGGCACATGTGCACAAGGCCGCCGACGAGTCCTTCTACGTCATATCGGGCGAGGTCGAGTTCCTGAACGGCGAGGAGACCTTCCTGGCGCACGCCGGTGACTTCGTCTTCGTCCCGCGGGGCACCCGGCACCGGTTCCGCAACCTCACCGAGGAACAGGTGCGCATGGTGTCCTTCTTCACCCCCGGCGGGGGCGAAGGACTGTGGCTGGAGGGCGGGGACGACCCCGTCCCCGGTGAGGAGCCGCAGTTCTGGCCGCCGGAGCGCGGAATGGCGCTGGGCCCGCTGCTCGGGCGGCCTGAGATCGACATGGTGATCCTGCCCGAGGCGGCGGACCTGAACGGGCCCGCCGACGAGGCCTAGCCAGGCCGGGTCAGCCCTAGCCAGCCCTAGCCAGACCTAGCCGTAGTCAGCCGAGCAGTGGTGAGGGAGCGAAGTCGTATCCCTCCCACAGCTGCCTGCTGCTCTCCTCCGGGTACGCCGTCGCCTTCGGTGTCGTGTCCAGGACCTGGGTGAGGCGGGACCGGGTGTCGTAGGCGGGCCAGCCCGGGTCGCCGGTCGCCGCGAAGGACGTCCACGCGGTGCGGAAGCGGGCGGAGAGTTCCTTCGCCTCGGGGGTGACGCCGGTGCCCGCCCAGAGGAGGTTGGCGAGGTCCGCCTCGAACGTGCCGAAGAGGAGCGGGATGTCCAGGCCGTGGCAGGCGCCGAGGAGGCCGCCGTTGCCCGGGGCGCCCCAGGTCAGTTCGTAGAGGTGGGCCCGGCCGCCGCCCGCGGTCTGCGCCTCCGCCAGGCGCAGGGACGGTATGGCGAACAGCCAGTCGGTCTGGACCCGTTCGTACAGCTCGCTCGGCGAGGCGTCGGGGTGGGCGGCGCGGTAGGCATGGTCGCCTGCCGTGCCGCCCGGTGCGAACAGGCGCAGGGCGCCGGTCGCCTGCTCCTCCGTGATCTTGCCGTACATCCCGCTCATGACCAGGAACAGCCGGAACTCGTCACGGTTGTGACCGACGAGGAGGTCCACGTCCCGCGCGGAGCCGGACGCCAGCGCCTGCCAGGGGGTGGTGGGGAGCACCTCGCCGTCGACCACCGGGGAGAACGGGGTGACCGTCGGCGCGATCTGGCCCCAACGGTCCACGTACTGGGGCATCTTGGCGCCGAGCGCCTGCCCGGCCTCCGTCAGCCGGCGCGGGTCGGTCGCCGCCAGGTCGGCCACCGTGGGACGCAGGCCGGCCTCGGCCGCGAGGGCCCTGCCGATGTCCTCGGCGAGCTCGGCGGAGAAGAAGGTGCCCGGGACGCTCTGCGCGATCGCCCGCCGGAACAGGCCCCGCGCCCTCGGCATCGCCAGGAGAGAGGCCACCGACCCGGCGCCCGCGGACTCGCCGAAGACCGTGACCCGGTCGGGGTCGCCGCCGAACGCCGCGATGTTCTCCCGCACCCACTCCAGCGCCGCCACCTGGTCCAGCAGGCCCCGGTTGGCGGGCGCCCCCTCGATATGGGCGAAACCCTCCATGCCGACGCGGTAGTTGAGCGAGACCACGACCACGTCGCCGTCGCGGGCGATGTGCTGGGCGTCGTAGCCGGGGCTGCCGGAGTGGCCCAGCTTGTAGGCGCCGCCGTAGATCCACACCATCACCGGGCAGCGGGCGGCCGGGTCCGGGGCGGGTGTCCACACGTTCACCGTGAGCCAGTCGTCGCCCTCGGGAGCCTCCAGGACGCCCGGGGCTCCCTGGATGCCCAGGTCCTGCGGGGGCGGCGGGCCGAAGGCATACGCCTCACGGATCCCCTCCCAGGGCCGCGCCGGGCGGGGCGCCGCGAACCTGGCCGCTCCCACCGGGGGTTCGGCGAACGGTATCCCCCGGAAGACCGTCAGGCCGTCCTCCCGCAGGCCGCGCACGGCACCGGCGGTGGTGCGCACGACGGGGCCCTCGGCCGCGGGCGCCGGCTCGGCGGACTCGTTCGTGATCATGATCGCTCGCTTTCGACGGCTGGTTGCTGCCACTTCCGACGACTGACCGCTGCCGCTCCGACGGCGGTCGCAGCCGCCTCTCCGGCTGGTCGCCGCCGTTTCACGGCCGGTCACTGATGAAACGTCCGGCGCTTCGCACGAGTGCCGAACACCCCTCACCCGTTGGAGTGAATCCAGGCAATCCAGGTCAGCCGTGCCGGGCCACGAATGCCCTGGCCTCCGCCTCGTCGATCTCGTACACCGTCTCATGGGCCCGCGGATCCCGCGCATGGAAGGTGTGGAACATCGGGCTCGCGGGCCCGCCCAGCTCCACCAGCGACGCCGACGCCCCGCGCACCGCCCGCTCACCGCCGGGCGCCACGGTGAGGTCGATCCGGTTGACCACCCCCGGCGTCACCCACACCGGCACCGACTCCAGCACCCCGAAGAGCTGGAGGTGGTAGTGGCCCGTGAGGATCACCCGTGCGTCACTGCCCCGGATCACCGCCGCCAGGTCGCCGGGGTCGCGCAGCCCGAAGGCCTGCTGGGTCAGCGAGATGTCCAGGGCGAGCGGCGGATGGTGGAAGGCGAGGACCGTGCCGTGCCCGGCCGGGGTGCGCAGCACCTCGCGCAGCCACTCCAGCTGGGGCGCGCCGAGCCGGCCGTGGACCTTGCCCGGCACGAGCGAGTCCAGGGTGACGAAGCGCCAGCCGCCGACCGTGCTCACGGCGGCCCGCTCCGGGGCGCCGAACACCAGCTCGGCGCGATCGGTGCCGTCGGCGTCCAGATGCCCGCTGCCCAGCACCTTGGCGAAGGCCTCGCGCTCGTCGTGGTTGCCGGTGGTGCAGAGGACGGGGATGTTCCGGGCCTCGGCGTAGGCGCCGATCAGGGTGCGCAGGGCCGTGTACGCCTCCGCCGAGCCGTCGTCGGCGAGGTCACCGGTGACGACGACCGCGTCGAGGCCCTGGAGATGGCGGAGTTCGTCGAGCATCAGCCGCAGCGACGCGGTGGCGTTGACACCCCGTCTGTTGGGGGCGTCGGTGCGGTCCAGGTGGGTGTCCGAGAGATGGAGTATCCGCATGACGGGACGATACCGGTGACCTCGGTGGTCGTCACAAGCCAATAACGAAGTGCGTGCGGCAAGTGGGCGGACTCCGTACCCCACTTGAGACGTTCTGGCAGCTCAGCACCGGTTTGCCCGACAGGCGAACCATGGCCGACACATAGAATGCGCCGACCCGGAACGGCTGTTTTCAGCCAGGTCAAGAGTCGGGAAGACCCGCGGCTCGCTCCTTGGGCATCTCGTGACCGTTCCCGGGAGGCACCCTCACAGGTTCCTGACGTCCCATGCCTCAATCAGCCGCCGACCGGAGAGCCGAGCCGTGATGACGCACGAGACCCACGCAACCCGCACGCCGGGCGGACGGCGATGACCGGCCTGCTCAAGCAGCTGCGCGTCTCGCTCCTGATCACCCTCGGGGTGTCGGCCTTCAACGCGTCGGGGCCCCTCCTGGAAGGGCTGGTACGGGGGGACTTCCTCGCGACTCTGGGCGACCGGGCTTCGGGCGCGGCCATCATCTGCACCCTCGTCACCGTCGTGCATTCGGTGATCTACGGCGCGATGCACTTCGGCCGGCCGGAGACGCGCGAGGCGCGGGGCGTCCGGGCCGGGGTGGGGGTGCTGATGGCGCTCGACGTGGTCCCGCTGTTCGCGGCGGGTTACGTCGTCCTGGCCCTCATACCCCTCCTGGCCACCGTCGGGAGCTGGGGCTGGGCGAGGCACCGGGGCTGGGGCGCGGACGCCGCGCGCTACAGCGCCCTGATCTTCGGCGTCCTGTCCTTGTTCGTACAGCTTGTGGCCGCCCTGGTCATGAGCATCGCGGGGTGGCTATGACCGTCTCCGCGGACACCGGCGCCCTGTGGGCCACTCTGCTGGCACTCGCGGGCGTGCCCGCGATCGGATACGCGCTCTTCACCAGGCTCACCGGCCGCGGGCGCAAGGGGGCTGCCCCCTGGCGGGTGCGGCGGTCGCGGGCCACGCGCTGGCCGCGGTCGCCGTGGTCGGGGGGTGGGGCAGGGTGTTCGGGTTTCTGACGACGGCGTACATCGGCGGGTGTGTCGCCGGTGCCTTCGTCCATGCGTACGACACCTGGGTGCGCGAGGGCGAGCAGCACCGGCCTGCCCTGCGGCCGGCGCGGCTGCTCGTGGTGCCCTACGCGTTCGCCCTCGGGTTCTTCGGCCGGGTCGCCGGCTGACCCGAGGGCGAACGGGTGGGGTCAGCTCAGGGTCTTGAGCGCGACCGCGTCGTACGACTTGAGTTCGTCCGTGCGGCCGGCGAGAACCTTCGCCGCCCACTCGGGGTCCTGGAGCAGGGCGCGGCCGACGGCGACCATGTCGTACTCGTCGCGCTCCAGGCCGTCGAGGAGGTCCTCGATGCCCTTGACCGGGGAGCCCTCGCCCGCGAAGCCCTTGATGAAGTCGCCGTCGAGGCCGACCGAGCCGACGGTGATGGTGGGCCTGCCGGTGAGCTTCTTGGTCCAGCCGGCCAGGTTCAGGTCGGAGCCCTCGAACTCGGGGAGCCAGTAGCGGCGGGTGGAGGCATGGAAGACGTCGACGCCGGCGGCGGCCAGCGGGGTGAGGATCGCCTCCAGCTCCTCGGGGGTCTCCGCGAGGCGGGCGTCGTAGTTGTCGGACTTCCACTGCGAGTAGCGGAGGATGACCGGGAACTCCGGGGACACTGCCTCGCGTACGGCGGCCACGATCTCCGCGGCGAACTTCGTACGGGCGACCGGGTCGCCGCCGTACCCGTCGGTGCGGCGGTTGGTGCCGGCCCACAGGAACTGGTCGAGCAGGTAGCCGTGGGCGCCGTGCAGTTCGACGCCGTCGAAGCCGATGCGCTCGGCGGCGGCCGCGGCCTCGGCGAACGCGCGGATGACGTCGTCCAGGTCCTGCCGGGTCATCGCCGTGCCCTCGCCCTCGGTGCCGTCCAGGCGGATGCCGGAGGGACCGACGGCCGGGGCGTCCGCGTACGGCGCCTGGCCCTGCTTGCGGACCATGCCGATGTGCCAGAGCTGCGGGACGATCGTGCCGCCGGCCGCGTGCACCCCCTCGGCGACCTTCGCCCAGCCCGCCAGCTGCTCCTCGCCGTGGAACCGCGGGACGCGGCTGCTGTTGCCGGCCGAGTCGTGGCCGACGTAGGTCCCCTCGGTGACGATCAGACCGACACCCGCGGCGGCCCGGCGGGAGTAGTACGAGACCACGTCCTCGCCGGGGACGCCGCCGGGGCTGAACTGGCGGGTCATCGGCGCCATCGCGATCCGGTTGGGGACCGTGAGCCCGTTCAGGGCGATGGGGCGGGAGAGGATCTCGGCCGCGCGGGAGGCGGGGGGCGTGGTGACGGTCACGTGGGGGGCTCCTCGTGAGTAGGTCGTATACCGGACGGGTCGTATACCAGACGGTATGTGCACACGCATCGAGTGCACGTCTGTGCACAACGACCTGCCCGCTCGTGCGCATTCCCGGTCGCTCGCGAGTGCGGTGTGACCCCGGACACCCGGACACGGGCGCCGGAAACGCCCGAGGGCGGCACCCCTCGCCCATTGGCAGGAGGTGCCGCCCTCGGAAAGGACGGGCTGATCCGGGATCGGATCAGAAGTCCATGTCACCGCCCGGCATGCCGCCCGGAGCGGCCGCGGCGGCCTTCTCCGGCTTGTCGGCGATGACGGCCTCGGTGGTGAGGAACAGCGCGGCGATGGAGGCGGCGTTCTGCAGCGCGGAACGGGTCACCTTCGCCGGGTCGATGATGCCCTCGGCGATCAGGTCGACGTACTCGCCGGTCGCGGCGTTGAGGCCGTGACCCGGGGTGAGGTTGCGGACCTTCTCCACCACGACGCCGCCCTCGAGGCCGGCGTTGACGGCGATCTGCTTCAGCGGGGCCTCGAGCGCGAGCTTCACGGCCTGTGCGCCGGTCGCCTCGTCACCCTCCAGCTCCAGCTTCTCGAAGACCTGGGAGGCCTGCAGCAGGGCCACGCCACCACCGGCGACGATGCCCTCCTCGACGGCCGCCTTGGCGTTGCGCACGGCGTCCTCGATGCGGTGCTTGCGCTCCTTGAGCTCGACCTCGGTCGCGGCACCGGCCTTGATGACGGCGACGCCACCGGCGAGCTTGGCCAGGCGCTCCTGGAGCTTCTCGCGGTCGTAGTCCGAGTCGGACTGCTCGATCTCGGCGCGGATCTGGTTGACCCGGCCGGCGACCTGGTCGGACGAGCCGGCGCCGTCGACGATGGTGGTCTCGTCCTTGGTGATGACCACCTTGCGGGCCTTGCCCAGCAGGTCGAGGGTCGTGTTCTCCAGCTTGAGACCGACCTCCTCGGAGATGACCTCGCCGCCGGTGAGGATGGCGATGTCGTTCAGCATCGCCTTGCGGCGGTCGCCGAAGCCCGGGGCCTTGACCGCGACGGACTTGAAGGTGCCGCGGATCTTGTTGACGACCAGGGTCGACAGGGCCTCGCCCTCGACGTCCTCGGCGATGATCAGCAGCGGCTTGCCCGACTGCATGACCTTCTCCAGGAGCGGGAGCAGGTCCTTGACGGAGCCGATCTTCGAGTTGGCGATCAGGATGTACGGGTCGTCGAGGGACGCCTCCATACGCTCCATGTCGGTGGCGAAGTACGCCGAGATGTAGCCCTTGTCGAAGCGCATACCCTCGGTGAGCTCCAGCTCCAGACCGAAGGTCTGGGACTCCTCGACGGTGATGACGCCTTCCTTGCCGACCTTGTCCATGGCCTCGGCGATGAGCTCGCCGATCTGGGTGTCGGCGGCGGAGATGGAGGCCGTGGAGGCGATCTGCTCCTTGGTCTCGACGTCCTTCGCCTGCTCAAGGAGGGCACCGGAGACGGCCTCGACGGCCTTCTCGATACCGCGCTTCAGGGCCATCGGGTTGGCACCGGCGGCGACGTTGCGCAGGCCTTCCTTGACCAGGGCCTGGGCGAGCACGGTCGCGGTGGTCGTACCGTCACCGGCGACGTCGTCCGTCTTCTTGGCGACTTCCTTGACCAGCTCGGCGCCGATCTTCTCGTACGGGTCCTCCAGCTCGATCTCCTTGGCGATGGACACACCATCGTTGGTGATCGTGGGGGCGCCCCACTTCTTCTCAAGGACGACGTTGCGGCCCTTGGGGCCGAGGGTGACCTTGACGGCGTCGGCGAGCTGGTTCATACCGCGCTCAAGGCCGCGCCGCGCCTCCTCGTCGAACGCGATGATCTTGGCCATGTGAAGTGGTCCCTCCAGGACTGGGGGTGAGTCTTCAGGACCGCGCCCGCGCCCGCGACGGACGGCTCGCCGACCCGTGGGTTCCTTGCCCCACCCGGCCTGCGGGCCTCACCGACCCGGTCCTTCTTTGTCACTCTCACCTTCAGAGTGCTAACGCCAATGATTAGCACTCGGCATGGTCGAGTGCAAGCGCCTCTCGCACTCCGGCAGGACCTCCGGGCGCGCCGGAGCCTGGCCTCCGGGCACGCCGGGGCAAGACCCCGGGCACGCCGGAGGGGGACCCCGGGCACGCTGAAGGGCTCGCACCCAGCGGGTGCGAGCCCTTCAGCAGAAGAACGGAAGAACGTCGCTGCAGTCAGTCGGCGCGTGCTTCAGCCGGTCGCGAGCCGGACCATGTCCGCCTGCGGCCCCTTCTGGCCCTGCGAGATCTCGAAATCGACCCGCTGACCCTCTTCCAGGGTGCGGTAGCCGTCCATCTGAATCGCGCTGTAGTGGACGAAAACATCCGCACCACCGTCGACCGCGATGAAGCCGTACCCCTTCTCCGCGTTGAACCACTTGACGGTGCCCTGAGCCATGCCTAACTCCCCTATTACTGGCCCTTGCACAGATCCACACTTCGCGGATCCGGGTCAGACCTCACCCCCCATTGGTTGGGGGCGTGCGCCGGAACGCGTCGACCGCGGCTGAATGTATCTGTCCAACTGCCGTCTGCAACAGGTCAATCGGACGAGAATTCTGGACGGGAGCGGTCCGGAATGTAGCGAGAATTCGGCCGAATTCAGGGCAAGTCGGGCCCCAGAAAGGCCTCAAAAGCCGCATATAACCCGCACACTTTGGCTACTTCTTGCCGGGCTCGCGGTATCGAATACGGGGTCCCCGACCTGGAGATCGGGACCGCGTTCCCCAACTGTACCGCGCTCAACCACACAGAATTGCCCCCTCCGCTTCTCTCACGGAGGGGGCAATCGGATGAACAGTCGGTGATCGGCGTTACCGAAGGTAATGTTCGGTCATTCGATCAGCCTGTCAAGCAGGTCAGCAGGTCAGCCGCCGGCGACGGCCGGGATGATGGAGACACCGGCCCCGTCCGGGGTGGCGGTCTCCAGGCCCTGCTCGAACCGCACGTCGTCGTCATTGACGTACACATTGACGAACCGGCGCAGCTTGCCCTGGTCGTCGAGAACGCGCGCGGAGATCCCGGCGTGGTTCTTCTCCAGGTCGGAGATGACCTCGCCGAGCGTGGCGCCCTCGGCGGCGACTTCGGCCTGACCGCCGGTGTAGGCGCGCAGGATGGTGGGGATGCGAACGGTGACGCTCACGTTTTTACCTCCGGTCTGGGCAACGCCCAATTTCTCGGGGGACTCAGGCGAGCCCGGCTTCGCGGAAAGACTCCAGATTCGGGCGAATGGTCGCGGTGAGCCCGGTACCCGCAACCGCGTCCAGCGTCTTCAGTCCATCACCGGTGTTGAGTACAACGACCGTCTTCGCCGGATCAATCAACCCATTCTCAATGAGCTTCTTGGTGACTCCAACCGTCACTCCGCCGGCGGTTTCCGCGAAGATTCCCTCGGTCCGCGCAAGCAGCTTGATCGCGTCGACGACCTGCTCGTCGTTCACGTCCTCCACGGCACCGCCGGTACGCCGCGCGATGTCGAGGACGTACGGGCCGTCGGCCGGGTTGCCGATGGCGAGGGACTTGGCGATGGTGTTCGGCTTCTGCGGACGGACCACGTCGTGGCCCTCCTTGTAGGCCACCGACACCGGCGAGCATCCCTCGGCCTGGGCACCGAAGATCTTGTACGGCTTGTCCTCGACGAGTCCGAGCTTGATCAGCTCCTGCAGACCCTTGTCGATCTTCGTGAGCTGCGAGCCGGAGGCGATCGGGATGACCAGCTGGTCCGGGATCTGCCAGCCGAGCTGCTCGCAGATCTCGTACGCCAGGGTCTTGGAGCCCTCCGCGTAGTACGGCCGCAGGTTGACGTTGACGAAGCCCCAGCCCTCGCCGGCCGGGTCGCCGATCAGCTCGGAGCAGAAACGGTTCACGTCGTCGTAGTTGCCCTCGATGCCGACGAGCTCGCCGCCGTAGATCGCGGCCATGACGATCTTGCCCTGCTCCAGGTCGTGCGGGATGAACACGCAGGAGCGGAAGCCGGCCCGGGCGGCGGCGGCACCGACCGCGCCGGCCAGGTTGCCGGTGGAGGAGCAGGAGAGGGTGGTGTAGCCGAAGGCGCGGGCGGCCTCGACGGCCTGGGCGACGACGCGGTCCTTGAAGGAGTGCGTCGGGTTGCCGGAGTCGTCCTTCACGTACAGCCCGCCGGTCACCCCGAGCTCGCGGGCCAGGTTGTCGGCCTTGACGAGCTTGGTCCAGCCGGGGTTGATGTTCGGCTTGGTCGCCACGTCCGCGGGGACGGGCAGCAGCGGCGCGTAGCGCCAGATGTTCGCGGGACCCGCTTCGATCTGCTTGCGGAGCTCCTCGGTGTCGTAGGCCGAGAAGTCGTACGCGATCTCCAGCGGGCCGAAACACTCCTCGCAGGCGAACAACGGGCCGAGCGGCACCCGGTGACCGCACTCGCGGCAGCTCAGGGCGGCGGCGGGGCCGAGGTCTACGGTGGAATCGGTGGCGCTTGCAACAGTCTGCACAGCCATGTGAGGCGAGGCCCTTTCTCCTCATCTTCCTCACGACGCATTTCGCCGTGAGACGGATTTGGCACCTTCCCTAGCCGGGAGCCTCGCGAGCGATCGACACTGATCGGCGATCTACGAGTAACCGACTGGAGGGTTGCCGGGGCTTCAACGGGCCGTTTCCCTCTGCCCCTCTGGATGAGCGGTATGTGGTTGTCAACACCGGGTGACCCCAGGACATGCGATGGTCATCGGCGTTGTTCAAGACTGTAACCGAAGGCCAGGACAGTTGAGTGAGTCGTCCGAACCGCGAGATGGATCACACCTCGCCGTGTGACCGTGACAGTGAGGAGCCGCTGACCGTGCTGGAAGAAGTCGAGCGCTGGCTGGCCACCCGCTCCTGGTCCGTAACCGATCGTCCGCTGCACCGGATCATGGCCGCGAAACGGTCCTCCGGGCAGACGGTCAGCGTCGTGCTGCCCGCGCTCAACGAGGAGGAGACCGTCGGCGACATCGTCGCGATCATCCGCCACGACCTCATGCAGCAGGTGCCGCTCGTCGACGAGATCGTGGTCGTCGACTCCGGCTCCACCGACCGCACGGCGGCCGTCGCCGCGGCGGCCGGCGCCCGCGTCGTGCACCGCGACGAGATCCTGCCCCGCATCCCGACCGTCCCCGGCAAGGGCGAGGTCCTCTGGCGCTCCCTCCTGGTCACCACCGGGGACGTCGTCTGCTTCATCGACGCCGACCTGCGCGACTTCTCCTCCGACTTCGTCACCGGCATCGTCGGCCCTCTCCTCACCGACCCGGACGTGGACCTGGTCAAGGCGATGTACGACCGCCCGCTCGGCGGCGCCGCCGGGCAGGGCGGCCGGGTCACCGAGCTGATGGCCCGCCCGCTGCTGAACATGCACTGGCCGCAGCTGGCCGGATTCGTGCAGCCGCTGGGCGGCGAGTACGCGGCCCGCCGCTCGCTCCTCGAACAGCTGCCCTTCCCGGTCGGCTACGGCGTGGAGCTGGGCATGCTGGTCGACGCCCTGCACCTGGTGGGGCTCAACGCGCTGGCGCAGGTCGACGTCGGCGTCCGCAAACACCGCCACCAGGACGGCCAGGCCCTCGGCCGGATGTCCGCCGCGATCTACCGCACGGCCCAGCTGCGGCTGGCCCGCGGCCACCTGATCCGCCCCTCCCTCACCCAGTTCGAACGGGGCGAGGACGGCTTCGAACCGCGCACCTACTCGGTGGACACGGAGGAACGGCCGCCGATGGTGGAGATCGCCGAGTACGCCGAGCGCAAGGTGGCGTGACTTCGTCGTACGGCCGTATACGGCGGCGCGTCGGGCCCGGCCGTACGTTTGAGCGTTTACGGGCCGGGCTAGGTTGACGCGTGTGACTTCCCCCATGGCTTCCACCGGCGGTGCCGAGGTGCTGGTCGCGTCCAACCGCGGCCCGGTCTCTTACGACCTGCGCGAGGACGGTTCGCTGCACGCCAGACGGGGCGGTGGCGGACTGGTCTCGGGACTGTCGGCGATCGGGCCGGACGCGAACGCGGTGTGGGTGTGCGCGGCGCTGGGCGACGGCGACCGGGAGGCGGTGCGGCGGGCCGCGGGCGGCCGGCTGCCGGCCGGGGACACCGGCGGGCAGCAGGTCCGGATGCTCGACATCGACGCGGACGTGTTCTCCGACGCGTACAACGGCATCGCGAACTCGGTCCTCTGGTTCGTCCACCACATGCTCTACCAGACCCCGCTGGAGCCCGTCTTCGACGCGGAGTTCCGGCGGCAGTGGGGTTCGTACCAGGCCTACAACCGCGCCTTCGCGGAAGCGCTGGCGCAGGAGGCGGCCGAGGGTGCGGTGGTGGTCATCCAGGACTACCACCTGGCCCTCGCCCCCCGCATGCTCCGTCGCCTCCGCCCCGACCTGCGGATCGGCCACTTCTCCCACACCCCCTGGGCGCCGCCGGACTACTTCCGGCTCCTCCCCGACGACATCGCGGCGGAGCTGCTGAGCGGGATCCTGGGCGCCGACCACGCGGCGTTCCTGACGCGGCGGTGGGCGGACGCGTTCGTCGACTGCTGTCATACGGTGCTGGGCCCGGGGATCCCGGCCGCCGATCCGTCGTCCGGCGGGACCCGGATCGGGGTGCACGGGCTGGGGGCCGACGCGGACTTCCTGCGGAAGCGGTCGCACGAGCCGGACGTGGACGAGCGGATGCGGGCGCTGCGCGAGGAGATCGGCGGCGACGGGCGGAAGACCGTCGTCCGCGTCGACCGGACGGAGCTGTCGAAGAACATCGTGCGGGGGCTGCTGGCGTACCGGCAGCTGCTCGACGACCACCCCGAGTGGCGGGAACGGGTGGTGCATGTCGCGTTCGCGTACCCGTCGCGGCAGGACCTGTCCGTCTACCGCGACTACACGGCGGAGGTGCAGCGGGTCGCGGACGAGATCAACTCGGCCTACGGGACGGCGGGTTGGACGCCGGTGGTGCTGCACGTCAAGGACGACTTCGCACGGTCGCTGGCGGCGTACCGGCTGGCCGACGTGGCCCTGGTGAACCCGATCCGGGACGGCATGAACCTGGTGGCGAAGGAGATTCCCGTGGTGTCGGACGAGGGGTGTGTCCTGGTCCTGTCGCGGGAGGCGGGGGCGTACGAGGAGTTGGGCGAGGACGCGGTCGTCGTGAACCCTTACGACATCGGGGGGACGGCGGAGGCGTTGGCGCGGGCGCTGGCCATGCCGGCGGAGGAGCGGGCGGAGCGCTGCAAGAGGCTGGCCGAGGCGGCTACGGCGTTGCCTCCGGCGCGGTGGTTTCTTGAGCAGCTTGAGGCGTTGGGCGGGTAGAGGCGTAGCTGCGGGCCGGTGGGGGCTTGGCGCGCGGTTCCTCCCCCAGCCTTCGGCCGGGGGTACCCCCAGCGCCCCTGAAGGGGCGCTTGAGTCACGGGCGCTACAAGTCATGAGGCGCTCAGGGCGGCCAGGCTTCTCAGCAGGCGTACTACTCCCTCCGGACCCTCCGCCACCACGTCCGCGCGGTCCGCCAGTTCTGTCACCTCTGTGCTGCCGCTGCATACCAACAGGCCCGGGACGCCCTCCTCGCGGAGTTTTTCGATGGCGGCGAAGGCGGGGATGTCGCCCAGGTCGTCGCCCGCGTAGAGGATCGAGGCGGCCGAGATGTGGCGGGCGTACTCGCGGAGGGCCACGCCCTTGTCCATGCCCGGGGGGCGGAGTTCCAGGACCAGACGGCCCGGTTCGACGATCAGGGCGTGCTGGGTGGCCAGGTCGGTGAGGGGGGCTCGGAGGGTCTCGAAGGTGGCCTGGGGGTCGGCGGCGCGGCGGGTGTGGACCGCGATCGCCCGGCCCTTCTCCTCGATCCAGGTGCCCTGTGAGGCTCCGGCGCGGTCGAGGACGGCCGGGAGTTCGGCGCGGACGGCGGCGATGCCGGGGTGCGGAGGCGGTGCGGTGATCTCGCCGGTCGCCGCGTCCCAGCGTTCGGCGCCGTAGTGGCCGAGGACGACGAGGTGTTCCAGACCGGGCACGCCGGCGAAGCCGCCGTAGCGGACGGCCACCTCGGCCGGGCGCCCGGTGACGACGGCGACGGCGGCCACCTTCGGGGCGAGCGCGGCCAGCACCGGTACGGCGTCCGGGTGGGCACGGGCCTGCTCGGGGTCGGCGACGATCGGCGCGAGCGTGCCGTCGAAGTCGAGGCCGACGAGGGCCGTGCGGGGCTGCGCGAGGAGTGCGGCGAGGCCGTCACGACCGGCCGGGGTACGCGGCGTCGGGAGGGGTTCCGTGATGTGGGTTCCCATGGGCCGACACTATCCGAGCAACGCCCCGCACAGCGCCCCGTACAGCAGCGCCCCGTAAGGGGCGCTGGGGGTACCCCCGGCCGAAGGCTGGGGGAGGAACTGCGCGACAAGCCCCCACCGGCCCGCAGATCCGTCTCCACGTGAACGGGGGGGGTCGAAGGGGGCGCAGCCCCCTGGAGGACGGGACGGGTAGGGGCGGCGGGGGCGCAGATCCCCGGCTCAGCGTTCCGAGCGGCGCGCGTCCCGAACCCTCCGCAGCCTGTTCACCGTCACCGGATCGTGGGCCAGTGCCCGCTCGTCGTCCAGCAGGGCGTTCAGGAGCTGGTAGTAGCGCACCGGCGCCAGGTCCAGCTCCTCGCGTATCGCGCGTTCCTTCGCGCCGGGGCTGGGGAAGCCCCGGCGTTCGAGGGCGAGGACGGCCTGCTCGCGCTCGCCCAGTTCTTGCCGGTCCATGGCGAGAACCGTAGCGCTCAGCCGGTCCCGGCCGTACGGCTGTCGGCCGTCGCCGCCTCGGCCTGGAGCCGGGTGAGGACGCCGGTCGGGTTGCCGGTCGGGCTCACCACCGTACCGATCTGCTTCTTGATGTCGGCGCTGATGGCGGCCCAGGAGGTCTTGCCCGCGGGGTAGAGCTCCGAGGTGGGCAGCTGCTCCAGGAAGGGGCGCAGCTGCTTGTCCTGGGTCTGCGTGGAGTCGGTCATCGTCTGGGACGCGGACGTGGTGACGGGCAGCAAGCCGTACTCGCGGGAGAAGGCGAGGACGTTCTTCTCGCTGTAGACGTAGTTGAGGAAGTCGCCCACCTGGTCGGCGTGGCCGTTCTGCCTGAACGCCGCCATCCAGTCGGCGACGCCCATGGACGCGGTGGTGGTGCTCTGGCCGGCCCGGGCGGGCATCGGGACCATGCCGAACTTCACGCCCTTCTTCTCGGCCTGCTCGATGAGCGTGGGGTGGCCGTTGAGCATGCCGACCTGGCCGTCGGCGAACGCGGCGAACGCGGTCGCGCGGTTCAGCTTGCCGGGGGCCACCGGGCCCGTCAGGCCCTTGCCGACCAGCTCGTCCTTGAGCCAGGTGAGGGTGTCGATGTTCTGCGAGGAGTCGATCGTGTACGTGCCGGTGTCGTCGGTGTAGCCGCTGCCGCCGCTGAGCAGCCACTGCATGGTCTCCGCCTGCGCCTCCTCGGGACCGAGCGGCAGGGCGTACGGGTACTTCACGCCGTCCGCCCTGAGCGCCTTCGCGTCGGCCGCGAGCTCGCTCCAGGTGGTGGGCGCGGTGGTGATGCCGGCCTCGGAGAAGAGGGTCTTGTTGTAGAAGAGGACGCGCGTGGACGCGGCGAAGGGTATGCCGTACTGCGCGTGGTTCCACTGGCCCGCCTCGGCGAGCTGGGACGGGAAGTCGGCCTGGACCGGGATGGAGAGCAGGTCACCGGCCTCGTACAGCTTGCCGGCGGCAGCGTAGTCGGCGTACGAGCCGATCTGCGCCAGGTCGGGGGCCTGGCCGGCGGCGACCATGTCCTTGACCTTGCGGTCGACGTCGTTCCACGAGTAGACGGTGACGTCGACCTTCACGCCGGAGTGCTGGGCCTCGTAGGCCTTGACCAGCTTGTCCCAGTACTTCTGGGAGCTGTTGGCGGCGGAGTCCCCGTAGTCGGCGGCGACGAGTCTGAGGGTGACGTCCGAGGATCCCGTCGTCCCGCACCCACCGAGAACCGCTGTCATGCCCGTTGCGGACACCACCGCGATCATTCCTGCCCTACGCCGCCGCACGTCTACTGCCCCTGTCCAACTGTCTCGCCGTTCAATATGTCTGACCTATAAGGTCTACACCACGCAAGTGGACTAGACCTCTTGTGGGTCGGCGGGCCACACTGTTCCCGTGAGACATGTCATCGCCCTGGACGTGGGCGGCACCGGAATGAAGGCCGCGCTGGTCGGCCCGGACGGCGAGCTGCTCCACCAGGACCGCCGCGCGACCGGCCGGGGCCGCGGCCCCGACGCCGTCGTCGCCGCCATCCTCGACTTCGCGGCCGAGCTGCGGGCGTACGGCGAGCAGCAGCTCGGCGAGCCGGCGTCGGCGGCCGGTCTCGCCGTCCCGGGGATAGTGGACGAGCAGGCCGGCCTCGCGGTCTACGCGGCCAACCTCGGCTGGCGCGACGTCCCGCTGCGCGCCCTGCTCGCCGACCGCCTCGGCATCCCGGTCGCCCTCGGCCACGACGTGCGCACCGGCGCCCTGGCGGAGGGCCGGCTCGGCGCGGGCCGGGGCGCGGACCGCTTCTTCTTCGTGGCCCTCGGCACCGGCATCGCGGGCGGCTTCGGCCTGGACGGCCGGGTGGAGCCGGGCGCGCACGGCTTCGCGGGCGAGATCGGCCACATCGTCGTACGACCGCAGGGTGCCCCCTGTCCGTGCGGGCAGCGGGGCTGTCTGGAGCGGTACGCGTCGGCGGCCGCGGTGAGCGAGGCCTGGGCGAAGGCCGGCGACGACCCGGACGCGGACGCGGCGGACTGCGCGAAGGCGGTCACGTCCGGCGACCCGAACGCCGTCCGGGTGTGGGGGGAGGCGGTGGCCGCACTGGCCGACGGCCTGGTCACGGCCCTCACCCTGCTGGACCCGCGGGTCCTGATCATCGGCGGCGGACTGGCGGAGGCGGGAGACGTCCTGTTCGACCCGCTGCGGGAGGCGGTGGAGCGCCGGGTGACGTTCCAGAAGCTGCCGGCGATCGTCCCGGCCGAGTTGGGAGACACGGCCGGCTGCTTGGGGGCGGGGCTGCTCGCCCAGGACCTACTAACGACGACCACTCCGGAGGTAACCCCCTGATGGCTGCGAAAGAGCCGCACAACAGCGCCCCTTCAGGGGCGCGGGGCAGTGTCCGATTTGCGGCTACCGCCGCGCGGGCGCGACCAGCCCCCACGGACCCGCAGCCCGCAGCCCACGGACTGGTCCTCTCCGGTGCCCGGGTAGTCCTCCCCACCGGAGTGATCGAAAATGGCCGACTGGCCGTGGACGGCACGAAAATCGCCGCCGACGCCCCAGAGAACGCCCACCTCATCGACCTCACCGGCCACTGGCTCCTCCCAGGCTTCGTCGACCTGCACAACCACGGCGGCGGCGGAGCCTCCTTCAGCTCCGGCACCGCGGACCAGGTCCTCACCGGCGTCCACACGCACCGCCTGCACGGCACGACCACGCTCGTCGTCTCCACCGTCACCGACGACATGGACGTCCTGGCCCGTCAGGCCGGTCTCCTCTCCGAGCTCGCCGAGCAGGACGAGATCGCCGGCATCCACTTCGAGGGCCCCTTCATCTCCCCGTGCCGCAAGGGCGCCCACTCCGAGGCACTGCTGCGGGACCCGGACCCGGCGGAGGTCCGCAAGCTGGTCGACGCGGCGCGCGGGCACGCCAAGATGGTCACCCTCGCCACCGAACTCCCCGGCGGTATCGAGTCGGTACGGCTCCTCGCGGAGCACGGCGTGATCGCCGCCGTCGGCCACACGGACGCGACGTACGAGCAGACGGTCGAGGCGATCGACGCGGGCGCCACGGTCGCCACCCACCTCTTCAACGCGATGCCGCAGATCGGCCACCGCGCCCCCGGCCCGATCGCCGCCCTCCTGGAGGACGAGCGGGTGACGGTCGAGCTCATCAACGACGGCACCCATCTCCACCCAGCCGCACTCCAGTTGGCCTTCCATCACGCGGGCCCGGACCGGGTGGCCTTCATCACGGACGCGATGGACGCGGCCGGCTTCGGCGACGGCCGCTATCTTCTGGGCCCGCTGGAGGTGGAGGTCACCGACGGGGTCGCCCGGCTCGCGGACAGCGGTGCCATCGCCGGGTCCACGCTGACGCTGGACCGCGCGCTGCGGCGGGCGGTGACCGTCGACAAGCTCCCCGTCGAGCACGCCGTCGCCGCCCTGTCCGTCAACCCGGCCCGGCTGCTGGGCCTCTACGACCGGGTCGGCTCCCTGGAACCCGGCAAGGACGCCGACCTGCTCGTCCTGGACGCGGACTTCACGCTGAAGGGTGTGATGCGGCAGGGCGCCTGGGTGGTCGTACCCGAACTGTCCTGATCCCTCCCCCTGTCGAGAGACGGCGACCCTAGGCCGGTCGCCGTCTCTTTGGCATGATCGAGGCCCCCCGACCGACGGCACGGGCAGATGCGAGGGAGGTCGCCCGGTGATTCTCACCGTCACGCTGAACACCGCTCTGGACATCACCTACCGGGTCGGTGCCCTGCGCCCGCACACCTCGCACCGCGTCTCGGACATGGCCGAACGGCCGGGCGGCAAGGGCGTGAACGTGGCCCGGGTGCTGGCCGCGCTCGGGCACGAGGCGACGGTGACCGGTTTCGTCGGGGGCGTGACCGGGCGGGCGGTACGGGAGCGCCTCGCGGACAGCCCAGGCGTACGGGACGCACTGCTCCCGGTCACCGGGCCGACCCGGCGCACGATCGCCGTCGTGGACGAACTGACGGGTGACACGACCCAGTTGAACGAGCCCGGCCCGCAGATAGCCCCGGCCGAGTGGGGTGCCTTCCTCGACCACTACGAGGAACTGCTGGGCGGCGCCTCGGCGGTGGCGCTGTGCGGCAGCCTGCCGCCGGGGGTGCCGGTGGGCGCGTACGCGGGGCTGATAAAGACGGCGCGGGCCGCCGGTGTCCCCGTCCTCCTCGACACCAGCGGGGAGCCGCTGCGGCGCGGGGTGGCGGCCCGCCCGGACCTGCTCAAGCCGAACGCCGACGAACTGGCGGAACTGACCGGCTCCCACGACCCGCTGCGCGCCACCCAGGACGCCCGGCGGCGCGGGGCACGCACGGTGGTCGCTTCCCTGGGCGCGCAGGGCCTCCTCGCCCACACCCAGGAGGGCCGCTGGCGCGCGGTCCCCCCGACCCGGGAACACGGCAACCCCACCGGCGCCGGCGACTCGGCAGTGGCCGGCCTGCTCTCCGCCCTCGTCGAACAGCTCCCCTGGCCGGACCGCCTGTCCCGCGCGGCAGCCCTGTCGGCAGCGACGGTGCGGGCCCCGGCGGCGGGCGAGTTCGACCGCGCGACCTACGAGAAACTGCTCGGCCAGATCACCGTGACCGGCGGGCCGACGGCCGCTTAGCCCTTGTTCGTGTGCTTGCCCTGCCTCAGCCACATCTGGTCCAGCAGGATGTCGCAACTGTCGCCGCTCTGGCAGGACAGGGAGATGACGTTGGTGCCCTTGGTGAGGGTGGGGTACGTGTAGCTGGTTGTCCAGGCCTTGGTCGGGTCGCTCTGGCCCGTGTAGTTGTTCAGGGGGAACTTGCTGCCGAACGTCTTGCCGTTGATGGACAGCGTCATGGCCTGGTCCTGCACGGCGCTGTAGTGCGCGAAGACGGTGTAGAGACCGTCCGACGGGATGCCGCTGACCGTCCAGGTGACGCCGGCGCCGGTCTGGCTGAAGTTGGTGACGTAGATGCCGCCCTGGGCCTTCGCGCCCTTGACGTCCGAGGCCGTGCTCGCGCCGCCGTCCAGGCGGAAGGTCTTCGCGTCGACCGGCGCGATATCGCCGGACGCCGACACCGAGCTCGTGCTCGACGGGCTCGCAGACGCGCTCTGGGACTGGGTCGGGGACGTGGAGGCGCCGCTGCTCGCCTTGTTGTCGTCGCCGTTGCCGTTCATCATCGCGACGCTGATGCCGATGACCACGGCGGCGACGACCGCGACGGCGCCGATGAGGAGGCCCTTGGTGTTCGGGCCCCGGCCGCGGCCGGGGTTCTGCGGGGCCTGGCGGGTGGTCGGGGCACCGCCCGGGAAGGTCTCCGGGGCCTGGTAGGCCGCGCTCGGCTGCTGGCCGTAGCCGCCGCCGGGCTGCTGCTGGGGGATGGTCTGGCCGCCGTACTGCGCCTGCGGTGCCTGCTGCGGGCCGCCGTACGTGCGCTCGCCGACCGGGCGCACCCTGCTGACGGCGTTCGGGTAGCCGTAACCACCGGAGCCGGACGGCGGCTGGGCCCCTCTGGCCTGACCGTCGGCGTACAGGTAGCCGAACGGGTCGTCGTCCTCGGGCGTGCTCGCGCCGTTGTCGCCGGGCGTCATCCCTTGGTACTCCTCAACAGGTGCGGGCGGATGCAATACAGGTATTGAGTGTCGAGCCTACCCGGTCTGGCTGAGCCAAACGGGTGACTCGGATCGCATCAGCTCGATGACCTGCGGATCATCCGGCACGGCGATGTGCTTTGGGACGAGATCGTTTCTCTACGTACATCCGCTCGTCGGCGGATTTCAGGACTTCGTCCGCCGTCATGCCGCAGTGCGCCCATCCGATGCCGAAGCTGGCGCCCACCCGCACGGCCCGGCCCTCGGCGCGGATCGGCTGGATGATCTCGTTGCGCAGGCGTACGGCGAGGTCCTGGGCGTCGGCCTTGCCGAGCCCGTCGGCGAGGATCACGAACTCGTCGCCGCCGAGGCGGGCCACCGTGTCGCCGTCGCGCACGGCCCTGCCGAGGCGCCGGGCGACCTCGATGAGGACCGCGTCGCCCGCGTTGTGCCCGAACCGGTCGTTGATGGACTTGAAGCCGTCGAGGTCGCAGAAGAGCACCGCGAGCCCCTTGGCGCCGTCGTCGCGGCCCTCCTCGGGGGCGACGGTGTGCACGTGGTGGTCGTAGCCCTCGTAGGACGGCGTGACGCCCGCCGCGCCCGCGAAGTCGAAGCCGTGGCCGTTGGCGTCGTAGGCGGGGTGGCCGTAGGCCGCGTCCAGGGATTCCAGGCCGCCGCCGGTGTCGGCGCGCCGGCAGAGCCGGGAGGAGAGGCGGGAGCGCAGCTCCGCCGAGTTCGGGAGGCCGGTGAGGGAGTCGTGGGAGGCGCGGTGGGCGAGCTGGAGCTCGCGGCGCTTGCGTTCCTCTATGTCCTCGACGTGGGTGAGGAGGAAGCGGGGGCCGTCGGCGGCGTCCGCGACGACGGAGTTCCGGAGCGAGACCCAGACGTAGGTGCCGTCACGGCGGCCGAGGCGGAGTTCGGCGCGGCCGCCCTCCGCCGAGGTGCGGAGCAGGGTGCCGATGTCCTCGGGGTGGACCAGGTCGGAGAAGGAGTAGCGGCGCATCGCGGAGGCGGGACGGCCCAGGAGGCGACAGAGGGCGTCGTTGGTGCGCAGTATTCGGCCGTGCTGGTCGCCGCCCATCTCGGCTATCGCCATGCCGGAGGGGGCGTACTCGAAGGCCTGCCGGAAGCTCTCCTCGCTGGCGCGCAGGGCCTGCTGCTCGCGCTCCAGGCGGACCAGGGCGCGCTGCATGTTGGCGCGCAGCCGGGCGTTGCTGATCGCGATCGCGGCCTGGAAGGCGTACATCTGCAGGGCCTCGCGGCCCCAGGCGCCCGGGTGGCGGCCGTTGCGCGGGCGGTCGACGGAGATCACGCCGAGGAGTTCGCCGCAGGAGCTGCCCGATATGCCGGGCGTGTACATCGGGGCGAAGAGCCGGTCCGAGGGGTGCCACTCGTCCTCGAAGCGGGGCGCGGGACCGTCGGTGTACCACTGCGGGACGTCGTCGTCGTCGAGGACCCAGCCCTCGGTGTGCGGTATGAAGACGAGGTCGCCCCAGTTCTCGCCCATGTTCAGCCGCCGGTCCCAGGACTCCCGGGAGCCGACCCGCCCTGTGATCAGGGCCTCGGCGGCGGAGTTGCCGGAGAAGGCGGCGACGACCAGGTCGCCCTCGGCGGGGCGTACGAGGTTGACGCACGCCATCTCGTACCCGAGAGCGGTGATCACGCCGTCGGCGACGGTCTGCAGTGTGTCCGCCAGGCTGCGGGCCGTGTTCATGTCGGCCATGACCTGGTGCAGCTGTCGCAGGGACGCAAGACGGACGTAGGGCTCCGACTCGGTCTCCATGCTCGCCCTCCCCCCGAGACCTCGCAGCGAATCAAGGGTCTGCTTCGGCGCTACTTTTCCCCGCCACTGAATCACAGCGCGCTGCCCACCCGGTACACAGGGTCAACAATTCACCCCCCTTGTGACTCAAGTCACAGGAGAACGTGAACAATTGAGTGGAGTTTCTGCGTTTTACCTGTGTGCTTACTGAACACAGCCTTTGCGGGCGTGTGCACATGATGCACGTTACGGCCTTTCACCCGCCCTTGGTCCTAGGACCCGGATCGGGCCGATGGCCGATGCGGTGGTGCCGGGTCCGACACTAGCGTTCCCGGCGTGCTGAAGACTCCCTCCCCCGCCGCCGCAGAAGCCACCGGGCATGCTGTGGGGGTGAGCAACGAAGCGTTCAAGGCCGCCCTGTCCCGGCTGGCCGCGGGTGTGGTCCTGGTGACCGCGCAGGAGCCGTCGCTGGACCCGGACGACCCGCTGGCGCCGGCCGGCGAGGACGTCGGCATGACCGCCACCGCGTTCATGTCGGTGTCGCTCGACCCGCCGTTGGTGCTGGTCAGCCTGCGTGAGGGCTCCCGGATGGACGACCTGCTCGACGAACAGCCGCGGTGGGCGGTCTCCGTGCTCACCGAGAGCCAGCGCCACATCGCCGGCCGCTTCGCGATGAAGGGCCGCATCAGCGACCGCCTCCTCTTCGAGGACATCCCGTACGTCCGCGGCGAGGCCAGCGGGGCCCCGCTGGTCGGCGGCGCCCTCGCGACCCTGGAGTGCCGCACCGAACAGCGGATGCCGGCCGGCGACCACACCCTCGTCATCGGCCGCGTCCTCACCGCCGAACTGCCGAGCACGGAAGGCGGCCCGCTGATGTATTTCCGGGGGCGCTACCGGCAGCTGGGATGAAACCGCACGGTCTGTTTCGGAAATTCCGCGAACAGTTACTGAACGGCCGTTCCACAGCGCACGGATGCCTTCTCCGCTCCGCCTCGAAAAGATAACCACCGCAAATCTGACAACGGCACTCCGCATTCGCGTCCGGCGTGGGTCGCCCGGCCGCGCCTGATCGTCGGCGGAGACCCCACGGTCGGCTTTCTGACGGCCTTTCGTCACGACGTCAGCAGTGCCCACCGCCCTGGGGCCAGGGCGGTGGGGCCAGGGCGGTGGGGCCAGGGCGGTGGGCGTGGCCGCTCACCAGGTCTCGGGCATGCCTACACGGACGTGGCGGGCCGACCGGCCATCAAGTGGTCGACGAGCGCCAGCAGCACGTCGCGGCCGTCCCCCCGGTCGCGGGCGTCGCAGAGCACCAGCGGCACCTGGGGGTCGAGGGCGAGTGCCGCGCGGATCTCCTCCGCGGTCCGGTCGCGGACCCCGTGGAAGCAGTTGACGCCGACGACGAAGGGGATGCCGCGGCTCTCGAAGAAGTCGATCGAGGCGAAGCTCACCTCCAGTCGCCGGGTGTCGACCAGGACCACCGCGCCCATCGCCCCGTTGACCAGGTCGTTCCACATGAACCAGAAGCGCTCCTGGCCGGGGGTGCCGAACAGGTAGACCACGAGGTCGCCGCTGATGGTGATCCGCCCGAAGTCCAGCGCGACGGTGGTGGTGAACTTGCCGTTCACGCCCTCCAGGTCGTCCACGCCGACGCTGGCCCGGGTCAGGTACTCCTCGGTGTGCAGCGGGGCGACCTCGCTCACCGCGCCGACCAGGGTCGTCTTCCCGACGCCGAACCCGCCGGCGATCAGGATCTTCACCGCCAGGGGAGCCGCCAGGGGAGCGGTGTCCGTAAGGCCCGCCGTGTGGTCAGAGCTCGCGTAGTCCATCTCTCACCGCCTTGAGGATATTCATGTCGGGAAGGCCGCCGGCCCGGGCGAGCGGCTGCGGCGAACGGGCCCACATGTAACCGGAGTCGACCAGATCGCCGATGAGGATCTTGGTCAACGACACCGGGAGCCCCAGCTTGGCGGCGACTTCCACCACCGCCTTGGACTCCCGGCAGAGCCCGAGGATCGTGCGGTGCTCCGGCTGCATCCTGCGCACCGCGAGCGCCGCCTGCGTGGTGACCTCGGGCAGCGTCGTCACCAGGGTGATCAGCGTCAGATCCGCCCGCTCGGGGGTGGTGCGCCCGCTGGTGATCGTGTAGGGACGGACCAGTTGCTCGTCGGCGTCATCGTCGTCGAACCCCTCAGTCCAGTGCCTCATCCGGCTCTCCCCGCGTCATCGGACGGCGGAGTACGCGCGTCGGTGCCCAGCCGCTGGCCCACCTGCTGGACCAGGGTGTGCATCGCGACGCTCATCAGCTCGGCGTCGACCTCCTGGGAGGCGGTAACCGCCAGGTGGGTGCCGCGGCCGGCGGAGATCACGAACAGCCACAGGTCGGCCATCTCGACGATGACCTGGTGCACCGGGCCGCCGCCGAACAGCTGCCCGGCGCCGCGGGCCAGGCTCTGCTGGCCGGTGGCGATCGCGGCGAGCCGCTCGGCGTCCGAGCGGTCGATGGTCCGCGAACGGCTCATCACCAGGCCGTCGTCCGACAGCACGATGGCGTGCCGGGTGCCCGTGACCTGGTCGACCAGCCCGTCAAGAAGCCAGTCCAGATCCACGTCGGTGGCCGTCGTACGCTGCGTCATTCTCGATCATCCGTCCTAGGAGAGCCGGGCCGGTCGGGCGAGGCGGGCCCTGCACCGCTGCCTTCGCCACTGCCTTCGCCGAAGCCGGTACCGTCACCGCTGCCGTCGTTGTCGCCGCCGTCGTTGTCGCCGCCGCCGTAGCCGTGGCTGCGGCCGGTGTCGTGGCTGCGGCCGGTGTCGTGGCTACGGCCGGTGTCGTAACCGGTGGCGCTACCGCCGCTGTCACCGGTGCCGTTGGCGAAGGCCTCGTTGGCGAAGGCCCCGTTGACGCCGCCGCTGGTGCTGCCGCCGAAGCCGTCGCCGAAGCCGCCCGCGGTGCCGTCGTCCGAGTCGCCCCCGCTGCGGGCCAGCCGGGACTGCCGGGACTGCCGGGACTGCCGGGACTGCCGCTGGAACGCGCCGATCGCGGCCCCGGACCGGCCGGGCCGGTCGGGGAACGTCCAGAGATCCGGCTCATCCGGTTCCTCCAGCCCCGCCGGGATCTGGAGTTCGGGCGCCAGGCTGGCCTGGCGGACCCGCTGGGGCAGCGCCCGTGCCGCGGTCGGCGCGGACGGGGTTGCCTCGTCCTCGTCCGACGGCCGGAGACCGGAGGCGGTGACGTTCGCCATCGCGTGTCCCTTGGCGCGGGTGGGCAACCGCCCGCCCTCGTACGGCTCCCGCAGACCGATACCGGCGTCGTGCGGGTGCGGCCGCGGACCGGGCGGGTGCGGCAGGACTTCCGGAGGGAGCGCGACCGGCTGGGGCTCCGTGCCGGGCTGTTCCACCACCACCTGGTGCGGCAGCAGCACGACCACCCGGGTGCCGCCGAAGGCGGACGGCCGCAGCTCCACCCGCAGGCCCAGGCCCGCCGACAGCCGGGCGACCACGTACAGGCCGAGCCGTACGTCGTCGGCCTGGGTCATCACGTCGAGCTGCGGCGGCGCCTCCATCAGGGCGTTGGCGGCGGCGTAGTCCTCGGGCTCCATGCCCAGGCCGCGGTCCTCGATCTCGACCGCGACGCCCCGGCCGACCCTCGCGGCCCGTACCTCGACAGGCGTCGGCGGCTTGGAGAAGGCGGCGGCGTTCTCCATCAGCTCCGCCAGGATGTGCACCAGCGTGCCCACCGCCCGCTCGGACACCCAGGGCTCGTCCTCGACGTCGATCGAGATCCGGCGGTAGTCCTGCACCTCGCCCTGCGCGGCGCGCAGCACGTCGAGCAGCCGGACCGGCTTACGCCAGCGGCGCTGCGGCTGGCCGCCGCCGAGGATGACCAGGTTCTCCTCGTAGCGGCGCAGCCGGGCGGTGAGGTGGTCCAGGTCGAACAGGCCCTCCAGCACCTCGGGATCCTCGTGCGTGCGTTCCAGCTCGTCCAGCTTCCGCAGCTGGAGGCCGATGAGGATCTGGGTGCGCCGGGCGATCCGCTGGAGCAGCCGCTCGAAGCCGCGGTGCTGTTCGGCCTGCCGCACCGCGGTGGCCACGGCGCTGCGGCTGGCCGCGTTCAGGGCCCGCCCGAGCTCGCCGAGCTCGTCGGGGGTGGGCTCGACCAGCCGGACCTCGCGGTCCACGTCGACGTTCTCGCCACGCTCCAGCCGGGACACCACGTCGGGCAGCCGTTGCTGGAGTTCCACGGCCTCCTCGCGCAGGGCGTAGATGCGGCGGCGCAGGAGGACGGTGAGACGCCAACTGGTGAGGATGACCAGGATCACGGCGAGCAGGCCGACGGCGCTGACGACGACCAGGGTCCACTGGAGCCGGCTGACGTCGTCGGCGGAGACCTTGTCGAGGTGCGCGACCCGGACCTGGACCAGATTCAGCAGCCGCGGGCGGTTGGCGTCCAGCGAGGTGCGCCACTGGGTGTGGATCCGGCCGAGCTCCAGCTCACCCTGCGAGTGGTGGGGGCCGGCGACGATGACCTGCTCCTCCAGGCTGTGCTGGGTTTCCCACGACTTGGCGGACGTCGCCTTCTTGTACGCGTCGAGTTCGGCACCGGTGAGGCCGAGGGCGACCCGCTGGAGCAGGTACTCCTGAGTGCCGACGGCATCGACGAACACGTCGTACTCATTGACCTTCAGATGCCCGGTCTGCCAGTCGCGGCCGAGCAGGGCGTCCTCGCGCCCGATCCGGTCGATGGCGCCGTAGAGGTCGACCAGGGTGTTCGCCAGCAGGGCCGCACCGGCGTTGCTCCGGCGGCCGAGCGCGGTGAAGACGTCGATCAGCGAGTCGATGGTGCCGCTGTAGTAGTCGAACGCCGCCTTCTGGCCAACGGACCCGGTGTCCACCGCCTTGCGCTGCGCGGCGAGCCGGTCGAGATCGCGCACGGTGCCGGACAGGGCCGTACCGAGTCCCTGCTGTCCGTGCGAGGTGCTCTGGTCCGCCGCCGGGCGGAAGCCGGTCACCGCCTTGTCGGTCGCCGCGCGCGCGGCGGCCAGCTTGCCGCGGGCGGTGGTGCCGGGGTCGGCCTGCATCTCCGCGGTGAGCCGCCGCTCCTCGTCGAGGGACTGGAAGAGGACGGACGACGGCCGGCCCAACGAGGCGGCCAGGTCGCTCTGGGTCTTCTCCGCCTGCCAGCGGGTGGCCAGCTGGTACGTGCTCAGGCCCCACAGGGGCGCGAGCGCGAGGCTCGGTACGACCACGAGGATGATCAGAACGGTACGCAGGGGCAGTCGACCGGGGCTGCCGCCCGACCCGACCGGCTGTGAGAGAAGGTCAGCTGACGCCGGCACAGCGTCCGATGGCTGGTTCTCGACGGCCGCACTTCCGGCCCGTCTACCCCCAAACCTGCCAAATCCGGTCACCTTAGGGACACTCCCCCCACCGTTCGGTGCATCCATGAGGAAAAAATCGCCAAAGTCCGGCGACTGGTGGCAGATAGTAGCCACATTGAATGAAGCCCGTAAGCGTTTTGCCTTCACCCCGCGGATCCGCCGGGTGGCGCAGCGAAGTCCCGGCCGACCGGTCCGGAACCCTCGTCCGACCGCGACTGCGAACGGCCGAAAACGACCGCCGAGGCCGCGCCCAAGGCGGCGACGCTCCGCCCGATGCCCGCCCGATGCCCGCCCGGTTCTCCGGGCAGTCGTCGCGGTGGAGCCATGAACCAGCCACCTGGCAGGATTTCAGCAGCTCAGATGCCGTCGGCGAGGCGTCCGGGGTCTCGTCCGCCGCCGCGGGTCCGGATTCCGGCAGCGAGCGGTCCGCGGGCGAGCCCGGTGGCCTCGTCGCCGACTGCCACGAACAGATCCTCGTTCTCGACTGCATACACCGACGGGAGGATCGGCCGGAAGGCCGCAGGGACGGCGTTACGACCAGTCGCGGCCGGTACGCCCGCGCTTGGTGTCCGAGCGTTGCTTCTTCTCCCGCAGTCGGCGTTCGTTGATCCCGCGCGGGATGCGGGTCGGGCGGCGCGGCTTGGGCGGTGGCGCGGTGGCCTCCGCGAGAAGCGCGGCAAGGCGTACGGCGGCGGTCTCGCGATTGCGCCACTGCGAACGGTGCTCGGACGACCGTACGACGATCACGCCGTCGACGAGCCGCCCCGCCAGCCGCTCCAGCGCCCGCTCCTTCCACACCGGCGGCAGCGCCTCGGTGTTCGCGAGGTCGAAGCGGAGCTCCACCTGCGAGTCACTGGTGTTGACGTGCTGCCCACCCGGCCCGGACGACCGCGAGAAACGCCAGTGGAGCTCGGCCTCGGGGAGCGAGACGGAGCCGCGGATGACGTAAGGACCGGACATGCCCCTATGGTCGCGCGGCTGACCGGCACACGTCACGTGAATATCGTTCATCACCCGTTTGGTAAAGAAAGTAAAGCGTGGTGGAACCTTCGGTACCCCTCGTGGCGTTCTTACGGGTAGCTGTAGCTTCAAGCCCGTACGCACCGCACGGTCGTACGCGAAACGAGGGAAAGGACTCCCGACCATGGCTGTAAGCCTCTCCAAGGGTGGCAACGTCTCGCTCACCAAGGAGGCTCCGGGCCTGACCGCCGTCACCGTGGGCCTCGGCTGGGACGTCCGCACCACCACCGGCACGGACTTCGACCTCGACGCCTCGGCGATCGCGGTCAACACCCAGGGCAAGGTCTACTCCGACGCCCACTTCGTCTTCTTCAACAACAAGCAGACGCCGGACCAGACCATCGTCCACACCGGCGACAACCGCACCGGCGAGGGCGCCGGCGACGACGAGGCGATCAACGTCAACCTGGCGGGCCTCCCCGCCGACATCGACAAGATCGTCTTCCCGGTCTCGATCTACGACGCGGAGACCCGCTCGCAGAACTTCGGCCAGGTCCGCAACGCCTACATCCGCATCGTCAACCAGGCCGGCGGCGCCGAGATCGCCCGCTACGACCTCTCCGAGGACGCGGCGACGGAGACGGCGATGGTCTTCGGCGAGCTGTACCGCAACGGCGCGGAGTGGAAGTTCCGCGCGGTGGGCCAGGGCTACGCGTCCGGCCTGGTGGGTATCGCGCAGGACTTCGGCGTCAACGTCTGACAGACGCGGCACGCTGCGCTGTGCGGGAGCCCCTGGCGTGACGCCGGGGGCTCCTGGTTTTCGCTCAGTGCGCCGACGCGAACGGCACGAAGGCCGCCCAGGCAAAGGGGGCCAGGGCGAGCTGGGGGCCGGGGGTGGCGGGCGTGTACTTGGAGTCGCGGATGTGGATGGTGGTGGGGGTGGGGGCTATTTCGAGGCAGGATTCGCCGTCATTGCCGCTGCTGTAGCTGCTTTTGAACCAGGCCAGGGCCACTTCGACGCAGCTGTCGCCGTCGGGGCCACTGCTGTAGCTGCTCTTGAACCACGCCAGCTCGGAGGGGCTTCCGGCAGAGGCCTTGCTGATCATGTTTCTCCAAGCATGTGCTCGATAAGGGCCAGTGACTCCTGGGGCGGTAGAGCCTGCGCCCGGATGGTGCCATATCGCAGCTCAAGGATGTGGAGCTGTTTCGGATCAGAAGTGGCCCGGCCGTTGAACGCGCCATCCGAACGCCCGACCGCTGTCCCGTCGGGGAACTTCAGGATTTCGACCCTGCCACCCAGACCGGGATGAGCCCCGCCGTTCGTCGGCATCACCTGAAGGGTGACGTTCCGCAACCGACCCACCTCCAGCAGATGTTCGAGCTGCTGCCGCCACACCATTGTGCCGCCGACCCGCCTCCGAAGCGCTGCCTCTTCCAGGACGAAGCCGAGCGCAGGGGCTGGTGATCGCTCGAAGATGGATCGCCTGGCCATACGCGCTGCGAGAACGCGCTCCAAGTCATCCTCCGAGTAGGCAGGTTGCCAAGCCTCGAACAGCGCTCGCGCATGCTCGGGAGTCTGTAACAGGCCGTTGATGCTGACGACCTCGTACACCCCGATCTCAACGGCCTGCCCCTCCAACTTGGCAAGCTCCCGCACCTTCTTCGGATACCGGACCCTCTTCACGTCCTCCCAGGTCGCCGAGATCAGCCCGCCCGCGCCCAGGACCTCGTCCGCCCTGTTCAGGTACTCCTGCCGGGGGATCCGCTTGCCGCCCTCCACCTTGTAGACCATGTCCTCCCCGTAGCCGACCGCCTCCCCGAACTCGGCGGCCCGCATCCCCACCGCCTCCCGCCGCAGCTTCAGCTGCCGCCCCACCGTCGCGATGACCGCCACGCCCCAGTCGTCGTCCGGGTCGACCTCCCAGCCCGGCTCGGTCACCTCGCCGCCGTCCACGCTCATCCCACGCCCCTTCGTGCCGTACGCCCGAACCCGCGCCCCCGCCCCTACCCGTACGAACGCTCCCGACAGCCAGGACAGCACCGGACAAGCGCCGGACAGTCACCGTACGCAAGGGCTTCGTCACTGTTCACGGTATGCATGCCCGGCCACGCTGAGTGATGTGAACGATGAAATCTCCACCCCCGTCCGCAACATGAGCCTGCGGTTCTCGCCCACGCCGCGTGGCGCCCGCCTGGCCCGTCTGCTCGCCACCGAGCAACTGCGCCCTGGGGGCTGCCGTTGGATCCGGCGAGGCAGATCGTGGCCGAGCTGGCGGCGAACGCGGCGACGCACGGGAGGGTGTCGGGACGCGACTTCGGCCTCCTCCTCTACGTCGTGGGAGACACGTTGCGGATCGAGGTCACGGACACCCGCGGTGACCGCCTGCCGCACACCCGACTCCTCGCGCCGGATGCCGAGTCGGGCCGGGGTCTGGTCCTCGTCGAGGCGCTCGCCGACAAGTGGGGCGTGGCACCGGGGCTGTCGCCGCGCAAGACGGTGTGGGCGGAGATCGGTGTGACGCCGTAGCCCGGAAACGCGGGCTTCGGTCGCGAGGGACGTCACCACCAAAGGAACGAAACGAGGAGAAAGAACCCCGCCAAGCCCCACCCCTCCCGCCCGTCGCGCAGAGTCACTCCCACGAGTGAATATGCCCAAGTGGGCTGGATTTGAGGCGGTTTGCGTGCCCTACGCTCAGCGCAACAACCGCGGAAAAACTTCGGCCCCCGCCGGGACGGCAATCCCAGTGCGAGGGCCTGACCACCTAGGAAGACAGCCCTTCCCGATGGATACGAAAAACCCTAGCGCGCCCTCGTGCGCCAAGCCCCGTGTTGCCGCGAAGAAGCACCCGAACCGGGGGTCCGGCGGTGGACTCATTCACGAGAACACCCGCCACACCTCGCACTTCGTGGTGATCGGCAACGACCTCGCCCAGCACCCCGACCTGTCGGGGCTCGCGGTCGGGATCGGCGTGCACATCCAGTCGCTTCCGACCGGCGCCCGGGTCGACATCAAGACGCTGGCGGAGCGCCTGAAGGAGGGCAGGACCCGAATCGCGGCCGCGTTGCGGGAGCTGGAGGCGGTCGGGTACCTGCGCCGCGAACGCGTACGCCTGCCCGACGGCCGCATCATCACCCGCACGGTCTTCTGCAACCGGCCCGGCCACAGCAGCGGCGCCCGCCGGCCCGAAGCCGCGGCACGACCGAAGCCACCGCAGAAGCCCGCCCGCAAGGCCCTACCACCCGTACCGCGCCCGGCCTGCCCCTCCCCCGCGCTCCTTCAGAAGGCCCTGGACCTGCTCGCGGACCTCCGCCGCCACGACTCCCGGCTGCTGCTGTCGGCCGTCGAAGCCGACCATCTGGCCCCGGGCGTCGCCGCCTGGCTGGAACGCGACATCGCCCCCAGCGCCGTACGGCACGCCCTGACCGCAGACCTGCCGGCCGAACCGCTCCACAGGCCCGCCGCCCTCCTGGCCCACCGCCTGACGGACCGGCTGCCCGCGCCACCCCCCTTCCGCGCACCGGCTCCGCCACCAGCCGCACCCACCCGGATCCACAACTGCGACAGCTGCGACCGAGGCTTCCGCGCCCCGGCCCCCGGCCTCTGCCGCGACTGCCGAACCGATCTCCCTGAGGAGACCTAGCATGAAAGCGACGATCCTTGCCCCTGGGCACAGACGACGAGGAGCGAGCGCCATGACCATCGCACCCGACAACGCGCGGCAGGGCGCCTCCCACCGGTACCGGGCCATGCGGGATTTCATCCGGTCCACCGACGACACGGTGCCAGGCAAATTCGAAGTCACCAAGGAAGGGATCGTTCACGACATGATGGCGCCCGTCGGCCCACACGAGCTGACCGCAGCACATCTCCGGAAACGCCTCGAAAGGGTGATGCCGGAGGAGCTCGTGGCCCACACGGGCGAGCCCGATGTCGAGGATGAGTCCGAGGGCATCATGCGTCGCCCCGACCTGATGGTGATCGCTTGGGATGACATGGATGTGCCAGGTTCCTTCGACCCGCACACCCTCATCGCCGCCATCGAGGTCGTCTCCCGTTCCAACCCCGAGAACGACTGGGTCGCCAAGATGCGCGACTACCCCCTGATCGGAATCCCCGTCTACGCGATCTTCGACCCCCGCACCGGCACCGGCACCGTCCTCACCGACATCCACCCCACCCCCGACGGCCCGCGCTACGCGACCCGCAAGGACTTCGTCTACGGCGAGGACGTCACGATCGGAGAGTGGACCATCGCGACGGACGGTCTGCCCCGCTACCAGCCCTCGGGGCAGTGACGGTCCCGCGCCGACGAGGGCCGGATAGGTTGCCCGCATGATCCTCGACCCCGTCGCCCTCACCCCCGATCACGACATCCCGGCCCCGGTCCTCTCCGAGCTCACCGCGCTGTACGCCTCCAACCGGGAGTTCCAGGCGCTCAGCGGCGACTTCCCGGACCCGGACGACATCCGGCCGGAGCAGGTGGCCGCCGAGTTGGCGGACGAGTTGGCGCATCCGGATGCGGAGGTGCTGCTGGCGCGGGCCGAGGGGCGGCTGGTCGGGATGGTCGTCACGCTGGCCCGGCACCCCGACCCGGCCGATCCGGATCCATGGATCGGGCTGCTGATGGTGGATGCGGGGGCACAGGGGAAGGGGTACGGGCGGCGGATCGCGGAGAGCGTCGAGGGACGGTTCCGGGCGGCCGGGCGGGACGCCGTGCGGCTCGCCGTGCTGGAGGGCAGTCCGAAGGGGCTCGCCTTCTGGACCGCGCTCGGGTACGAGGTGATCGACCGTCGCCCGGATCTCGAACGCAGCCGGCCGTGTGCCGTGCTGCGCAAGGAATTGGGCAAGGAGCTGGGTACGGACGGTACGGACGGTACGGGCGCCTAGGGCCGGGACGGCTTGCCGTCGCCGTACAGCCAGTCCTTCCAGATGGTGGCGAAGTCCTTGCCGGGCGCCTTCTTCTCGACGTACGCCGTGAACTCGGCGGTGTCCGCGTTGCCGTGGCGGTGGGCGGCCGCCCAGCCCTGGATGATGTCGTAGAAGGTGTCGTCGCCGACCTTCTGGCGGATCTTCTGGAGGACCATCGCGCCGCGGTCGTAGACCGGCCGGTCGGAGATGTGCGCGACGCTCGACGGCTCCGCGGGCGGGAACGCCCACAGGTCGCTGTCCCCGGAGCCCGCGTAGAGCCTGTCGAAGGTCTGCTGGGCGGTCCGGCCGCCGTAATCCTCGGCCCACAGCCACTCGGCGTAGGTCGCGAACCCCTCGTTGAGCCACATGTCCCGCCAGGTCCTCGGGGTGACGGAGTCGCCGTACCACTGGTGGGCGAGTTCGTGGACGAGGGTCGCGGTGTCGGGGGCGCCGGGGAAGACGGGCCGGGTCTGGGTCTCCAGGGCGTACCCGGAGTCGGCGGGGCGGTCGACGATCGCACCGATGGAGGAGAAGGGGTAGGGGCCGAAGTTGTAGGACTCCCATTCCATGATCTCGGGGAGCTTCGCCAGCACCGTCCGGCTCGCCTCCACCTGGGTGGGGTCGACGGCCGTGTACACCGGGAGGCCGTCGGAGAGGGTGGAGCGGGTGATCGTGTAGTGGCCGACGGCGACCGTGGCGACGTAGCTCGCCATCGGCTCGGGGCTGTGCCAGGCGAAGGTCGTACGGCCGTTCTTCGTCGTCTCGCTCTTCAGCTCCCCGTTGGAGACGGCCTGGAGGCCCTGCGGGACGGTGACCGTGATGTCGTACGACGCCTTGTCGGAGGGGTGGTCGTTGCCGGGGAACCACGCCATGGAGCCGACGGGCTCACCGAGGGCCAGCGCGCCGTCGGCGGTGCGCAGCCAGCCCTCCTCGGAGCCGTCGGGGTCGGTGAGCGTCTCCGGGCGGCCCGAGTAGCGCACGGTCGTGCTGAAGGTCTCGCCCTTCTTCAGGTCGTCGTGCGGGCGGACGGTCAGCTCCTGGCCGGCGCGGTTCCAGCGGGCCTGTCTGCCCTCGACGGTGACCGTGTCGACGTGCAGCCCCTTCAGGTCGAGGTCGAAGGCGGTCAGGTCCTGGGTGGCGCGGGCGGTGATGACGGCGGTGCCGGTGAGGCGGCCGCCGTCCGGGTCGTAGGCGAGGGTGAGGCCGTAGTGGCCGACGTCGTAGCCGCCGTTGCCCGCCTTCGGGAAGTACGGGTCGCGGACGCCCGCGCCGCCCGGGGTGCCGTGGACTCCGCCGCTGCACGCGGCCAGCGCGAGGCAGAGCAGGGCGGACGGAAGCAGCAGCGGGGACCGGGGCACGCTCGTGATCGTAGGACGCCGTGACACCATCGGCGTGTGCTCGACATCGGCTACGCCCTCTCCAACCGCTTCCCGGACCCTCCCCAGACCGACTACCGGCGGGTGGACGTCCACACCCTGCGTCACGACCTGTTCTGCGGTGACGTCTACCTCGCGGACACCAAGGCGGACCGGGAACTGTCCACAGCCTGGGGATGGGTGCCGGTGCTCGACTTCGCATGGGCGCTGTGCGACATCGTGGAGCGGCTGGACAGGGATCCGGCGGGGTCACGGGCCGCCCGGCCCCAGCACGCGGAACTCGACTTCACCGAGTCCACCGACCGCATGCTCTTCGAGCGCCGCTTCGGCTGGGTGGACATCGAGGCGGACTGGATGCCGGCCGAGGAGCCGCCCCTCACCTTCTCCCACACCGAACTGCGCCGGGAGGCGCGGGACTTCCTGCACGACCTGATCGCCGACCTCACCGACATGCACGAGGAGCTGGCCGACAACCCGGCGATCTGGACGCTCCAGGCCCGCTTCCCGAGGGTGTCGTAGCCCACCCTGTCGGTTGAACGACCTCCGGGTGTACGGAAGTTGACCCCCCGCAGAGGCGGGAGTGACAAGTGCGTCGGGAGTCCGCGGAAGGCGTTCCGGCTGTCCCGGCCGCGCCTACGTTGACTCCGTGCGGACGCAGCGACAGGCAGGCGACAGCGGGAAAGACGCCTCTTCCGAGGTCTCCCCGGCACCGGTCACCGCCAGGCCCGCCGGACCCACGGAACACGCTCTGCTCGCCCTCCAGGGGACCGCGGGGAACGCGGCCACCACGCAGGCCCTGCGGGACGCGAAGGGGAAAGGGAAGGGCGTCGCGCGGCCGCCGGCGGTACGGAGCCGGCCGGTGGCGCCCGTGGCCCCCATCGCGGAGGAACACACCGATCCCGGCCTGGTGCTGCCGCCGTACCTGATGGACTTCCAGGCCGCCGGGCTGTCCACGGCGTACGGGCTGACCGGGCACGAGTTCGTACGGAACGCGGTGGCCGCCGTCGTCGGCCACGGCGACGGCACGGTCGCCGACATCGCCGCCGAACTCGCGGGCCGCCCCGAGTCCTTCTACGGGCAGGGCCGCGCCTTCGCGGTCCAGGGCAAGGGCGGCAGGGACGGCAGTGGCGGCAGTGGCGGCAGTGGCGGCAGGGAGTGGTACGACGTCACCGTCACCGTCTCCCGCGCGCCCGACGACCGGCCGCCGGTCTTCCATCCCAAGGACCTGCTCGCCAACACCGTGCCCGACCCGGACGGGGCGCCGCTCGCCGCGGTGGACGACGCCGAGGGCAAGGACACCAAGGTCGACGTCCAGCACAACACCGCCGCCACCGTCGCCACCACCGCGAGCGGCGGGTCGAGCAAGGGCGTCGGCGGCATGGCCTTCGGGCTCGCGCCCGTCGCGCCGGGCCTGTGGCTGGGCGGCGCCGGGCTGGCGAACGCGCAGCCCTGGCAGTCCTCACGGGAGTCCCGCAGCCAGCGCAACGTGGCCGAACCCCGGGTGCTGCGCAGCGAGAAGGGCTCGGTCGAGGCGCCCCGCAAGGTGCGGTACGGCGTACGGATCAAGAAACAGGGCGCCCAGCACGCGGCACAGCACGCGCAGACCTTCCACGGCTCGGGCACCCTCACCCAGCGCGTGCCCACCGAGCACCTCGTCCCGGCCGGGACCGCGGCGCCCGCCGCTCCGGAGGCCGTCGGCGCGGACACCGCCCGGCGGGTCTCGCTCGCCGACTCCCTGGCCCCGGTCGCCGTCACCGACACCGCCGCCCCGCACCAGGGCGGCGGCGGGCTCTTCGACGCGGTCGCCTCCGTCCTGCACCCCTCGCTCACCGCGCCCGGAGCCCCCGGCCGCAGCCGCCTCTACGAGGCCACCGCCACGGCGACCGTCCTGGAGGACATGCCCCGGCTGCTGCGCGACGGCGTCACCGGCGAGGACCTGGCGGCCAAGGACGGCAGCAGCGTGGGCAGCTACCTCCTGCACGCCGAGATCACCGGCATGTCGCCCGCCTGGGGCACCGGCGGGACCCAGCTGCGCACCCATCAGCAGACCCAGCACACGGTCACCGAGAGCGCGGGCAAGGGGCGTGCCGTCACCGGCGGCGTGGGCCCGGCCATCGGCGTCGGAGCGGTCGGCAACGCCGCCGTGCTGCGGGGCACGGCCATGCCGGTCGCGGCGGCCCGCAAGGCGCGGTTCACGGTGGCCGAGCAGACCGTGTCCAGCCGCCAGGGCGCTGAGGTCCGAGGCGACAAGATGCTCTACCTCGCGACCGTCCGGTTCACCGCGGAGGGCACCGGGCCGCGCTCGGCCGAGATGATCCTGCGCCCCGGGACCCGGGTCGCCCGGCACTCGATGCGGGTGTGGATGAGCCTGCGGGCCGACGAGGCGCGCTCGCTCGGGCTGCCGCTGCCGCCGGGCACCGAGGCCGAAGAGGTCAAGGAGGCGACGGAGACCAAGGAGGCCAAGGAGGCCAAGGAGTTCATCGAGAGGCCGAAGCGGACCGACGAGAACGGCGACGAGGTCGACGTCGAACGGCACCTCCCCTTCGGCGCCATGGGCTCCAGCGTCACCCTCAGCCAGCTGGACACCAGACCCATGGTGCGGGCCGTGCAGGAGCTGTTCGCGACCGATCCCCGGCTGGCCGGCTATCTTCCCGCCTTCGGCATGGATGCGGTGGCTTCGGCGCCGGGCAAGGAGGAGGCCGCCCTCCAGCGGCGCAACCACCGCGAGCTGATGGCCGCCCTGTCCGAGACCAACCTGCGGGTCAACAAGGACCAGCTGACCACGACCGGCATCCGGGTGCGGCTGCGCCGCAAGACCACCCTGCACTCCCACGACGTGCAGATCCGCGTCCGAGGACAGCTCCGCGAGACCGGCTACCTCGGCGACACCGACGACTGGCTGGTCCGCAGCCACTCCGGTGTCACCGGCAACACGCAGAGCGGACGGGGCAGTTCGCGCTCGATCGGCGGACTCGTGCTCGGCCAGGCCCGCCTCGTCCCCGGCATCCTGACCGGCTCGGCCCGCTACGAGCGGCACAGCTCCGGCACCCGCCGCAACCAGGCCGGTCCCACCACCCGCACGGACGTCCTCACCAACGGCTCCGAGAAGGCGAGCACCTTCGGGGCTGCCCTGCGCCTCGACGTCGACGTCACCATGACCTCCCGGCAGCGCAAGCTCGGCCGCGCCCTCACCCCCGGCTCCCTGGGCCAGGACGCGCCCGAGGCCAGGCAGCTGGCGGGACTGCACCTGGACGAGCAGGACGTACGGCTGGTCACTCCGACGGAGTTCACCCTCGACGAGGAGGGCAGGCGGCGGCAGGACGCGGTGGGCGACCGGCGGCGGGCACAGGCCCCGCGGCCCGCGCACGCCGTCACCGCCGAGGGCATCGGCGACCTGGCCACGCTCGTGCCCCGGCCGTCCGTCGGGCAGCCGCTGCGGGACTGGCAGCTGGCGGAGACGGTCGGCGACGGCCAGGCCGTCCGGGACCTCGCCTTCCAGCTGCTGTCCCGGGCCGCCGCCCGCAACAAGGGCGTCCGCGAGGATCCCGCGCTGCAGACGGAGGGACTCGCGCCGCGGCTGGCGATCGAGGAGCGGTTCGGGCCGCAGGCCATCACTGCGTCGCTGCGGCAGGCCGCGTCCTCCGGGTGGGTGGTGAAGAACCTGCGCTATCCGCGCCGCCTCGCCGCGCTGAACGGGGCCGTGGGCACCCGGCTCACGCTGACCAACCCGAAGTTCCTGCACCAGGGCGCGGGGCCGGGCACCGAGACCTTCGTGCTCGGCGGCCACCAGGCGGCCGGTCAGGAGGGGCAGGGCACCACCAGCACCTGGCAGTTCGGCGCCACCGGCTCGGAGAACGGCCCCGAGTGGCGCCTGGGCCAGGGCCTCTCCGGGAGCCGCACCACCAGCGAGGGCGACACCCGGTCCGCGGCCCTGTCCGGCACGGTCGAGCGCAACGCCCACACCCCGAAGAAGGCGCCCCTGTACCTGGTCCAGTGCGACCTGCTCGTCACCATGGTCGCCGAGGTCAAGGTCACCGGCGGCGGCCCCTACGTGGCGACGGCCGCCCGCACCCTGCCGGCCGAGGCGGCGGTGTGGCTGACGGAGGCGCAGCTGCCGGCGCCGATCCGCCGACAGCTGAAACTCGACCCGGAACCGGCCCTGATGTCCTCGCCCAGGCAGCCGGGGCAGCGACCGGCGGAGAACTCCCGGGCAGCCGAGAGCTCCCGGGCGGGCGCCGAGCGCGAGGCCGGAGAAGGGGGCCACGCCGCAGAGACGGCGGCCGGGTCGACCACGTCCGCGCCGCCGCGCACCACCGGTCCGTCCTTCGCCCGCGCGCTCCCCCTCGGCTTCGGCATGGTCGAGAACCTGCCGAACTTCGTGCCGCTGCTGGCCCGGCTCCGCACCCGCCTCGCGGAGAGCGGGCAGCAGGGCCTCGCCGACGACCTGCTGCCCCGGCAGCAGCTGGCGGACCGCAACGACAACGTGCAACGACTGCTGCGCGTCCTGGACCGCGACGGCAGCGCGGGACTGCTGTCGGGCGCGATGGACGGCGGGGTCACCGTCGAACTGCTCGACGGCCGCAGGACCCCGTACTGGGCGGTGTTCAAGGTCAACCGGCTCGGCGACGGCGGCTACGACGGTGCGGCGGACGACGGCCGGGACCTGGAGTACATCACCGCGGCCGTGACCCAGCAGGCCGCCTCCCACGACGAGGGCGTGACGACCGGCGTGGAGGGGATCCTCGCCGGCTCCGGGAAACCGGACGGCGGGGCCGGGCAGCTGAAGAGCACGGGCGGTGCGGCGGGCCTCGGCGTCGGCTCGGGCGGCTCGCGGCGCTCCGGGACGGCCGGCCGCGGCCAGCTCGGCATGAAGACGGTCGCGGAGGCGAAGACCGCGAAGTCGTCGAAGATGCGGGTGCCGATCGAGGCGACCCTCGAACTGCACCGGGGCGACCGCCGGCTCGCGCTGGTCTCGCTGGGCCGCCAGGCGCTGACCCACCGCGTCCTGGACCAGGACCTGGCCGCCCTCGCCCGGCTGACCGCGCCCCGCCACCGGCCGGTGGCTCCGGCCCCCGGCCCGGGGGACGACCGCCCGGCCGCGCTCGGCAGCTGGCGCTCCGGAGGTGTGCGGCTGCCGATGGAGGCGCAGGTGAACGGCTTCCAAGGGGCCCCGCAGGTACGGGAGCTGGTCGGCTCCGCGGTCCGGGAGGCGGGCGGCGGCGACCGCTTCCGGACCAAGGGCCAGGCTGCCGCGTACACCCTGCACGAGGCCGTCTCCACCGAGTGGCTGATCGCGGCGCTGCCACTGCTGACCTCGGCGGGGGCGGAGCTGCCGCCGGTGCACGCCACCGGGGTGGAGGGCCAGGACCTGCGGGCGTCCCTGCACGCGCGGCTGCGGGACGGGCGGGTGCTGGGCGTCGGCGACAAGATGACCTTCGAGACGGTGGGGCAGAGTCACCTGGACGCGCCCCGGCCCACCCAGACGGACGGTCTGAGCTCCGCCGACCACGGCAGGTCGGCACGCGGGCTGGCGGGCGCGGGGCTGCTCAACGCCGACGAGTTCCGCCTCAACCAGCTGATGGGGAACGCGGGCGGCGCGGGCGGCGCGGCCGACGCGGCGGTGAACGCGTCGGGTTCGATGCCGCTGCACAAGCCCAAGTCGGCGTCGGTCCTGGTGCAGTTCACGCTGGACGTGCGGGTGGTGGCGAGGGTGACCAACCGGGTGCGGTCCGGCCGTACCGGCACTGCCGTGCGGGAGCTGACCCTGCCCCGGCCGGTGGTGATCCGGATGCCGGAGCCGGTGGTCCGCCGCATGCTGGCGGCCCAGCCGGACCGGCTCCGGGACCCGGACGACCTTCTCGGGGTGCGCGAGGTGGCCGCGGCCACGCCCCGGGACTGAGTGCACTGAGTGCTTCGGCCGGTTCTCGGCTGCGGGTCGGTGGGGGCTGGTCGCGCAGTTCCCCGCGCCCCTATGGGGCGCGCTGTCCTTGGGGTTGGTCAGTCCTCCACCCGGATCCCCAGCTGTGCCGCCAGCACCGGTGCCAGGTCCAGCAGTTGGGATGTGCTGATCACCGCCCCCGCCAGGCGCTCCACCCCGGTGGCGATCTCCAGGGACGCGGCGCCCCGCAGATCGACGTCCTTCATGGTGACCCCTCTGAAGTCCGCCGCCTTCAGGGTGCAGCCGGTGAACTCGACGCGCTCCAGGGAGGCGTCGCCGAAATCCGGTTCGACCAGGACGCAGCTCTCGAAGACCACGTCTCTGAGCTTCGCCGTGCGCAGGTTGAGGTAGTCGATCTTGCCGCCGCGGATCACCACGCGCTCCAGGACGGCACCGTGCAGCTGGGTGCCGCCCAGCCGGGCGTCGACCAGCTCGACATCGCGCAGGGTCGCCTCGGCCAGGTCGGTGCCGACGCCTCTCGCCCCGGTGAGGACGGTGTCCAGCACGCGCGCGTGCCGCAGCCCCGTCTCGTCGAAGGCGCAGTCCCGCAGCGCGCAGTCCATGAACCGGGCGCCCGCTCCGTCCTGCCCGACGAAGTCCGTCTCCCGGAACTCCAGCCCGTCATAGTCCCCGTCCGGCGCCAGCTCACCGGCGCCCCAGGGCTCCAGCTCGGGCAGCCGCACCTCCGGCCGCCGTGCACCCTTCACCCTGCCTGTGCCGGCCCCGCCGGCCGCTGTCCTCGCCATGCCCCCATAGTGCAGGCCCCCACTGACAATCCCCTCGACCCGCGAAAGCGGAGAGGACGGAGAGGGCGGAGAGGGCGGCCCGCCCTTGACCTCAAGCGTGCTTGAGGTCGAAGAGTCGGACCGTCGGATCGGCCATCGCCCCGGGGAGTCCCTGTGCACGCCATCGTTCTGCATGCCTTCGGTCCTGCCGAGAACCTCGTCCACGAGAAGGTGGCGGACCCCGTACCGGGTCCGGGCCAGGTGCGGATCGCCGTCGCGGCGGCCGGTGTCCATCTGCTCGACACGTCGCTGCGGCAGGGCCACCAGGGCCCGGCGCCCCGGCCGACCGTCCTGCCGACGATCCCCGGCCGCGAGGTCGCCGGGGTGGTCGAGGCGCTCGGCGACGGCGTCGACGGGCTCTGGCTCGGGCGGCGCGTGGTCGCCCACCTCGGCTTCGCCATGGGGGTCCCCCCAGGCTCTTCAAGCTCTGGGGGAGGCTACGCCGAGCTGGCGGTCACCGATGTCGAACGGCTGCACGAGATCCCGGTGAACCTCGGCTTCCCCGAGGCCGTCGCCATGATCGGAACGGGACGTACGGCCCTCGGCATCCTGCAGTTCGCCGAGCTGGGACCGGCCTCGGTGGTCCTCGTCCCAGCGGCCGCCGGCGGCATCGGCTCACTGCTCGTGCAGGCCGCCAAGCACGCCGGCGCGACCGTGATCGGCCTCGCGGGCGGCCCCGAGAAGGTGGCGCGGGTCCGGGCCAACGGCGCCGACCTCGCCCTCGACTACACCGACCCCGGCTGGCCCGGCGAGGTCCGCGCCCGTTCCGGACCGGTCACCGTCGTCCTCGACGGCGTCGGCGGCGAGGTCGCCCGGGAGGCCGTCGCCCTGCTCGGCGAGGGCGGCCGGCACCTGGTCTTCGGCTGGTCCGCGGAGGGGATCGCGAGCGGCGGCGGCCACCTCGTGGAGGGGCTGTCCGAGTCCCTGCTCGGCCCCGCGATGCTCCGCCGGACCGGCGGCCCCGACCCGCTCCGCACCCTCGAACTCCGCGCCCTCGCCGAGGCCGCCCACGGCCGCCTGCGCCCCGCCCTGACACGCTTCCCGCTGACCGAGGCGGCAGCCGCACACCGCGCCCTGGAGACCCGGGCGACCGTCGGAAAGGTGATCCTGGAGCCGTGACCGGGAGCGGTCGTGTTGTGGGTGCGGGTCGTGGTGGGTTGCTCGCGCAGTTCCCCGCGCCCCTGAATGGGCGCCCGCAGTGGCGCCCTGCTTTTAGGGGCGCGGGGAACTGCGCGACCAGCCACGACGGCGCCGCAGCCGCCAGACCGCACGGCCCCCGCCCCCTTGGGCGATCAGCTCATCCGGAATGTCAATCACCCACTCGGCGTCACGATCGTGCGTGAATCGCCTCATGGGATTTTTCCGGGGCCTCGGCGGCAAGGTGTGGGCGTACGTCCGCAGCGCCCCCGGCACGTACATCTGGCTGGCGATTCTCTTCGTGACGACCGTCGCGCTGCACCACATGTCACCGGAGTTCGAGCAGCAGTTCCTGCGGCAGCGGTCCACCAACATCCGTGAGCTGTCGGACAACCCGGTGCGGGTGCTGGTCGCCAGCGCGATGTGGATCGACGGCGGGCACTGGGTGCCGTACGCCTTCCTCTACACCGTCTTCCACGCGCCGGCGGAGCGCTGGCTGGGAACGGTCCGCTGGCTGCTGGTGTGCGTGGTCGCGCACGTCCTGGCCACCCTGATCAGCGAGGGCGCGCTGCTGAAGGGGATCCACGACGGCATCGCCCCGCACTCCGCGGTCAACACCCTGGACATCGGGGTGAGTTACGCACTGGCCGGGGTGATCGCGGTGCTCGCGTACCGGATCGTGACGCCCTGGCGGTATCCGTACCTGGCGGCCGTCCTCCTCGTCTACGGGCTGCCGCTGACCGAGTCGCCGACCTTCACCGACCTGGGACACTTCGTCGCCGCGCTGATCGGTCTCACCTGCTATCCGCTGGTCAGAGGGCGCGGAAAAGCATGGAATCCGAAGGAGACACTGGCCGCACTCAAGGGTTAACGTCCGCACATGAGCAGCTCGGCAAGCAGGTCGGCAGGCAGCGTCGTCAACGGCGGCATCTCCTTCTGGTACGCGGACGACGGTCTCCCGGCGGTGCGGGAGCCGCTGGACGGTGACGCGTCGGCGGACGTCGTGATCGTCGGCGGTGGGTACACGGGGCTGTGGACCGCCTACTACCTGAAGCAGGCCGCCCCCTCCCTCCGGGTCACCCTCCTGGAGCAGAAGTTCTGCGGCTACGGCGCCTCCGGCCGCAACGGCGGCTGGCTCTACAACGGCATCGCCGGCCGCGACCGGTACGCCGCGCTGCACGGCCACGAGGCCGCCGTACGCCTGCAGAAGGCCATGAACGAGACCGTCGACGAGGTCGTGGGTGTCGCCGCGGCCGAGGGGATCGACGCCGACGTGCACAAGGGCGGGGTCCTTGAGGTCGCCACCACCCCGGCCCAACTGGCCCGTCTGAAGGCCTTCCACGAGCACGAGCTGTCGTACGGCGAGAAGGACCGCGAGCTGTACGGCGCCGGGGAGACCCGGGAGCGGATCCGGGTCGCCGACGCGGTGGGCGGCACCTGGACCCCGCACGGCGCCCGGCTGCACCCGGTGAAGCTGGTGAAGGGGCTGGTGGCGGCGGTGGCGGCGCTGGGGGTGGAGATCCACGAGTCCACACCGGTGACCGAGATCCGGCCCGGGCACGCCGTCACCCCGTACGGCACGGTCCGCGCCCCGTACGTCCTGCGCTGCACCGAGGGCTTCACCGCGAACCTCAAGGGCCAGAAGCGCACCTGGCTGCCGATGAACTCCTCGATGATCGCCACCGAGCCGCTGACGGCGGAGCAGTGGGCGTCGGTGGGGTGGGACGGCCGGGAGACCCTGGGGGACATGGCACACGCGTACATGTACGCGCAGCGCACGGCCGACGGGCGGATCGCGCTCGGCGGGCGCGGGGTGCCGTACCGGTTCGGGTCGCGGACGGACAACGACGGGCGGACGCAGGCGGCGACGGTCGAGGCGTTGCGCGAGATCCTCGTGCGGTTCTTCCCGGCGCTGGCGGGGGTCGGGATCGAGCACGCCTGGTCCGGGGTGCTCGGAGTGCCGCGGGACTGGTGCGCGACCGTCACCCTGGACCGTACGACAGGGCTCGGCTGGGCGGGCGGCTACGTCGGCTCCGGGGTCGCCACCACCAACCTCGCGGCCCGGACGCTCCGGGACCTCGTGCAACTCGACTCCGGGCAGGGCGGCCGCACCGAACTGACCGCACTGCCGTGGGTGAACCACAAGGTCCGCAAGTGGGAGCCGGAGCCCTTCCGCTGGCTCGGCGTCCAGGGCATGTACGCCACCTACCGCGCCGCCGACCAGCGCGAACGCCTCCACCCGAGCACCGAGTCGTCCCGGCTGGCCCGGGTCGCGGACCGGGTGGCGGGGCGGCACTGAGGCCACACCCGGCGCGGGCGTCCGCCCCGGAAACCCGTTGAGGATGTGTCACACCTGCGTGCGATCATCACCCCAACGTTCATATTCCAGGGGGGAATTGATGGCGCACCCCGTGCCCGGCAGCGGTTCCGGCACGACGGCGAGAACCGGGCGGCTCACCGCCGTGACCGTCCTCGTCGTATCCCTGCTCACCTCGCTGCTCACCCTCACCGGCGCCGGGTCCGCCCGCGCCGACGACCCGGTGTGCGCGCCGCTGGCCCTCGCGTCCTTCGGCGACCCCGGGGACGCCGTCGGCAGGGCGACCCTCCCGGTCGACGGGAGCGCCTGCTTCACCGTGACCGCCCCGGCGGCGGGCCGGTACCTGGTGTCGCTGGACGACAGCCACGTCGTGGCGTACACGCAGATGTCCGCCGCGGACGGCACCCAGGTGGACTGCTACGACGAGCAGTTCTCCGAGCAGGGCCGCTGCCAGGTGCCCGCGGCCGGCACCTACACCGTCACGGTCGTCAACAACGGCTGGGAGACCGAGGACGCCCAGGTCACCGTCGTCCCGCTCGGCTCGGACACCGCGGGCTGCCGCGACTCCGTCGGCACCGGCTGGGACCGGCCGCTCGTCACCCGCACCAGCGCGAGCCCGATCGAGGTCGACTGCCAGGCCTTCGAGGGCACGCCCGGCGAACGCGTCCTGCTCTCCCGGGACACCAGGGCCTCCGGCAGCATGGTCGCCTGGATCACCGACGCGAGCGGGGCCCGCGTCTGCCCGCGGACGGGGGACGACGAGGACACCCTCAGCTGTGTGCTCCCCGGCACCGGCCCGTACCGGGTGCTCTCCCGGGTGACCAGTGCGGACTTCCCCGCCGAGTACGCGGTCAGGGTGCGCTCGCTGTCCGACCCGCAGGGCTGCCGGACCGCCTCCGTGCGCCCCTTCGGACCGCTCAGGGACCTGGACTTCGGCACCAACCCCTGCTTCACCTTCACCGTGGACAAGGCGTCCGCCCTCCTGGTCCACGCGGTCGACGACGACTCCGCGGACCCCGCCCTCGTGTTCGACGCGGCCGGGAAGATCGCCTGCCGGGAGTCCGACCCCTGCCGGCTGCCGGGCGCGGGCACCTACACCGCGGTCCTCGACGACTCGTACGCCTTCAAGGAGGTCCATGACGACCTCGCCGTCCTCGACCGTGCCTCCGGCTCCGGGTGCGTGCCGGTCGGGACCGGCGTGTACCAGGGCGAGCTGAGCACGGTGGGCCAGTACGACTGCCTGACGCTGGACGTCCCGCAGGGCGCCCGGATCGCCGCGCTCACCCCGCTCGGCGCCTCCGGCGTGGACGCCGACGTGCAGGTCTTGGACGCCACCGGCACCGAGCAGTGCACCGCGACGGAACTGGCGGACGGCGACTGCGCGCTGACCGGCACCGCCCCCTACCGGGCGCTGGTGCACACCGAGGACTCCGGAGCGGACGCGGTCGGCCCGTACACGATCGCCTTCCACCGCACCGACGCCGCGAACGGCTGCCCGGTGCTGCCCGCCGGCAGCTTCACCGCCGACGGCGCGAAGGCCTCCCTCGCCACCGGCGACGGCGTCTTCTCCCGGTGCCTGACCATTCCCGCCGACGCCCACACCGGCGCCGAGGTCCTCCAGCTGATCGCCACCTCCGGCGGCGTACCGGCACAGTTCTCGGTGCTGGACGCCACCGGCAAGAAGGTCTGCAACCGCTCCGCCACCACCAACGGCTGGACGGTGTGCGGGCTCACCCCGGGCCTCGCCCACACCGTGCTGGTCACCGGCCGGAACCAGGCCGCCACGTACACCCTGACCCGGCGCGACGTCAGCGCGAGCGCCTCCTCGGCGGGCTGCGCGAAGACCGCTGCGACCGAGGTCGGCGGCCCGTCCCTGACCTCCGCGTACGGCGAACCCGGCACCCTGGACTGCCACCAGATCACCACCGACGCCGCCACCGACGTCGTCCACGTCAACGTGCGGGACGCGCTGGGGACCGCCGACATGGCCGTGCTCGACGGGGACGGCAGCGTCGAGTGCTCTTTCGCCAACCGCTCCTGCGCAGTCACCGGCTCCACCACCCACCAGGTCCTGGTGCAGACCCCGGTCTCGCTGAAGGCCTCACCGGAGTACCACCTGGACGCCCTGCGCATCGCGACCGCCGACGGCCCCGCACCCGAGTGCACCAGGGTCCCGTCGGTGGCGTACGGCTACGGCCCGGTCACCGGCGCCCTCGACGAGACACACAGCGCGGTCTGCGCGGTCCTGCCGACGGCCGGCTTCGACCGCTTCTCGGCCGACGTCAAGGACACCACCGGCGCCACGACGACCGCCGTCCCGACGCTGTACAACACCACGTCCTGGACCAACGGCTGCACCTACTCCGTCAGCTCGAACGGCTCGGGCTACGACTGCTCCGTGCACGGTTCCTCGTCGAAGGCCGCTCCGACCGTGCTCCTGCTCGGCCTGCCCGAGACCGCGTCGAGCACCGCCTACAGCGCCCGGCTGGACTGCGCCGCCGCCCTGTGCGGCCCCGACAGGGCGAGCGTCACCGGGATCGGCCCGGCCACCGGCGTGAGCGGCACGAAGGTCAGCGTCACGGTCACCGGTACCGCCCTCGGCCCGGACACCGAGGTACGGCTGTCCCGCTCCGGCAAGACCGTCTCCGCGAAGGCCGACTCGGTCGCCGCCGACAACCGCTCGGTGACGGCCACCCTGGACCTGACCGGTGTCGCGGCCGGCGACTGGAACGTCAGCGTGTTCACCACGTGCTGCGAGTACCCGCGCGGCACCTTCACGGTGACCCAGCCCCAGCTGGCGAGCACGGCCGCCCCGAAGATCACCGGCACGGCGAAGGTGGACGCCAAGGTCACGGCCACCACCGGCAGTTGGTCGTCCACCCCGGCCTCCTACACGTACCAGTGGAAGGCCGACGGCAAGGCGGTCTCCGGGGCGACCGCCGCGTCGTACACCGTCCCGTCCTCGCTGCTCGGCAAGAAGCTCACGGTGACCGTGACGGCCATGCGGAGCGGCTGGCTGAGCGGGTCGGCGACCTCGGCCGCGGTGACGGTCGCGAAGGGGGACGCGCCGAAGGCGACCAAGGCGCCGACGGTCGGCGGCACGGCGAAGGTCGGGAAGAAGCTGACGGCGGCGCACGGCACCTGGAGCCCGGCCGCGACCTCGTACACGTACCAGTGGTACGCGAACGGCAAGGCGATCAGCGGTGCCACCAGGTCCACGCTGACCCTGAAGGCGGCCCAGAAGGGCAAGAAGATCACCGTGAAGGTCACGGCCCACCGCACCGGCCACCAGGACGGCACGGCGACCAGCAAGCCGACGAAGGCGGTCACCGCCTGACCGTGCAGCCCCCTGGGCGTCAGTCCTTGTGGTCGGGGGCGATGCGCTCGACCAGCCGGAGCAGTGCCGACCAGGCGAGGTCGTAGGCCTTGTCGTCCTGGAGGTCGGAGTCGTGCTCCTCCCCGGCCAGTTGGCGGGCCGTGAGTTCGCGGACCTCGGGGTCGGGGAGGACCAGCTTGGCTCCCCCGGCCGCCGCCGCGGTCTGGATCTCGCAGGCCTTGTCCAGGTAGTACATGCGCAGGAACGCCTGGGCGGGGGTCTCGCCGACGGTCAGCAGTCCGTGGTTGCGCAGGATCATCGCCGGGTGGCCGCCGAGGTCGGCGACCAGCCGCCGCTGCTCGGCGAGGTTGAGGGCGACGCCCTCGTAGGAGTGGTAGCCGAGCCTGCCGTGGAACTCCATGGAGATCTGGTTGAGCGGGAGCAGCCCCTCCTCCTGGGCGGCGACCGCGCAGCCCGCCCTGGTGTGGGTGTGCAGGACGCAGTGGGCGTCGGAGCGGGCGGCGTGGATCGCGCTGTGGATGACGAAACCGGCCGGGTTGACGGGGTGGGGGGTCTCCTCGACGGGGTTGCCGTCGAGGTCGATCTTCACCAGGTTCGAGGCGGTGATCTCCTCGAAGAGCAGCCCGTAGGGGTTGATCAGGAAGTGGTGTTCCGGGCCGGGCAGCCGTACCGAGATGTGCGTGAAGATCAGGTCGGTCATCCGGAAGTGGGCCACCAGGCGGTAGACGGCGGCGAGTTCGCGGCGCAGACGGAGTTCTTCCACGGAGGGGGCGGAGGGGGCGGACATCGAGGCCTTTCAGCGGGGTACGGGCACGTGCGGGTGCGGGTGCGGAAGTGCGGCGGTCAGGCCGCGCTGAGCTCCGGGCTCGTGGCGGCCGCGGCCGGGGCCGGTTCGCCCGCCAGGCGGCGGCGCCACGTCTCCAGGAGCGTCTCGTCGGTCGGCCTGGTCGCGAGGCTCACGGCGACGTAGGCGACGAGGCTGGCGAGAAGGCCGTAGTAGATCGGCTCGTTGGCGAGCAGGCCGTCGGTCACCATGAGGGTGATCACCGTCGTACCGCCCGCGATCATCGCGGTGAGTGCGCCCTGCAGGTTGCCGCGCCGCCAGACCAGCCCGCCGAGGATCGGTACCAGCAGGCCGCCGACGAGCAGGTTGTAGGCGACGGTCAGGGCCGAGATGACGTCCCCGAGGACGCAGGCGATCCCCATGGCGACCACGCCGAGGACGGCGATGGCGAGCCGGTTGGAGCCGATCTCGTCGTGGTCCCCGTCCCCGGACGCCGTACGGCGGCGCAGCCGGGCCAGGATGTCGTTGTCGGCGACGGTCGCGGAGGCGATCAGGGCGCCGCTGGCGGTGGACATCATCGCGGACAGCGCGGCGGCCAGCACCAGGCCGCGGACACCGGTGGGCAGGGCGTGCTTGACGATGGTCGCGAAGGCCTGGTCGGCGTCGGCCAGGTTCGGGTAGAGGGTCTTCGTCGCCATGCCGATGAACGCGCCGGCCAGCGCGTACGCCAGACAGTAGACACCGGCGACGGTGCCGCCCCAGGAGGCGACCCTGTCGCTGCGGGCGGTGAAGACGCGCTGCCAAATGTCCTGCCCGATGAGCATGCCGAAGGTGTAGATCAGCACGAAGGTGAAGATGGTCTGCCCGCCGATGGAGGTGGGCGAGAAGTAGCCGTGCGGGAGCCGGTCGGCCATGGCGCCGAAGCCGCCCGCCTTGACGACCGCGATCGGCAGCAGCAGGACGAGCACGCCGAGGCTCTTCACCACGAACTGCACCATGTCGGTGAGGGTGATGGACCACATGCCGCCGAGCGCCGAGTAGCCGACGACGATCGTGCCGCCGACGACCACCGCGACCCAGCGCGGTACGTCGAAGAGGACGTCGAAGACGCTGGCGTACGCGATCGTCGAGGTCACCGCCAGCATCAGCGTGTAGACCCACATGACGAGGCCGGAGATCACGCTGGCCGCGTCGCCGTAGCGCAGCGAGAGCATCTCGGCGACCGTGTAGACGCGCAGCCGGGCGATCCGGGCGGAGAAGAAGACGCTCAGCGCCAGCAGGCCGAGGCCGATGGCGCCGACCATGGTGGCGCCGGAGACGCCGTAGGTGTAGCCGAGCCGGACACCGCCGATGGTGGAGGCGCCGCCGAGGACGACGGCGGCCATCGTGCCGGTGTACATCAGGGGGCCGAGGCGTCTGCCGGCGACCAGGAAGTCGCTCTTGGAGGCGGCGCGGCGTTTGCCCCACCAGCCGACGCCGATGATGCCGAGCAGGTATGCGGCCATGACGAGGTAGTCGACGGTCATGGAATCCTCCGGGGACGGGGGAGAGCGGGGTCGGGTGGGGGGAGTGACATGACCGTAGCCACGGGGTGTACTGGGGTTGAAGTGCCGCTTCTGTCCAATATGGAGATGCCCGTTGGGTGAATCCGCCACCGCGGGCTCCGGCCCGGGCGCCGACGGCGACGCGAACGCCGAGCAGCCGTCCGTGCGCCTCGCCGTGCTGCTCGCCGCCCCGGGGCTCGGCCTCACCCAGGTCGCCGGGCCGCCGGCCGGGGACCGCACGGTCAGCACGGTCGGCACCACGGAGATCGAGGACCCCACGCCGTACCTGGTCGGCGGCGAACTGCTGCTGACCGCCGGGGTCCGGCTCCCCGGCGACCCGGACGGCATCGACACCTACGTCCGCCGGGTCGTCGCCGCCGGCGTGGCCGCCCTCGGCTTCGGCGTGGCCCCCGTGCACCCCGAGGTGCCGCCGGAACTGGCCAGCGCCTGCGACCGGCACGGCCTCCCGCTCCTCCGCCTCCCGCCCGCCACCCCGTTCGTCGCCGTCGGACAGGCCACGTACGCGGCGATCGCCGAGGCCCGCAACCGCGAGCTGCGGGAGGTATCCCGGGCCCAGTCGGCGCTGGCCTCGGCCGCCGCCCGCCCGGACGCCCTGCGTGCCGTCCTCGGCCAGCTGGCCGCCCGCACCGGGGCCTGGTCGGTCCTGTACGACACCCAGGGCACCGAGCTCTTCGCGGCGGGCCCCCGCCCCGCGTCCCCGCACCTGCTGCGCGACCTCGCCGTACGCACCCTGCGGCAGGACGGTGGCCCCAAAGCCGCCGCGGCACACGACCAGGGCGTCCACCTGACCGTCCACACCCTGCCCGCCGGTGTGGACCGCACGACCACCACGACACTCGCCCTGGGCCAGGCCGCCACCACACCCCCGACCGCCGTACACCGCCAGGTGACCGGCACCGCGGCGGTCCTGCTGGCCCTGCTCACCAGCCCACGGCACGCCCTGAGCACCGACACCCACAGCGTCGGCGCACTGGTACGGCTCATGCTCGGGGCCACGCCCGCCGAGGTCGCGCCCGCGCTCACGCCGGCCGGGACGGGCCACGACCACTGGACGGTGGTGCACGGCCGGCACCTGCCCGACGGCTCGTCCGTCGAAGTAGCCCCAGCCCGACTGGCCGCTCTGTCCGCCCTGTTGGGCACCCCCTACGTGCACATGGACAGCACCGGCCTCAAGGCACTGCTCCCCTGCGCCCCCGACGCCAGGCCGAGCGTGCCCGCCCAGGCGGCCGAGCTGGGCTGGGTCCTCGGTTACAGCGCACCCGTGGCCGCGCCCGACCTGCCGCGCGCCGACGCCCAGGCCGAAGGTTCCCTACGGCGCGCCGTGGCCGCCGGCACCCCCGTCGTCGTCCACACCGCCGACCCGCTGACCCTGCAGGCGCTCGTCTCCCCCGCCGAAGCCCATGCCCTCGCCCGCACCCGCTTCGCGCCCCTGGACCGGGCCGGCGCACCTGGCGCCGAGGTCCTCCTCGACACCCTGCGGACCTGGCTGTCCCTGCACGGCAGCTGGGACCGCACCGCGGCGGCCCTGCGGGTGCACCGCAACACCGTGCGCCACCGCCTGGCCCGCCTCGCCGAACTCCTCGACGTGGACCTGCAGGACCCCGGCGTCCGCATGGAGCTGTGGTTCGCCCTGCAATGGCATTCGCCCTGACCGGCGGCCCGCCGTGGATGTATCCGTGGAGCATCAGCGGCGTTTGAGACCACAACTGAGACCGTTGCCCACATCACCGGCGCTCGCAATTCGCCTTCCGGATGCCTTGCACGCGCGCCCGACGGAGGATGGACGTAGCGATGCAACGAGGTGGGCCATGGCCACATGGGATGTGCACGTGCGGACCGATGGTGGCGTCAGAGAGCTCGAAGAGATAGCTGACTGGTTGCGCCGTGAACCAGAGTTGCAGGGGAGAGTGGGCCTGGAGAAACGCGCAATCGGCGATGGGGAACTGGGAACACTCCCCGAAGCCTTGGAGATAGCCATCGGCGGCTCAGGGATCTTGCCTGTACTCCTGCAGTCAATTCAGACCTGGCTTTCCCTCCGCAACAGATCCCGCGTGCGACTAACCATAAGAGAAAGCAGCGGGAGAGTAGTAGAAGTAGAAGCCGACCGGCCGCAAGATATTGAGCGATTCCTGCACGCCACGGATGATCAATAGCCCAGAGGCAGTACCATGAGGCTTCCAGATCCTGCTCTGTCCAGAGTCATTCTGGTAGGAGCGAGCCGATTCCGCGATGACAGGCTGACAAATCAATGGCCGGTTAAATTCAACGTATTTGATCTCACCACTGCGGTGACCGACAAAGATTACGGCATAATTCCACACGAGCATTGCACCGTGATCCTCGACCCTGCAGACCTGAAGCACGTGGGGGAAGAGCTGAACAGGGCTGCGCAAACAGCTGAGGATCTCCTTCTCTTTTACTACAGCGGGCACGGACTTATTGCGACTCGACGACACGATCTGTACCTCTCACTCGCCAGCACAGACTATGACAACATCCCATCAAGTGCCGTACCGTTTGATTTCGTCCGTGACACTTTCCTAGCGAGCCCGGCAAAGAACCGAGTAATCATCCTCGACTGCTGCTTTTCCGGGCGGGCAATCGATCGAACTCTGTCTCCGGGAACCGAAGAGGACACCGCACTTCAGCAAATACCCGTGAGCGGGACGTACACGATCACCTCCACCTCCGGCAACAAGGTGGCCAGGTCAGGAGAGGGTCACAGAAACACTGTATTCACAGAGCTGCTGCTTCACGCGGTGCGAAACGGCATTCCCGGCGAAAGGTCGCTGCTCAGTTTCGGTGCCGTTTTCCGTGAGATCGTGAGAACCGCAAGGGCGGATGGTCAGCCCGTACCAGAATCCTCGGGAACCGGGACATCCGCCGAAGGACTGGCACTGGCCCCCAACAGGTCCCATCCACAGTATTCGAGCAGAGCCACTGCCCCCACGGACACTCCGCCGTCTCCGCAACACGAAGACTCGGCACGCCCGCACAAAAAGCCGCACCCCGACCTGGGGCTTTCCGTGACCACGCGCCGCGACAGCGGTTGGCTCATCATTGAGACAATCGGTGATATCGACGTATACACCGCACCGCTACTGAGATCCAAGATTATCGAGTCGGCGCAAAGTGCACCAGCGGCAATCATGATCGACCTCTCGGAGGCAGACACTCTGGACTCCACAGGCCTGGGGGTACTAGCAGGAGCATTGAAGCGGTTCCACTCTGCGGGCATTCCGCTCCGCCTGGTCATCGAAAATAACGAACACATAGAAAGAATATTCCGCATTACCGGCCTCGAAATAATCTTCTCGATATATCCATCGCTGCAAGACGCCTGCTCTCGACCAATACTCCCCGAGTATCTCGAATTCGGCATCACAGGCATAAGCAAGCGTAGGCACAGAGGAAGACGCCCCCCTATCGACGCATACACCAAGGAAGACCTTCAAATTCTGGTGCGATGGATCGACGGTGACGGCAAGGGCAGGTCACATCAGGAAATGCAACGCGAAATGGCCGACATATTGGGATTCCATAAATGTGGAGCACGAATCCGCGCGGCATTCGATGAAGCCATAGCCGCCGAAAGAGGCGAGCGAATTTTGAACGCACCTCTGAATGGCGCGGCAACTGCCCCAGCACGCACCCGTAATTCTGGCCCTCCGGGCGAGCTCCACTCACCGCAGTCCACTGAAGAGAAGTCCACGACCGAGGCGTGAGCCGGACGACGTCCCACCGCAGCGGATCCCTGGTCGGTCCCGCTCCACTGGTTGGTGAAGTGCACGTTCGCTGCCTGAACTGGGCCTCTTCCATTGTCCCGCACTCCCTCGCGCACCACAACGAGCACAAAGAGAGGCCCCGGGCGGGGCGGGGTTCGGGAACCCCAACTTTGGTCTGTGACAGCACTGAGCGCCGACTACAGGGGGTCACGGGTATGGCGCTGGCACGCTTCCTCTGTCAAGTGCGCCCTGAACCGGGCTTTGAGAGGGCGGTACGTGGATTAATGTCCCTTTCGACCCTTCGGGGGGTGGGTTGGCACCTGCCTGAAGCGGATGCAATACCAGCCTGGCCTACCCGATGCGTCACAGCGCCGATCCACGTCGTCGCTTGCCTGTTCGCGGAGCCGGGCCAGGTCATCCGCGTTGGTCGCGGTGTGGGTCTGACCGCGAGAGTGGTGGGCGACATAGACGGCCATGGAAAACCGGTGGCGCCCATGAAGGGCTGTCGTTACCGTCCCAGGGATGGAAATCGAGGTCAGGGAAGTCTTGGACGGCCGCCGGGAGGACGACCCGGTGTGGGCACTGATCGATGACCTTGGCCAGAGCGACTGGGTGCGGTTCACCGCCGGATTCCACCTGAGTTCCCACCTGCTCGCCGCATACTCACCGGACACACTGCTGATGGGCTTCTGCCGCTACGTCGTGCAGCCCATAGGCCCTGACACCGGCTGCCCGCCCATCACCGTCCAGGGGCAAGCGGTACACGAAGCGAAAATCCTCGCCTTCGGCGTACCCGAGCGGTGGCGTCGGCGGGGTGTGGGGACCGCCTTGCAACGAGCGGTCATTGCGGCGGCCGGCAGGAAGGGCTGCCACCAGGTCAGGTCGCACAGCTCGGGCGAGAACGTCGAGAACCACCAGCTCAAACTGCGGCTCGGCTTCGCCGTTCACCCAACCGTCCGGGACGACGATGACAGGGGCTGCTATTTCATCCTTCCGCTGCCCCAGCTCGGCTAGAGATTTTTAACGGCTGGGATTACGAAGGAGCACGTCCCCTTGGAGGGGCTGTGGATGCCGCGCGGAGCCATCGCTCCGGGAAAGTCGACCGCCAAGATCGGCGGCAGGCTGCTGATCGCTGCGACCGTCGCCTTGCACGTCTACGATGTGGTGGCCGCACCGAGCGGATCCAGGCGGCCTCCACGACGGTGTCAGCACGGCGGGCGGCCTCGCGGGCGCGGGTTACGGGTTCGGGTTCGGGTTCGGGGCAGACCTCCGGACTGTCGGACCCGCGCGGCGGCGGGCCGGTCGGCGGGATCTTGGGAGGTGTCGTCGGTGGCGTGGTCGGTATCGGCATCGTGGACGGGATCGAGGATCTGTCGTAGATGAGGACTTGGCTGGCGAGGCTGTTCGGGAAGGAGCGGCCCCGCATCGTGAATGAGGATGCGGCGGCGGTCTCGTCGCCGGGCCCGATGTGGAGCGATCCGTCGATCCCGGACGAAGAGCGCGCGGTTCTGCTCGTACGCCTCATCGAAGACCCCACGGCGCGCGAGGACGATCAAGACGACGCGGCGTCGGCTCTGGAGTTCCTCTCCGGTCCGTTTGTCGAGGCGGCCCTGATCCGGGCCATCCGGGCGGGGGACTTCCGCAGCGACTTGGCCCAGCACTGCGCCGAGTCCCTCGCCGGAATCTGGGCCAGGGAGGGCCACGTGGACCCCGCCTTCCTGGCGGAACTGCGCAGCCTGGCGAAGGATGAGGTCTTCGGCATCCTCGGCACCCGCGCCCCACACCTGCTGCCCCCTGGCTCCCTCTAGAAGATCTTTAACGGCTGAGGCTGCGGTGGTTGGAGGTCGAGTCCGGTTCTGGCGATGAGTCCCTCGATGAGGCGGGGTCGGTACTGCATCCGTTTCAGCCGCGTCTTCACCAGTGCGGTGAGCTGGTCGAGGCTGTGTTTGGTGAGGTTGGCCAGCGATCTCTTCAGGTGCGATCACACGCCCTCGACCGGGTTGAACTCCGGAGCGTACGGCGGCAGCTGGTAGACGGTCAGCCATAGCCGGGCGGCGATCAGCCGTCGCATCATGCGGCTGACGTGCGTGTTCAAATTGTCCCAGACCAAGACAATGGGACCGCCGAGCTGCTGGTGTGCGGCATCGAGCAAGCGGGCGTAATCGATCTCGGTGAAGCCCTTGCGCCGGCCTTTGGCGGGGCCGCGGTCCAGGTGGATGCGGTAGATGAGCCGTGGCCTGCGGCCGGCCTTCGTGCAGATCAGCGCCGCCATGGAGACCCGTTTGGTGCCCGCGGCGGTGACCCGCGCGCTGGGTGTGTGGCCTCGGCGGCCCCAGGTGCGGCTGGCCCTTGGGCGGCCTCAGGCCCTGGCCTGCCTCGTCCTCAAAGCAGAGCCAGGCACCCAGGTCCGCCGCCGCGGTGGATCGCATGGTGGCGATATCCAGCGGGGCCTGATCCTGCTCTTCGGCCGTGAGCGGGTGGACTGTAGCTTGCCTCATGTCGGCGCTCCTCAGCAGCGTTGGCCATGCCCCGGGAGGCTCCGCCGCCTCGCCGGGGTTTCGTCGTATCTCCCGACGCTAGGAAGCCGCGCCCTGCTCCGGCTACAAAGTTGCACTGAATTACAGGCTGGTTGTGACGGCAGGTCGTGGCCAACATGCGCTCCTGACCATGAGGGCTGGTGGGTGCGGCGGTGGTGTAAATCGCTGCAACCGACTAGCGCGGGAGGCCAGCCATCATGGAGATTCGCTTCGTCGGGATCGACCCCGAGACAGATGAGGACGGATGCCCAGCAGTCTGGGTGGACACGCAGGCCGAAGACCTGCTGATCCAGAACTACCAGGCCGACGCTGAGACCACTGCGACGTGCGACAACCTGCCTCCGGCGAGGGCGCCGATCCCGCCCGGCGAGACCGTCATCAGGATCCCGAAGCGAATGATCCCGATCACCAGGAAGGCGTGCGATGAGCTCGATCCCGGAGTTCGCTGAACTCCTTGCCGGCGCCACCAAGTCGGCCGTCCACCTTGAGATGCGGGACGTCTACTTCGCCAACCCCCGCTTCCATGCCTGGACGGACGGAGAGCGCGTCGACTGGGACGACCGGGCCTCTTGGTGGCGCCCGTACCACCAGACGGTCGCGGACGCCGTCGCCCGCGGTGTAACCGTGCGGCGCGCCCGCATCGTGTCCGAGCCGGTCACCGACTACATCGCCTGGGAGTACTTCCAGACCCGCGCCAACGTGGAGGCCGGCGAGGTCGTGCGCTGGCTCCCTCGCCACCAGGCGTGGGATCTGCTGTTGCCGGGCACAGACCTGTGGATCTTCGACGGGCGGCTGATGCGCGTCCACCATTTCTCCGGCGACGGCGAATGGATCAGCAAGGAACTCTGCGACGATGCCGCCATCGTCGGCCAGCACGCTGCGGCGTTCGAGCAGGTGTGGCAGCGGGCCATTCCGCACGACCAGTACGAGGTCAAGTAGCCGTCCATGTCCACGTTCCCCACGTCCAGCGTGCAGGAAGCGCGCGGAGCTCTCGCGGCCCGGCTGCGGGAGCTCCGCCTGGACGCGGGCATCACCGGCAAGGAACTCGCCCGGCTCGCTGGCTGGTCCGTCGCCAAGTCGTCGAGGATCGAGAACGCGGTAACCGCCCCGTCGGACGCCGACATTCGCGCCTGGTGCACGGCTTGCCGCGCGGACGACCAGGCGGACGATCTGGTCGCGGCCAACCGGCAGGCCGACTCGATGTACCTGCAGTGGAAGCGGGTCCAGCGGACGGGCATGAAGCAGCTGGCGGAGACCTCGGCCAAGCTGTACGAGAGCACCCGCCTGTTCCGCGTGTACGCCTCCCACGTCGTACCCGGCTACCTGCAGACCCCCGGCTATGCGACGGCGCTCATGCGCACGATCGCGGACTTCCGCGGCACGCCCGACGATGTGAGCGAGGCGGTCGAGGTGCGGATGCGGCGCGGCCGCGTCATCTACGAGGGCGACCACCGGTTTGCGACGCTCATCGAGGAGAACGTCCTCAACCATCGGATCGGCGACCGGGAGGTCATGGCCGGTCAGCTCGGCAACCTGCTCGCCGCGATGTCTCTGCCGTCCATGTCGCTCGGCATCATCCCGGCCGAGGCCGCCCGGGACGGTGTCATGTGGCCGCTGGAGCAGTTCACGGTGTTCGACGACCAGCGGATCCACGTGGAACTGCTCGCCGCGAAGGTGACCGTCACCGCGCCGGGCGAACTGAACATCTACCTGCGCGCGTTCGCCCGGCTCGCAGAGCTGGCTGTGTACGGCGCTGAGGCGCGCGCCTTGGTCCTCAGGGCCATCGACGCCCTGGGCTGACCCTGGACGCACGAAAGCGGGGCCGCGGGTGTTCCGTCAGGCGGCGATCTGGCGGTTCGCCATCACGATTTCCACCTCCACCAGGTTCCGCCACTGAGACAGCGACAGGTGGAGTCCGTCCTCGGCGATGTCCTCGGCCCGGAGACAGAGCCGGCCGACGAGCCGGTCCGGCTTCCGCAGTTCCGGCCCGGTCAGGTAGTTCTTGGCAACCTTACGGACCGCACGGACCGCGCTCTTCACGCTCGGCTCCGGCTTGCCCTCCTCGATACCTGGCCAGGTCTGAAGGGTGCGCGCGTGCTTGATCTCAATGGCGGTCATGCCGACGACGTGGAGGTAGAGCTTGTTCTGCTACGCCTCCACCACGAAGTGATGATCCCCTTACGGAACTCGCAGGTTGGCACCAGGTGCCCGTCGTCGGCACCAAACCTTCGATTCGCGGCCGCCCAAGGTCGCCACTGGTCGCAATCTGTCACTCGGTGCGAGTCTCCGCGCGTATATCTGTCGCTTTTCTGTGACTAGCGTCTCGATGCGGGCGTGAACGCTCAGCGGGTCGGCAACCCGGGCAGCTGTCACAGCTTCCGGTAGCGGGACATCATGGCGAGCGCGGCGGCACCGAGCAGGCTGCGGTGGTCCCGAGGGCCCGGAAAAACACAGGCGCTCACGCACCGCTCACGCAGAAACCCCCGGAGTGATCTTCCGATCGCCCCGAGGGCTGTCTGAGCTGGGCAGTAGATGAGCCCCCTGTCGGATTCGAACCGACGACCTTCGCTTTACAAGAGCGGCGCTCTGACCAGCTGAGCTAAGGAGGCATGCACACACCCCGGGTGTGTGCCTCGTGCAGTGTACCCACGTCGTGGGCGGGGCCCGTCGAAAATTTCCGCGAAGTTCACAGGGCTCCAGGTACTGACATACGGGGTGAACGCCAGGTACCGTCCTGAGCCAGTTCACCCTCGTGGACTACACCAACCACCTTCCTACAACGGATCGTCCGGCACGTTCCTGCCGGTAGAAGGGGGCCTCTGAGCCATGGCCACTGTCACGTTCGACAAGGCGACCCGGATCTACCCGGGTTCCACCAAGCCCGCCGTCGACGGCCTCGACATCGCGATCGAGGACGGCGAGTTCCTCGTCCTGGTCGGCCCGTCGGGTTGCGGCAAGTCCACCTCGCTCCGGATGCTCGCGGGCCTGGAGGACGTCAACGGCGGCGCCATCCGCATCGGCGACCGCGACGTCACGCACCTGCCGCCGAAGGACCGGGACATCGCCATGGTGTTCCAGAACTACGCGCTCTACCCGCACATGTCGGTCGCCGACAACATGGGCTTCGCGCTCAAGATCGCCGGCGTCAACAAGGCGGAGATCCGGCAGAAGGTCGAGGAGGCCGCGAAGATCCTCGACCTCACCGAGTACCTGGACCGCAAGCCGAAGGCGCTCTCCGGTGGTCAGCGCCAGCGTGTCGCGATGGGCCGCGCCATCGTGCGTGAGCCGCAGGTCTTCCTCATGGACGAGCCGCTGTCCAACCTGGACGCCAAGCTCCGTGTCTCGACCCGTACGCAGATCGCGTCGCTGCAGCGCCGCCTCGGCATCACCACCGTCTACGTCACCCACGACCAGGTCGAGGCCATGACGATGGGCGACCGCGTGGCGGTCCTCAAGGACGGTCTGCTCCAGCAGGTCGACTCCCCGCGCAACATGTACGACCGTCCGGCCAACCTCTTCGTCGCCGGCTTCATCGGCTCCCCCGCCATGAACCTGGTCGAGGTCCCGATCACCGACGGCGGCGTGAAGTTCGGCAACAGCGTGGTTCCGGTGAACCGCGAGGCGATCCAGGCCGCCGCCGACAAGGGCGACCGCACGGTCACCGTGGGCGTCCGCCCCGAGCACTTCGACATCGTCGAGCACAACGGCGAGGCCGCCGCCTCCCTGTCCAAGGACTCCGAGGACGCCCCGGCCGGTCTCGCGGTCTCCGTGAACGTCGTCGAGGAGCTCGGCGCCGACGGCTACGTCTACGGCAGCGCCAAGGTCGGCGACGAGCTCAAGGACCTGGTCGTCCGCGTCAGCGGCCGCGCGGTCCCGGAGAAGGGCGCCACGCTGCACGTCGTGCCGCGGCCGGGCGAGACCCACGTGTTCTCGACCTCCACGGGCGAGCGTCTCTCCGACTGACCCAGGGACCGGCACCCGCCGGGCGCGCGTCACGGAAACAAACCTCTGACCAGGGTGAATTCACCCAGGTTGACGGAAAGGGCCCCGCAGCCTGCTGCGGGGCCCTTTCCGTTGCCCCGATTTACCCCGGCAAGCGGGTGGTTTTCGAGCCGTGTACGTCAACCCCGTACCCGAAACACGGCACTTCTCCATCCCCCGAACCGGTGACTAAATGTCGCCAAATCATTACCGCACGCTACCCTCACACGCGTGAAGCACTCCACCATCTCTCAGACGCGACGCGGCCACCGGGGCGGCCCTGCCCGCCGGATCGGCCGCACCCTCGCCCTTGTCCTGCCCGTCGTCCTGGTGCTCTCCGGGACCCTCGCGGTCACCCGCGTCAACTGGACCGGATCCCCGCGGAGCTCGGTGCTCACCGCGACCGACGTGTCCGACGCGCACGTCTCCTCCAAGGCCGTCGCCCAGGCCCCGCAGGACGTCCTGCGCGACCAGCTGATGACCGAGCTCCAGGACAAGAACCCGGGCCAGGTCCTCACCCACCTCCAGCAGGCGGTCAACGGCCACCCGTCGCTGGCGCAGCACTGCACGTCCATCGCCCGCGCGCTGGGCCGGGCCGCGGTGCGGATCTACGGCGCCTCGCGCGCCCAGTCGTACGCCCGCCCGGTCTGCGACACGTCCTTCGCGTCCGGCGTGCTGGCCGCGCACAGCTAGGGCAGGCCTAACGCCGGTTGGGAAGTGGGTAACGGCTCCTTAAGGGGCCGCCCGCGGCGGGAAGCCGACCCAAGGGCGCGTCGTACAGTTCGGGCATGACCCATCCGAACGCCGCGCTGCGCCCCACTCAAGCCGTGGTCCTGGCCGGTGGCCAGGGCTCACGGCTTCGTCCGTACACCGACGACCGGCCCAAGCCGATGGTCGAGATCCCGGGTACGGGCACGCCGATCATCGGCCACCAGCTGACCTGGCTCGCCGAGGAGGGCGTCACCGACGTGGTGGTCTCCTGCGGCCACCTCGCCGAGGTCCTGCAGAAGTGGCTGGCGTCGGCCGACCTGCCGCTCTCCGTCACCACGGTGGTGGAGAGCGAGCCGCTGGGCCGGGGCGGCGGCCTCAAGTACGCGGCCGCGCACCTTCCCCACACCGACCGGCCCTGGTACGCCACGAACGGCGACATCTGGACGCGGTTCTCGCTGCGCGACATGGCCGACTTCCACCTGGAGCGGGATGCGGTGGCGACGCTGGCGCTGGCGCGTCCGCGGATCCCCTGGGGCGCCGTGCAGACCGACGGCTTCGGCCACATCACGGACTTCATCGAGTCGCCGCCGTCGACGTTCGAGATCAACGCGGGTGTCTACGTCTTCTCTCCTGAGTTCGCCGACATGCTTCCCGAGCGCGGGGACCACGAGCGGACCACCTTCCCCCATCTCGCCCGGAGCCGGCGGCTGGCCGGGTTCCCGATTCCGCAGGGTGCGTACTGGCGGGCGATCGACACGGCGAAGGACCTGACGGAGGCCGCGAAGGAGTTGGCCGCGCTGGGGAGGTAGGCCGAGGGGGGTGGTGGCGGCCGGTTCGTCGGCTGCGGGTGGATGGGGGCTGGTCGCGCCCCTTCGGTACGCCTGGTACACCGCAGCCCCGCGCCTCTGAAGCGCGGGGCTGCGTCAGTGTGCAGCGGCTGTCAGCCGAGGAGGCCGCCTACCAGGCCCGGCTGGCCCGAGGAGGATGCGCCGCCGGTGCTTCCCGTGTTGCTGCCGGTGCCGCCGCCCGTCGAGGACGTACCGCCGGTTGCGGTGCCTCCCGAGGTCGGGCCGGCCGTGGTCGGCGCGGGCGCCGTGTGCTGGGGCGGGGCCTGGCCGGTGGTGCCCTGGGTCTCGCTGGGGGTCGTGGTGGTGGCCCCGCTCGTGGTGCGGTCGGCGCCCGGGGTGGTCGCCGCCTGCGAGGGGCTCGCCGTGGCGCCCCCGGAGGGTGCCGTGGAGGCCGGCGGAGTCTTCTGCCGGGGCTTGGTCGACTCGCCGGGCAGCGCGGAGCCGGGGAGGTTGTTGCGGGGGGCCTCGCCGGGTCCGGGGACGACCACACGGCTGGAGTCGCGGACCGCGCCGCCCAGGAGCGAGCCGACGAGGAGGGTGAGGCCGATGGTGACGGCCGTGACCAGGGCGCCGCGGCGCAGTACGTGGGCGCGCAGGTCCCAGATGTCGGAGTGGGGGCCGAGGCGTCGCCAGGCGCCGCCCGCGAGCCGGCCGTCCACGGAGTAGACGGGGGCGCCGGCGATGATCAGCGGGGACCAGGCGGCGAGGTAGATGATGTCGGGGGCGTCGTACGCGGGGACCGTCTTCCAGCTGACGGTGACGATGAGCGCGGCGGAGAGCAGCGCGCCGACGACCGCGGCAACCCGCTGCCAGCAGCCGAGGACGGTCAGCACGCCGACGATCACCTGGAGGAAGGCGATCACCAGGCCGGAGCCGACCGGGTGCTGGAGGGCGAACTGGCGCAGCGGCTCGGCGACCTCCCAGGGGTGCAGCGTGTTGAGCCAGGTGACCATGGAGCCGCGCTTGCCGCCGTCGAAGTAGACGGGGTCGCACAGTTTGCCCATGCCGGCGTAGACGGAGATGAAGCCGAGGAAGATCCGGAGGGGCAGGAGAACCACCCCGAGGTTCATCCGGCGGCCGGGGTAGTAGGCGTGCCGGGCCGGGTCGCCGTCGCCGGGCCGCCGGGCCGACCGCGGCTCCTCGAAGTCCTCGAACTCGTCGTCGGCGTAGGACGGTCGGCCGTACGCCGATTCCTCGTACGACGGTTCGTCGTAGGCGCTGCCCACCGCCGGCATGTTCGGGATGAGTCGGTTCTCGCCGGAGGCCGGGGAGCGCGGGTGGCCGACCATCGGGGTCTCGACGGTCTGTTCGAAGGCGCCGTAGCCGTCGCCGACGCGCGGGATGACCTGGGTCGCGCCGGCCGGTTCCGCGGGCTCCTCGACATGCCGTACGCTGCCGCCCCGGACGGCCTGGAGCAGCCGGTGGGCGCCGGTGTCGTCGGGCGCGGACTTGCCGCTCCAGACGACCGGGCGGCGACGGCCGGGTGCCGCCCCCGCTCTGCCCGCCGTGCCGACGGCCGGGATGCGCGCGGTGTCCTCGGTGGCGCTCAAGTGCCGTGCGACCCGGGGAGATTGGGTACGCCGTGTCGATACGCCCAGCTGCACGCGGAAGCTCGCGTGGTTGACGATGACCTGCGCCGGATCGCTCGGCACCTTCACCATGCTCAGCGCGGGAGCGTCGTCGGGCCCGGAAGCGAATCCGGAGCGGAATCCCGACGAGCGGTCCCCCGTGGGTGTGCGGGGTGTTCTGGTGTCCACACTCATCTAACCGAGTGACGTGGAGTTAGGACACTGCTTTGACCGCCCGGATGTGTCCGGACCGCGTCAAAGATGTCCGGGATACCCGAATTACCCCGCACGGGTCAGGCTGCGGACATCTGTTCACACGCGGCGGCGCGCCGCCTCGTACAGCACGATCCCCGCCGCCACACCGGCGTTGAGCGACTCGGCACCACCCGGCATCGGGATCCGGACCCGGTAGTCGCAGGTCTCGCCGACCAGCCGGGACAGACCCTTGCCCTCGCTGCCGACGACGATGACGACCGGGCCGCCCAGCGCCTCCAGGTCACCGATCTCGTGCTCGCCGTCCGCGGCGAGGCCGACGACCACGATGCCGGCCTTCTTGTACGCCTCCAGCGCCCGGGTCAGGTTCGTGGCGCGGGCGACGGGGGTGCGGGCGGCCGTACCGGCCGACGTCTTCCAGGCGCCGGCGGTCATACCGGCCGCGCGACGCTCGGGGACGACCACGCCGTGGCCGCCGAAGGCGGAGACCGAACGGACGACCGCGCCGAGGTTGCGCGGGTCGGTCACGCCGTCGAGGGCGACGATGAAGGGGTCCTCTCCCTCGTCGTACGCGGCGTTCGCCAGGTCCTCGGGGTGGGCGTACTCGTACGGCGGGACCTGGAGGACCAGGCCCTGGTGGTTGAGGCCGTTCGTCATGCGGTCCAGCTCGGGCCGCGGGGCCTCCATGAGGTTGATGCCGCCGCGCTCGGCCGCGAGCTGGAGGGCCTCGCGGACCCGCTCGTCGTTGTCGATGAACTGCTGGACGTAGAGGGTGGAGGCGGGAACCCCCTCGCGGAGCGCTTCCACCACCGGGTTACGGCCGACGACCATCTCGGACGTGCCCTTGCCGCCCCGGCCCCGCACCACCGGACGGCGCTGGGTCTGCTTGGCCTTGGAGGTGGCGATGCGGTTCTTCTTGTGCCCCTTGCGCATCTCGGCGGGCGGGGTCGGCCCCTTGCCCTCCAGGCCCCGGCGCCGCTGGCCGCCACTGCCGACCTGCGCGCCCTTCTTGCCGGACATGCGGCGGTTGTTGGCTGCCATGAGTTACCCGTCTCCGTGAGCTTCGTTTCGTACGTACGTCTTATGCAGTGTGCCGCCCGGGAGGCCGGGCGGCACAGTCGATCTTCAACAGACCAGTAGTACAGACCAGTGGTCAGGACTTGAGGGTCCAGCGCGGGCCCGAGGGGCTGTCCTCGATCGCGAGACCGGACTGGTTGAGCTGGTCACGGATGGCATCGGCCGTCGCCCAGTCCTTGCGGGCGCGGGCGGACTCACGCTGGTCGAGGACGAGGCGTACGAGGGTGTCGACGACCCCGTGCAGGTCCTCGCCCTTCTCCGCGCCGCCGGCCCAGTGCGGGTCCAGCGGGTCCAGGCCGAGGACACCGAGCATGGCGCGGACCTCGGCGAGGCGGGCGACGGCGGCTTCCTTGTCGTCGGCGGCGAGGGCGGAGTTGCCCTGCCGGACGGTGGTGTGCACGACCGCGAGGGCCTGCGGGACGCCCAGGTCGTCGTCCATCGCCTCGGCGAACGCCGGCGGGACCTCGGCCGAGGGCTCGACGGCTCCCCCGGCCAGCTCCATCACGCGCTGCACGAACCCGTCGATCCGCGCGAACGCCTGCTCGGCCTCGCGCAGCGACTCCTCGCTGTACTCGATCATCGAGCGGTAGTGCGGGGTACCGAGGTAGTAGCGCAGCACGATCGGGCGCCAGTGCTTGACCATCTCCGAGACGAGCACCGAGTTCCCGAGGGACTTCGACATCTTCTCGCCGCTCATGGTGACCCAGGCGTTGTGCACCCAGTACTGGGCGAAGTCGTCGCCGAACGCCTTGGCCTGGGCGATCTCGTTCTCGTGGTGCGGGAAGATCAGGTCGAGGCCGCCGCCGTGGATGTCGAAGGCCTCGCCGAGGTACTTGTGGGCCATCGCCGAGCACTCCAGGTGCCAGCCGGGCCGGCCGCGCCCCCACGGCGTCTCCCAGCTGGGCTCGCCCGGCTTGACGGCCTTCCACAGCGCGAAGTCGCGCTGGTCCCGCTTGCCGGTCTCGCCCTCGCCGCTGGGCTGGCGCAGGCTGTCCAGGTCCTGGTTGGAGAGCTGGAGGTAGTCCGGGTAGGAGCGCACGTCGAAGTAGACGTTGCCGTCGGCCTCGTAGGCGTGCCCGCGCTCGATCAGCCCGCGCATCATCTCGATCATCTCCGGTACGTGCCCGGTCGCCCGGGGCTCGTACGTCGGCGGGAGGCAGCCGAGCGCGGAGTAGCCGTCGTTGAACGCGCGCTCGTTCTCGTAGCCGATCGCCCACCAGGGGCGGCCCTGGTCGGCGGACTTGGCGATGATCTTGTCGTCGATGTCCGTGACGTTGCGGATGAACGTCACGTCGTAGCCGCGGTATTCGAACCAGCGGCGCATGATGTCGAAGTTCAGGCCGGAGCGGACGTGCCCGATGTGGGGCGCCGCCTGCACGGTGGCACCACAGAGGTAGATCGAGACACAACCCGCGGTGAGCGGGGTGAAGTCACGGATCTGCCGGGCGTTGGTGTCGTACAGGCGAATAGTCACGGGACCTAGGGTAGTGGGCCGACAGCAGTGCCGGGGACCGTTGTCATGTGCGGGTTCGTGGGGGTTGATCGCGCCCCGCGGCGGAGCCGCAAATCGGTTCAGCCCCGCGCCCCTAAAAGAAGGTCGATCCAGTCACGCTGCTTTGACGACCAACGCCGTTGCCACCGCCATAAGGCCTTCTCCGCGGCCCGGGAAACCCAAACCGTCCGTCGTGGCCCCCGAAACCGAAACGGGAGCGCCCGCCGCGTCCGAAAGGATCTTCTCCGCCTCGTCTCGCCGCTTTCCGATCTTCGGGCGCGGGCCCACGACCTGTACGGCGATATTCCCGATGGTGAAACCGGCGGCGCGGACGATCCGTGCGGCCTCCGTCAGGAGGGTCACGCCCGACGCGCCCGACCACTCCGGCCTTCCCGTACCGAAGTGCTGCCCCAGATCGCCCAGGCCCGCCGCCGAGAACAGCGCGTTGCACGCGGCGTGCGCGACGACGTCCGCGTCGGAGTGGCCGGCCAGGCCCGGGCCCTCGCCCTCCCACTTCAGGCCGGCGCACCACAGCTCGCGGCCCTCCTCGAAGGCGTGGATGTCGGTGCCGATGCCGACCCGCGGCAGTACGACCTCAGAAGCCATCGTTCAGCCTCCTGCGGGCCAGGACCGCCTCCGCGAGGACCAGGTCGAGGGGGCGGGTGACCTTGAAGGCCTCCTCGTGGCCGGGGACGACCACGACCCGTTCGCCGAGCTGCTCCACCATGCTGGCGTCGTCGGTGACGTTGTCGGTGACCGTCTCGTGGGCGCGGACCAGCGCCGCACGGTCGAAGCCCTGGGGGGTCTGCACGGCGCGCAGGCGGGCCCGCTCGGGGGTCGCGAGCACCGGCTCCGGGTCGCCGGGGGTGGTGGCCGGCTCGACCTCCTTGACCGTGTCGGCGAGCGGGAGGGCGGGGACCACGGCCGGGGCGCCGTCGCGGACCGCCTGGATCACCGCGTCGACCGTGTCGACGGGGACGAGGGGGCGGGCGGCGTCGTGGACCAGGACGATGTCGTAGTCGGGGGGCAGCGCGTCCAGGCCGAGCCTGACCGACTCCTGGCGGGACTCGCCGCCCGGGACGACGAGGAAGTCGGTGCGGTCGGGGAGCGCGTGGGCGTCCAGGAGGGACTTGACCTCGGGCGCGCCTTCGGGCGGGGCCACGACCACGACGAGGGAGACCGCGCGGGAGGCGGCGAGGGCGCGCACGGCGTGGATGAGCATGGGTGTGCCGTTCAGCGCGCGTAGCGCCTTGGGAGCGCCCGGACCGAGCCGTACGCCCCGGCCGGCGGCGGGAATCACGGCTGCCGTGCGCAGTTCCGTACGCGAAGGACGCGAATCGTCAGACATCGGTTCCTGTCAGGTTTGTGTGCGGGCCTGGCGTGGGTATGGCCTGGGAAGTGCCGGGCGCGACGCCTTGACCGGACCCTTCCGTGACACTGGTCGAGCCAGCAGCCCGGGCCCGGCACGCCTAGTATCGGGGGTTTCCACCGGGCCGGGTGCCGGGTCGCCGGGTACCAGCGTCCCCGAGGAGAAGTGTTCCGGGTGCGTTCCCGGCGTGTTCCGGGCACAGACATGCCGCAGCGCCCGGCGACAGTTGCTGTGTCATCGGGCACCGCGGCATTTCGGGTGTGCGGAGTTCAGTGTGCCGAGCTGGACTGTGTCTGCGTCAGGATGCGAGAACCTCGTCGAGCAGGGCCTCGGCCTTGTCCTCGTTCGTGTTCTCCGCGAGGGCGAGCTCGCTCACCAGGATCTGGCGGGCCTTGGCGAGCATGCGCTTCTCACCGGCGGAGAGTCCACGCTCGCGCTCACGACGCCACAGGTCACGCACGACTTCCGCGACCTTGATGACATCGCCGGAGGCGAGCTTCTCCAGGTTTGCCTTGTAACGACGGGACCAGTTCGTGGGCTCCTCGGCGTACGGCGCGCGCAGCACCTCGAAGACCCGGTCCAGCCCGTCCTGACCGACCACATCACGCACGCCGACGAACTCCGCATTGTCCGCTGGCACACGTACCGTCAGGTCACCCTGGGCGACCTTCAGCACCAAGTAGGTCTTGTCCACGCCTTTGATCTGGCGAGTTTCGATGGCCTCGATCAGCGCGGCCCCGTGATGGGGATAGACCACGGTGTCGCCAACCTTGAACGTCATGTGACAGGTACCCCTTCCGTGGCTATCCAGGGTAACACGGAAACCGGCGGTTCTGAATGGCGTTTTCGCAGGTCAGGGCATATCTCGGGGCTTGACAACAGCAACAGGAACGTGCTTCGCAGGCCGTCCGGAACCAGGTATTCGCAGGTCGGAGCGGCTCTCCGGGCGAGGTGAAACGCGCACGTTACACACATCCGGACGCTCGCCCAAGCGGTTGAACGTCCCCATATGTCCGCTTCCAAGCGTACGACTTCCGCTACTCCGTTCGGTTGCCGGAGCCGGATCCCGGACGTTTCCGGAATTGATCACGGAGTCCGACCGAACGGTACGTGAAGACGCACGTGAAGGGGCACGCGAAGCAGCGAGTGATCAATTTTCCCGGCGGTCGCGCATTCCTTCACGGAAGTTTTGCGCGCGGTCTTGCGGGCGGGTTATGTGAATGCCCGACGAGCGCTGCTGCAAAGTGACCGAAGAGTCACTTGTGGAGCCCGGGGTACCCCCTGCTTGAGGGAAGCCTTGAGGGAAGCGGGGGGCTTGGGGAGGGTCGGGTGCGGCCGCGCGGGAACGGCTCGGTAACCTAAGGCCGCTGACAGACACTTAGGGCGGCTTTATAGAGAACCGCCCGTGCGTTCAAGGAGATGCCGCCGCCGTGAGCAGCAGCCTTCGACGCGGCGCCCTCGCCGCCTCCGCCCTAGCCTTCTCCGTCGCCGCGCTCTCGGCCTGCGGTGCCGGCAACAACTCGCAGACGCTGGAGGTCAAGCCGGACAACGCGGCGGCGAGTGTCGGCGACATCAAGGTCCAGAACGCGACCGTGATCACCCAGCCCGACCTCACCTCGACCGGACCGGCCGTGGTCTCCGCGACCATCTTCAACACCGGCACCGAGCCGGAGACGCTCCAGTCGATCGTCGTCGCCGGCACCGGCAAGACCGCCGAGCTGCACGCCACCAAGTCCCAGCCGCTGACCATCCAGGGCGGCGGCCGGCTGATCCTGGGCGGCACGGGCAACGCCTCCGCGGTGCTGGCCAGCAGCCGTGAGGCGATCATCGACGGCAACGCCCAGAAGATCACGTTCACCTTCAGCAAGACGGGTGACGTGAGCCTGCGCGCGTTCGTCGTGCCGGCCGAGAGCTTCTTCACCGGCTGGGGCCCGAGCGCGGTGCCGTCGGCCTCCGCCTCGCCGTCCACCTCCACCACCCCGCTCGCGGGCGCCACGGCGAGTGAGAGCGCCAAGGCGGGCAAGAAGAACAAGGAGTCCGCGAGCGCCTCCGCCACGCCCAGCGACTCGGCCTCGGAGTCGACGAACGCGGGCTGAGCGGCCGCAGCGACAACGCGAGAAGGGCGGTACCCCCGAGGGGGCCGCCCTTCGTCGTACAGCCGGCACCGTATGTCGGTCGTACGCCCGTAAACCCGGCTCAGCGGTTTACGGCTCGAACTTGTACCCGAGACCGCGCACCGTCACCAGGTACCGCGGAGCTCCCGGGTCGGGCTCGATCTTGGCGCGCAGGCGCTTGACGTGGACGTCGAGGGTCTTGGTGTCGCCGACGTAGTCGGCGCCCCAGACGCGGTCGATGAGCTGCATGCGGGTGAGGACGCGGCCCGCGTTGCGCAGGAGCATCTCCAGGAGGTCGAACTCCTTGAGGGGGAGGTCGACCTTGGAGCCGGAGACCGTCACGACGTGGCGGTCGACGTCCATGCGGACCGGGCCCGCTTCGAGGGCGGCCGGGGTGACCTCCTCCGGCTCGCCGCGGCGGCGGAGCACCGCGCGGATGCGGGCGACCAGCTCGCGGGAGGAGAAGGGCTTGGTGACGTAGTCGTCGGCTCCTATTTCCAGCCCGACGACCTTGTCGATCTCGCTGTCCTTGGCCGTCACCATGATGACGGGGACGTTGGAACGGCCGCGCAGCTGGCGGCAGACCTCGGTGCCCGGCAGGCCGGGCAGCATCAGGTCGAGAAGGACGAGGTCGGCGCCGTTGCGCTCGAACTCGTCGAGGCCGTCGGGGCCCGTGGCCGCCACAGCGACCTCGAAGCCCTCCTTGCGGAGCATGTACGACAGGGCGTCGGAGAAGGACTCCTCGTCCTCGACGACAAGCACTCGGGTCACGGAAGGACCTCCGGGGCGGGAAGCGGTTCGTACGGGGATGACTCGGTGGTACCGGCCTCGTCGTCGAGGTCGGGGTCGGGGTGCTGCGACGCGCGGTCGCGGGCCGCGCCCGCCTCCGGCAGTCTGAGGGTGAACGTGGAGCCCTGGTTCTCGGCGCTCCACACCGTGACCTCCCCGCCGTGCGAGGCGACCACGTGCTTGACGATGGCGAGGCCGAGGCCGGTGCCACCGGTGGCCCGTGAGCGGGCCGGGTCGACGCGGTAGAAGCGCTCGAAGATGCGGTCCTTGTCCTTGTCGGTGATGCCGATGCCCTGGTCGGTCACGGCGAGCTCGATCATGTCGCCGCCGGGCGCGTTGACCCGGCGGGCGGCTATCCCGACCCGGGTGCGGGCCGGGGAGTAGTTCACAGCGTTCTCGACCAGGTTGCCCAGGGCGGCGGCCAGCTGGCCGCGGTTGCCCCAGACGTGCAGGTCGGCGGTGCCGCCGGCGGCCATGGTGATCTGTTTGGTGCCGGCCTGGTGCCGGCACCGGTCGATCGCCTCGGCGACCAGCTCGTCGACCCGGACGGGCTCGGCGTCCTCCAGCGGGTCGTCGTTCTGCACTCTCGACAGATCGATCAGCTCCTGGACCAGGTTGGTCAGGCGGGTGGCCTCGATCTGCATGCGACCGGCGAAGCGCTGCACGGCCTCCGGATCGTCCGAGGCGTCCATGACGGCCTCGGAGAGCAGGGAGAGCGCGCCGACCGGGGTCTTCAGCTCATGGCTGACATTCGCCACGAAGTCCCGTCGTACCGCCTCGATGCGGCGGGCCTCGGTGAGGTCCTCCACGAGGAGCAGGACGAGCCGGGAGCCGAGGGGCGCCACGCGGGCGGAGACGGCCAGCGCCTCGCCCCGTCCGGTGCCCCGCCTCGGGAGGTCCAGCTCGACCTGTCGTATCTCGCCGTCCCGCCGGGTGTCCCGGGCCATCCCGAGCATCGGCTCGATGGCGAGCTTGCCGCCGCGCACGAGTCCGAGGGCGTACGCCGCCGAGCTCGCCTTGACGACGACGTCGCCCTCGTCGAGGACGACCGCCGAGGAGCGCAGCACGCTCAGTACGGTGTCCACGCCCGGGGGCAGTACGGGGTCGGTGTGCAGAGAAGTCCTGGTCGGTCGCTTCTGGTCGCGTTCGCTCCAGCGGAACGCCAGCATGGCGATGACACCGGTGAGCACCCCGGCGATCGCTGCCGCTGCGGCGACCGCCGCGTTCACGTCCATGCAAACAGGTTAAGCAGGGGGTACGACATCCCCACAGCCATGGAGGTGCGAGCTCGAACACTCGTCGCCCAGAGTTCACCTTGGAGCCAGTATTGGTTCATTTGGGGTGGCAGAAACGGTCGCGTTGAGACCGGAACGTGGAAGCGTGGGGTTCGCAGCTGGATTCGGCCACGGGCCCCGGCCCCCGGAGCCCCATGGAACACACGTAGGAGAGGGAACCCTGATGCGGGACGCGTACCACGAGGAACTCGATTCGATCGGCGACAGCCTGGTCGACATGGCCCGGCTGGTCGGATCGGCGATCGGGCGCGCCACGACGGCGATCCTCGACGCCGACCTCAAGCTGGCCGAGAGCGTCATCGAGGCCGACCAGAAGGTGGACGAGCTCCACCACGACCTGGAGGCGCGCGCGATAGCCCTGCTCGCCCGCCAGCAGCCGGTGGCGACGGACCTGCGGATAGTGGTCACCTCGCTCCGCATGTCCGCCGACCTGGAGCGCTCCGGTGACCTGGCCCAGCACGTGGCGAAGCTGGCCCGGCTCCGCTACCCGGGCCAGGCCATCCCCCACGACCTGCACGCGACCGTCCTGGAGATGGGGCAGCTCGCGCAGCGCCTGATGGCCAAGGCCGCCGAGGTGATCATCACCAAGGACGTCGACCTGGCCCTGCAGCTGGAGCAGGACGACGACGAGATGGACCTGCTGCACCGGACGATCTTCCAGCACCTGCTGGACGACCGCTGGAAGCACGGCATCGAGACCGCCGTCGACGTGACCCTGCTCGGCCGCTACTACGAGCGGTACGCCGACCACGCGGTCGCCGTCGCCAAGCGCGTCGTCTTCCTGGTCACCGGCGAGCACGCGGACGAGCTGCAGCCCGACATCCAGCCGGTGACGGGCGCCGAGGGGGCGTGACCCCTCGGGTGGGCGGGGCTCGCCGGGTGCGCAACGCGCGCGGGGCACCACCGTGCGCCGCCGTGCGCTGTTGATGCGCCCGGAGAAACGGGCATGGAATGGGCAAGGCCCTACCTCTAGGGCTTCTAGGGACCTCTAGGAGGGATCCATGGCCGAATCCCCCAGCACCACGCCCGACCCGACACAGGAGCGCGAGACCGACCAGCCCGCCGAGATCAAGAACCTTCTGGTCATCGGCGCCTGCGGCTGTGGCTCGGGCTGCGGCTGCGGCTGCCAGTCGGGCAGCCCCTGCCAGTGCGGCTGACCCGACGCGCCAGGTACGACGCCTGAGGTACGAGGAAGGGCCCCCGACTCCGGTCGGGGGCCCTTCGCGCTGGTGAGGGGCGGCGCGTCGGACAGGTGAGGGCGGCGCGCGGGACGGCCCGGACGGGCGCAGCATGGAGAGGGAACGGCGCGGGAACGGCGCAGAGGGAACGGCGCGGGAACGGCGCGGGAGGGAAGACAGGAGGTGGCAGCCATGCCGCAGTTCATGGACGTACACCACGGGATGCAGGGCATCACCGCCGACCAGCTCAAGGAGGCCCACGAGGCCGACCTCGCGGCCGAGAAGGACGAGGGCGTCCACTTCGAACGGGCCTGGGCCGACCCGGACTCCGGCAACGTCTACTGCCTCTCCGAGGCCCCCTCGGCCGAAGCGGTCAGGCGCGTCCACGAACGCACCGGTCATCCGGCGGACGAGGTTCACCCGGTACCGCTGTCGATCTGGTAGCCGTCACCGTCTGCCGGTGATGCTCCGGTGATCCTTCAGGTGGCGGTGGCGGTGGCGGGCAGCCCGGCGAGCCAGTCGACGAGCAGCCGGTTGACCTCGTCGGGCCGTTCCTGCTGGATCCAGTGCCCACAGCCGTCGAGGACGTGGCAGGAGACCAGGCCCGGGAGGGTGACCGGGTACGCCTCGATGGCGTCGGCGAGCCAGGTCGTGGAGGCGTCCAGGCCGCCGCCGACGAACAGGGACGGCTGGGTGATCGGGGCGCCGTCGTAGGCCGCGAGGTCCTCCCAGTCCCGGTCCATGTTCCGGTACCGGTTGAGCGCCCCGGTCAGCCCGGTGCGCTCGAACTCGGCCGCGTACACGTCGAGGTCCCGCTCACCGAGCCACTCGGGCAGCCGCCCGACGGGGAACCGGTCCCTGAGGGTCCCCCCGCTGCCGACGAAGTGCGGGTCGGGAGCGCCGGGTCCGGGCATGGTGTCGCCGGACAGAGCGCCGTAGAACCCCGCGAGCCAGCCCCGCACATCCGGCTCGATCTCGGCCTCGGCACGCCCGGGCTCCTGGAAGTACGAGACGTAGAACTCCTCGTCCCCACCCACACCCCCACCGCCGCCCCCACCGCTCAGCTGCGCGAAGACGTCACTGGGGCGGGGCCCGCCACGCGGCGTGTACGGAACACTCAGCAACCCCACGGCCCGGAACACCTCCGGCCGCAGCAGCGCGGAGTTCGCGGCGACGGCCGCGCCCCAGTCGTGCCCGACGACCACGGCCGACTCCTCGCCGAGGGCCCGTACGACGGCGGCGTTGTCCGCCACGAGCTCGACCATGCGATAGGCCTCGGCCGCGGCCGGCTTCGAGGACCGCCCGTACCCCCGCACGTCGACGGCGACCGCCCGGTACCCCGCCGCGGCGAGCGCCGGCAGCTGATGCCGCCAGGAGTACCAGCACTCGGGGAACCCGTGCACGAGCAGCACGAGGGGCCCGGCCCCCTCCTCGACGAGATGGATCCGCCTTCCGGCCGCGAAGACCACCCGATGCTGCGCTGCCATACGCCCTCCTCCTTGCTCGCGTCTGCCCTCGTCGCCCTTCAGGACCGCCGCTGTGCCGGCCCTCCACCGATCATGCGAAGCCGCGCGCCGAGAGGCCGAGCCCGTTTGCCGATTCGGCAAACGCGAACGCGGTATGCCCTGGGCCGGCTCGGGGGCCATGCGAGAGTGGGGCCCATGACGGCAGCACCGGGAGGGACGGCAGCACCGGGAGGGGTGGACGAGGTCGAGGAACTCGCGGTGGACGGGCTGCGGTGGCTCACCGGGGTGGCGCGGGAGACCCCCGGGGGCGGCCTCGCCTGGACGGCCAGGCCCTCGGACGACCGGCTCGACCCCACGTTCTACGTCGGTACGGCCGGGATCGTCCCGCTGCTCCTGGAGGCTTGGCGGCACTTCGGCGACGACTCCTACGCCGACACCGCCCTGCGCGCGGCCCGCAGCCTCGCGGACCGCGTCGACGACTTCGACGACGACTCCCTCTGCTTCGGCCGCACCGGAATGGCCCTGGCCCTGCGGGCCGTTCACGAGGAACTCGGCGACACGGCCGCCGGTGCCGCCGCCGACCGCGCGTTGCACGTCGTGCGGTCACGCTTCGACGGCACCCGCTGGGGCAACCTGTTCGAGCTGATGGGCGGCAACGCGGGAATCGGCCTCGGAGCGCTTCTGTGCGGTGACGCCGAACTGGCCGTCCTCGCCATGGAGCCCTATGCGCGGACAGCGGAGGAGACCCCGGCGGGCGTCCACTGGGCCCACCGCGCGGGTGTCGAATCCCGTCTGCACCACATTTCGCACGGCACGCTCGGGATCGTCCTCGCGCTTGCCCGGGTCGGCGCGGCGACCGGGCGGGACGACCTGGTCGAACTGGCCCTGGCCGGTGCCGCCGGCGTCGTCGCGCGCGACGAGGCGGGGCCGCAGGGGTTCCTGGTGAGGCACTCCACCCCTCAGTACCGCCCCGAGCTCGTCGAGCCCGTCAGCTACGGCTGGTGCCACGGCCCTGCCGGGGACGCGCAGGTCTTCCGGCTGCTGAGGGACATCACCGCCGACCCCGCCTGGACCGACCTCGCCGACCGCTGCTGGCACACGGTGACCCGCTCCGGCCTGCCCCGGCGGCTGCGCCCCGGCTTCTGGGACAACAACGGCCGCTGCTGTGGCACCGCGGGCGTCCTCGCCCTGGCCTGCGACCGGATCGCCGAACAAGCAGAACGAGCCGGAACGGCCGAACAGTCCGAACACGCCGAACACGCCGAACAACAGGCCCCGTACGACTTCGCCCACGTCCTCCTCGCGGACCTCGCCGCCCGCGCGATCCGGGACGGCGAGGGTGCCCGCTGGTCCAACTTCGAACACCGGGCCACCCCCGGCGACCTCGAACCGTGCGCCGGCTGGGCGATGGGCAACGCGGGCATCGTCCGCGAACTCCTGCGCCTGGTACGCCTGCACCGCGGGACGGACCCCCACTACACCGGGTTTCCCTGAGCACCGGCCGCGATGTTCTCCTCCAGGTGCCTGACGCTGCTGGTGCCCGCGATCACCACCGTGACGGGAGACCGGGCGAGCAGCCACGCGAGCCGCGCCTGTGCGGCCGTCTGCCCGCGTCCGGCCGGAGGGGTGTCGGCCGCGCCGTAGCCGAGCGGTCCGAACGGCAGATAGGGAATGCCGTTCTCCGTGCAGAACTCCAGTGTCGGCGCGTCCCCTTGGCGGCCGTGGCTGAACACGTTCGACACGCTGGCGATCGGGCCGCGTGCGTGTGCCCGGCGCAGTTGGTCGAGCGTGACGTTGGACAGTCCGACGTGCTCGGTCCGGCCCTCCGCCTGCATCGCCAGCATCGTCTCGAACGCGCCGTCGAACGTCACGCCGCCGTACGCGTCGTCCGCACCGAGCCACCTCAGGTGGGTGAGCGGGACGGTGTCCAGACCGAGCACGGTCCGGTCGCGGTCGTTGCCGGCCCGCAGCTGGCCCGGGCGGTAGTCGGGCTGCGGCGGATTCCCGCTGTGGTCCGCCCGGGCGCCGGCCTTGGTCGCCAGCACGAGGTCGGCCGGATAGGGGCGGAGCGCTTCGGCGATGAACCGGTTGACGACATCGCTGCCGTAGTACCACGCGGTGTCGATCACCCGGACACCGAGCTCGACGGCCCTGCTCAGTACGGCCAACGCGTCCTCGGGCCGGATCGCCCCGCGCAACTGCATGGCTCCGAAGCCCATGCGTGGCACGGTTCGCCCCGCGAGGGAGATCACCCCCGCGGCCATCGCGTCTGTCGCCATGATGCGCTCCCGTCCTCATTCCCTTGCTTGCTTACGCATGCTTATCAGGAACAAGCCACCCTGCCGGTACCCTTCCGCTCGGAGGCGGGAATGTACGACGCAGTGGCGTTCGGTACCGGTGGTGTCCTCTGGCTGGCTGTCGGCATATGGTTCGTCCGGCGACAACGCCGAAGGCACGCCAACACCCTCGCCGGGTGGGGCGCACTGGCCTTCGGAGTGGCGCAGTTGACACGCGCGGCGGGCTCCCTGACCGGGGACCGCCAGCCACTCGGCATCATCCTCGCCTCCTGCTTCGTGGTACTCAGCGTGCCCGGCTCCGTCCTGCTGGCCCGCGGCGGCAACACGCTCCGCAACGGCCGCACACCCCGCAAGCGCCGAAAACTGCCACCGATCCGCTGACGGGCCGAAGACGGTCAGCCCCGAACGCGGGCGTCCCCACGGAGCGCCCCCCGGCCGCCCATGGGGCCCACGCGCGGGAGATCGGCATGCACGCGCTGAGGCACTTCTACGCCTCGGTTCTCCTGGACGCGGGCGAGAGCATCAAGGCCTTCAGCGAGTACCTGGGACATTCCGACCCGGGGCTGACGCTCAAGGTGTACGCGCACCTCATGCCCAGCAGCCGGGACCGCTCTCGGAAGACCATCGACCGCGCGCTCCGGCCCAGGAACCGGGGCACTGAGGACCCAGGCCGCGAAAATGCCCCCGAGTCACGCCATACGCGCAGCTCAGGGGCATGATCACAGAACCTACCTCTTCTTACGCCGGGTCTTGTCCGGGATCTTGGTGAGCTAGCCACTCCTTGGCCACACCGTGGTTGAGGAGCCTTTGCACCTCGGTGAGATCGGCGGTGGGCGGGACGTCCAGGGCGACCACGCCGAACCTCTCCATGCCCTCGCCGCAGACCCCGAGGGTGTGAAATGCGTTGATCACGCTCTGCCGTGCAGCTCCGGAACCGCTGTTCCGGAACACGATGAGGCGGATGGTGCAGTTCTCCGAACGCCGGACCACCTCGCCGGCCCATCGCACGCCTTCCTCGTCCGGTTCGGCGGCCACCATGTCCCCACAGGCGATGCCTCGGACGAACCAGGGGATGTTGTCGGGCCGCACGGTGCCGTCACCCTGGTCAACCGCCCCTGCCAGGTGCACGAGACCTTGGTCAACATCTCTAGCGGGGGCAATCCCAACAGCATCTTGGATATCTACCGGCAGGCCCATGGCTCTCTCCAAGAACTGGACAAGGGCCTGTCGGGCTTCACGAAGCTGGCCCAAGCCATCCTTGACGATGATGGGACGCGCTGACCGTGCAGCGTTGACGGCGAATGCACGCGGCACGTTCCCACGTGATCGTCTGCATGACTTTGGCCGGGAGTTTCAATGCCCCTGCCAAGTACCGCTGCTCGGATCCTGGAGCACCAGTTCGGAAGATCGCTTATGCGGATGGTGTCTGACCTGGTGGGACGTTGACCTGCGCCTGTCTGGTCCGGTCACCGTGGTTCCCCGCCTCGTGCCCTTGGATCGGGCGCACAAGGGGCACGTGTGGATTTCTGCCGCTCTCTGAGAGTTCGAATGGCCCCACGCCCGGCGTTGGACCGTTCGGCCCTCACATGAGCGCATAGGGGTCGGCTCCAAGGGCTCTCCTCACTCTTCTGTCCAGTCGTCCGCAACCGCGCGGATGAAGGCCACACCCGCCAAAGATCTCCCAGGGCCTGTCTGACGGGTCGCGTCACCGACCCCGCACCCGACGGCAATGTCACCCGAACGGCCCAACATGACGTGTCGCCCACATGGATGAACATCAAGCTGAGTAGCGTCCCAACCGAGGCAATCCGTGAAAGGCGAACCAAATGCGCATTCGACGAATCCTCGCCGCCGTCATCGCCACGGCAGCCCTCGCCGGACTCGGCCTCACAGGCGCCACCACCGCCACCGCCGAGAGCCTCACCCCGGGTGAGTGCACGCAGGCCGGCGGAACGGTCGATTGGAGCAACCCGACCGTGCCCGGAACCGGCACTTGCAGGGGCGGTACGCAAGACGGTAAGACGGTCGACTGAACCCCACCAGGAGACGCCCCGCAGCCACGCGCTGCGGGGCGCTCCCGCGCGAGCGTAGCCGGGAGAGTCGCAGGGACCGTGCCGACCCGTCGGGCACGCTGGGTCCGAGTCGGCCCGGAAGTACGTGGCGGGTCGGAACTCCTCGCATCTGCTCGGCTCTGCCTGGGTCGATGGCAGGCGGGACGGGAGCACCCCGCGCACGCCACTGACTCGCCGGCACTCGCGAACGGCGCCCCCGCCATCTCGGAGCCTGAGCGCCCCCGCCGGAGGCTGGTTCAGACCGTGGCTGCCCTTTACGGTGATCGACTCATGTTCCGGCACAGTCCACGTGGGCGCGTCGGCGCAGCGCGCGCAGAGCGGGCCGAAGGCAGGAGCGCAGCGCGCAGCGGAGCCGGGAGCGCGCCCGGCGGAGCGGAGCGCAGCCGGCTGATCTTCACAGGGTCGCGTGGCGGCCACGTCTGGCGTACCTCGCTGAACGAAGACCACTGGAAGCCCACGCTCGCCAAGGCGGGTGTCATCCCCAAGGCGAAGAGCCGTGAGCACGCCGCCGCGCGGGAGCACGGCATGCACGCCCTGAGGCACTTCTACGCGTCGGTTCTGCTGGATGCGGGAGAGAGCATCAAGGCCTTCAGCGAGTACCTGGGGCACTCCGACCCGGGGCTGACGCTCAAGGTGTACGCGCACCTCATGCCCAGCAGCCAGGACCGCGCCCGGAAGGCCATCGGGCGCGCGCTCCGGCCGCAGGACCCGGGGCACTGAGGGCCCACAGTGGGCCCAGGCCGTGAGAATGCCCCCGTACCGCGCCGTTTGCGCAGGTCGGGGGCATGATCACAAACACTACTTCTTCTTGCCCTGGTTCTTGACCGCCTCGATGGCTGCGGCTGCCGCGTCCGGGTCGAGGTACTGGCCGCCCGGGGTCACCGGCTTGAAGTCGGCGTCCAGTTCGTAGGCGAGGGGGATGCCCGTCGGGATGTTCAGGCCGGCGATGTCAGCGTCCGAGATGCCGTCCAGGTGCTTGACCAGGGCGCGCAGGCTGTTGCCGTGGGCGGCGACCAGGACCGTGCGGCCGGCCAGGAGGTCGGGGACGATGCCGTCGTACCAGTACGGGAGCATGCGGACGACGACGTCCTTGAGGCACTCCGTGCGGGGGCGCAGCTCCGGCGGGATGGAGGCATAGCGGGGGTCCGCGGCCTGGGAGAACTCGGAGTCGTCCGGCAGCGGCGGGGGCGGGGTGTCGTACGAGCGGCGCCAGAGCATGAACTGCTCCTCGCCGAACTCGGCCAGCGTCGCCGCCTTGTCCTTGCCCTGGAGGGCGCCGTAGTGGCGCTCGTTCAGGCGCCAGCTGCGGTGGACCGGGATCCAGTGGCGGTCGGCCGCTTCGAGGGCCAGCTGCGCGGTGCGGATCGCCCGCTTCTGGAGGGACGTGTGGACCACGTCGGGGAGGAGGTCGGCGTCCTTCAGGAGCTCACCGCCGCGGACTGCCTCCTTCTCGCCCTTCTCGTTGAGGTTGACGTCCACCCAGCCGGTGAACAGGTTCTTCGCGTTCCACTCGCTCTCGCCGTGGCGGAGGAGGATCAGCTTGTACGGTGCGTCGGCCATGGGTCAGAGCGTAATCCACGTATTCGGGGCGGAGTGCGGGCGCCCGCGGGACGTCCCAGAGGGCGGACAGTTGACTGCATTTGTTAATTGAGTGGCTCAGGCGAGCGCCATAGACGTAAGTTCCGCTATGCGCTTACGCCTCTTACGTCTCTTACGCCTTGCCTTGGGGGAGCCATGCCGTCCGTCGCCCTGCGACGCGCCGTCCGGGAGACCGTCTCCGGTCTGCCCCGGGAGTTCTGGTGGCTGTGGACCAGCACCCTCGTCAACCGGCTGGGGGCGTTCGTAGCCACGTACATGGCGCTCTACCTGACCCTCGACCGCGGGTACAGCGCGTCGTACGCCGGGCTCGTCGCCTCTCTGCACGGGCTGGGCGGGGTCGTGTCCTCCCTGGGGGGCGGGGTGATGGCCGACCGGCTGGGGCGGCGGCCGACCCTGCTCGTCGCCCAGGGGTCCACCGCCGGGGCCGTCGCGCTGCTCGGGTTCGTCCGGGATCCGGTCGCCATCGCGGCCGTCGCCTTCCTCGTCGGCGTGGCCTCCAACGCCTCCCGGCCCGCCGTGCAGGCCATGATGGCCGACATCGTGCGGCCCGAGGACCGGGTACGGGCGTTCTCGCTGAACTACTGGGCCATCAACCTCGGCTTCGCCGTGTCCTCCATGGGGGCCGGGTTCATCGCCGAGGTCAGTTACCGCGCCGGGTTCCTGATCGAGGCGGGGATGACCGCCGTCTGTGCCGTCCTCGTCTTCCTCCGGCTGCCCGAGTCGCGGCCCGAGCGCGGCGCCGCGGAGGCCGCCAAGGACCGGGAGGTCAGCCTTCTGACCGTGGTACGCGACGGGCGGTACATGGGCGTCGTCGGGCTGTCGTTCCTCGTCGCCCTGATCTTCCAGCAGGGGTCGGTCGGGCTGCCGGTGGCGATGGGCGAGGCCGGGTTCTCGCCCGCCGACTACGGGATGGCCATCGCCGTGAACGGGCTGCTCATCGTGGTGCTGCAGATTCCGGTGACCCGGGTCATCCAGCACCGGGACCCGCGGTCCCTGCTCGTCGTCTCGTCCCTCCTCGCGGGGTACGGGTTCGGGCTCACCGCCTTCGCCGGGTCGGTCGGGGTGTTCGCGCTCACCGTGTGCGTGTGGACGCTCGCCGAGATCGTCAACGCCCCGACCCAGACGGGGCTGGTGGTGCAGCTCTCGCCGGTGCACGGAAGGGGCCGGTACCAGGGGATGTACACGCTGTCCTGGTCCGCCGCCGCGCTCATCGCGCCGCTCATGTCCGGGGTCGTCATCGACCGGTTCGGGGCGCGGTGGCTGTGGGGGGTGTGCGCGGTGGTGGGGACGGCGGCGGCTCTCGGGTACGGGCTGCTGATGCGGCGGCTGCCGGGGGAGAGCGCTGCGGCCGCCGCCGCTCCGGCGAGCGCCGAGGCCGGGGTTCGGGCGGCCTGAGCACGGCGCGGGCCCCCGCCCTCGAAGACCGAGGGCGGGGCCAGGCTGCCGGGACGAGTCAGTCCGTGCAGCCCGTGATCGGGAACGGGACGCAGTTCGTCGGGATGTTGTGGGTGATGGACGAGTCCGTGAGCGTGATCGGGACGTTCGTGCGGAGGCCGCCGGGCGCCGACGTGGAGGCGTTGTTGCGGACGTAGCTGTGGTCGAGCGTGACCGACCCGGAGTTGTTGAAGATGCCGCCGGCCTGGGACAGGTTCGTGCCGGCGTTCGGGCCGTTCGCGCTGTTACGGATGACCCTGGTGCCCTTGAGGAAGAGCGTGCCGGTCACCGTGCCCACGTTGGAGTTGTGGATGCCGCCGCCGTCGCCCCCGGGGCCTCCGACGACGTTGCCGCTGACTTCCGACTTCTCCAGCGTCAGCGTCGCCCCCGCGTTCACGAGCCCGCCGCCCGCGACACCGGAGGTCGTGTTGTTCGCGATCTTGCTCTCGCTGATCGTCGTCGACGCGCCGCCGGTGTTGAGGACACCGCCGCCGCTGAGGTTCGCGGTGTTGCGGCTGATGACGCTCGCGTGGATGAAGGCGATGCTGCCGTTCTGGAGGAGTCCGCCACCGAGGACCTGGGCGTGGTTGCGGCCGATCTCGGAGTTGTCCACGGTCAACGTCCCCTGGCTGTGCAGCCCGGCGCCGTTGAGCGCGTTGTTGAACGCCACCCAGCTGCGCCGGATGTTCGCCGTGGCGTTCGTGGACAGCGCCACACCGCCGCCGTTGAGCGATGCGGTGTTGTCGATCACGTCGACTTTCACCAGCGTGAGCTTGCCGTTGCTGTCGACGAGGATGCCCCCGCCGTTGCCGGTACCGGTACCGGTGGTGGCGTTGCCGCCTCGGACGGTGAGGTCCTGCAGGCGCAGGTTGCCGTTGGAGAGGACGTGGAAGATCCGGAACGCGGGGGTCGCGTTCCCGTCGCGGACGATCGTCGCGCCGTTGCCCCTGATCGTGAGGGGCTGGGAGATGGTCGGCAGGCCTTCACCGGTGCTGAAGGGGGTGGTCAGGTGGTAGGTGCAGTCACGGGCGAGGGACAGGGTGTCCCCCGACGAGGCGCTGCTGATGGCGTTCGTCAGCGCTGCCGTGTAGCAGGGCACCGGTGTCGAGGAGTCGTCGCCGGCGACCGCCGGGCCGCCCGTCCCGCACGTGACGATCGCCGCCGCTACCGCGGCCACACTGGAGAGTCTGATGTATCGCATGACTCTGAGATGCGACATTTACGAAGCAAGTGGTCGGATAAAATGACCTGATCACCCGGTCACGCCACCCGATTCCATCGGTCGGCTCAGTCGACCCCCAGGTCTCACGGGTGCATCCGCGCCCCCTTCAGCACCTTGTCCACCCCGTTCCGCGGCCCGTACACCGCCAGCCCCACCAGGTCGAGCTCCGCCGTCGGCACGGCGCGCACCGCCGCGCGGTTGTCGTGGTCGTTGCCGGTGGAGAACAGGTCGGCGGTGAAGACCGCCCGGGGCAGGGCCCGGCTCAGGGCCCGCTCGTGCGCTGCCTTGAGGGTCTCCTTCGTGCCCTCGAAGACCAGCACCGGCTGCCGGAACATCGGCAGGTACGCCACCCCGTCGGCGTCCTCGTACGGCTCCCCGACCACCTCGGGGAGCGTCGCGCCCAGGCCGCTGACCAGGAACGCGGTGACGTTGAGGCGCTGCCAGGGCTCCAGGTCCGCCCGCAGCAGCACGGCGATCTTCGTGTCGAAAGTGCTCATGCCCCGAGACTGCCGGGCGTCGTTCATCCGGGTCTTGTACGTTCTTTGCATGGCCGCCCGGCAGTCCGCCACACAGGAAGTCACCGCCTGGCGCCCCCGTGTCCCGGGCGTCACCGAGGTCTTCCACGCCCGTTTCACCGAGTACGCGTACCCGATGCACGTCCACGACGCCTGGACGCTGCTCATCGTGGACGACGGCGCCGTGCGGTACGACCTCGACCGGCATGAGCACGGCACCCCGGGCGACACCGTGTCCCTGCTGCCGCCGCATGTCCCGCACAACGGCTCCCCGGCCACCGCGGACGGCTTCCGCAAGCGCGTGGTGTACCTGGACGGGACCCTCCTCGGGGAGGACCTCATCGGCGCCGCCGTCGACGGGCCGGACCTGCGGGATCCGCTGCTGCGGCGGCGGGTCGGACAGCTGCACTCCGCCCTAGCCCGCCCCGGCGACGAACTGGAGGCCGAGAGCCGGCTCACCCTCATCGGCGAGCGGCTGCGGGGCCTGCTCCGCCCCCCGCTCGTGACCGAGACCGAGAGGGCTCCCGACCCGGCCCTCGCCCGGTCCCTGCGCGAACTCCTGGACGAGCGGGTCGCCGACGGGCTCGCCATGGCGGAGGCCGCGCGTCTGCTGCACGCCCACCCGGCCCACCTCGTACGGGCGTTCAGCGGCGCGTACGGCATCGCCCCGCACCAGTACCTGATGTCCCGCCGGGTCGGCCGGGCCCGCCGGCTGCTGCTGGACGGCGTCCCGCCCGGCGAGACGGCCGCCGCCACCGGCTTCTACGACCAGGCTCATCTCACCCGGCACTTCAGGAAGCTGGTGGGGGTGCCCCCGGGGCGCTATCGCGACAGCGTGCGGTCCCTCACCTGACGTCGACGTAGTCGCCGGCGGAGGTCGCGCCGCCCGTGGTGGCCGTGGCGCCGAAGGTCCAGCGGTAGTAGCCGTCGGCGGACGCCTTCACCGTGGTCTTCAGGGCGCCGGCGGAGTCGGCCCGCACGGTCTTCAGCGTCGTGTACGTGCTGCTGCCCTTCTTGCGGAAAGGTCGCGCTGCGCCTCGTACAGGTTCCGCGGCCGTACCGCGTCCCAGGTGCCGTACAGCTCCAGGCGGGAGTTCAGGTCGCCGGTGAAGTCCGGTACGTCGATCTGGTCGAACTCGGTGACCGTGTCGAGGCCGACCGTGGCGGAGTACGGGGCGAGTCCGTCCAGTCTCATCAGGCCCGCGCGGCCGTTGGTCACTCGAACGTTCCAGTGGGTGAAGCGGGCGCCGAACAGCGGCCCGGCGTTGGCGTCGCCGCCGTGCCGGCCGTTGTTGTCCACGGTGATGTCGGTGCGGACATCGGCGAAGGGCAGCCCGCGGTGCGAGTCGAAGGTGCCCATCTGCATCTCGCCGCGCGACCAGACGTTGTAGGAGGACAGACCTTCGACGTTGATGCCGTGGAGTTGGGTGTCGGACGGGGCCGGGACCGTGCGCTGTTCGACCGTGAAGTCCTCGATCAGGTTGTCGTGCGAGCCCTCGCGGCAGAAGTAGGGGTGGTGTTCGCCCCGGCCGCCGACCCGGGTGCGGCGCAGGGTACAGGCGGAGGCGGCGACCAGGCCGAAGCCGTTGTCGACGTTGCGGACGGTGACGTCGTCCACCCAGCAGTCGTACGCGCACTGCAGGACGACCCCGTTGTAGCCCTTGTCGAGGAGGTGCGGGGACTGCGGGGTCTCCATGACGTCGAGGGTGAGGCCCTCGACGCCGGATCCGGTCAGTCCACGGACGTGGGTGGTGAGCAGGGGGTTCCACTCGGGGCGCAGGTCGACCGGGAGGGGGCGTTCCAGCGTCACCCTGCGGCCGCGCACCGCCGTGATGCGGACGGGCCACTCGTAGGGGACGTACGACAGCAGCTTGGTCTTGTCCTCCCAGTAGTACGACGCCGGGCCCGGGCCGCCGCCGGACATGTGCTGGAGGAGGGTGTGGGCGCTGTCGTCGGCGACCCGGAGCAGGGCCAGGCGGCCGGGGCAGAGGCGGGAGGGGTCGGTGACGGTCACCGTCCAGTCGCCCTGGCGGGCCGGTTCGACGGTCGTCAACTGCTCCCACTCGTCCCGTTTGTTGCCCGTCCAGCCCTCGAAGGGCCAGGCCTGCGCCTTGATCGCCGTGACCAGGGAGTCCCAACGGGACTTCGGCGCCAGCCAGATGAGCCCGCCCGCCCAGGACCACGCCGACTTCGTGCCGCCGTAGCGGGAGCCGTACGGGCCGATCAGCTCCGTGAGGTTCTTCGTCGCGTACAGCGTGGTACGGCCGCTGCCGGCGCCGCGCAGCACCACGTTGTCGTAGCCGAGGAGGATCAGGCCGTCGATGCGGAAGGTGCCGGGCGGGATGGTGACCGTGCCACCGCCGGCCCTGGCGGCAGCGGCGATGGCACGGTTGATCGCGGGGGCGCAGTCGGTGACGCCGTCGGCCACGGCGCCGTACGCGCGTACGTCGGCCACCACGGGGAGCCGGCGGATGCGGGCGGCCCCGGCCCGGCCGATGTACGGGATCTGCGGGTGGGTGAAGGGGGTGCGGGTGAACTCCCGCCAGAGGGAGGGGACTTCGGCGTCCGATGCGCGGGCCGTGCCACCGGCCACGGCGGTCGCGGCCACCGCGGTGGCACCGGCGAGGAGGCTCCGTCTGGTCATGCCGTGGTCGTGGTGCGTGGTGCTCATGCCGTACGTCCTTCCCATGGCGGCTTTCATGGTTGTGAACGACGTTCATATCTGCGTCGGCCGCGAGCATGCCATGGCATCCCCGCACCCCGAAAGAGTCGTGCAGAGGATATTCAGGTATAGACCTATTAGCTCAGTCGGTGGAGTGCTCGATCAGATGGGTGAACGCGTCCAGATTCCGCGTGGACTCGCCCCGGGACACCCGCCACGCGTACTCCTTGCGGATCGCGGCGGCGAAGCCCAGCTCCAGGAGGGTATTGAAGGCGCCGTCCGCGGCCTCCAGGACCTGGCCGAGGAGGCGGTCGAGGTCGGGGGCGGTGACGGAGGAGAGGGGGAGGCGGGCGGTGACGTAGATGTCACCGAGGCGGTCGACGGCGTAACTCACGCTGTACAGCTTGAGGTTGCGCTCCAGGAGCCAGCGGTGGACGGCCGGTTCGTTCTCGTCCGGGTGCCGGATGACGAAGGCGTTCAGGGAGAGGGAGTGACGGCCGACGAGGAGGGAGACGGTCGTCTTCAGCTTGCGGGTGCCGGGGAGCTGTACGACGTAGGTGCCGGACTCGGGGCTCTCCCACTCCAGTTCGGCGTCCTTCAGGACACCCTCGATGACCTGCGCGGCCTGCCGTTCCTGTGAAGCATCACCCATGGGCCGAGCGTACGCGACGGCGGTGGGACTGGGTCGCGGCCAGGTAGACGTCGGCGGTCGCGGCGGCCGCCGTGTCCCAGCCGAAGCACTGGGCGTGCCGGGCGGCGGCGCTGCCGAAACGGTCCGTCAGGGACGGGTCGTCGGCGAACCGGCGCAGCACGCGCGCGTAGTCGGCGGGATCGTGGCCGCAGACCAGGAAGCCGGTCTCGCCGTCCTGTACGGCCACGGGGAGGCCGCCGACCGAGGCGGCGAGGACGGGGGTGCCGGCCGCCTGGGCCTCTATCGCCACCAGGCCGAAGGACTCGCTGTAGGAGGGCATGACCAGGACGGAGGCCGCCCGGAACCAGTCCGCGAGCTGCTCCTGGCCGACCGGCGGGCGGAACCGGACGACGTCCGCGACACCGAGCCGCGCGGCCAGCTTCTGCAGGCCCTCCGGCTTGGCGAGACCGCTGCCGCTGGGGCCGCCGACGATCGGCACGACGATCCGGGAGCGGAGTTCGGGGCGCTCGTCGAGGAGGACGGCCACGGCGCGGAGCAGCACGTCGGGGGCCTTGAGGGGCTGGATACGGCCCGCGAAGACCGGGATCAGGGCGTCCTGCGGGAGACCGAGGCGGGCGCGGGCGGCGGCGCGGCCGTCGGCGGGGCGGAACCGGTCGAGGTTCACGCCGGGATGGACGACGGCGACCTTCGCGGGGTCGGCGCTGTAGTGGCGTACCAGCTCGTCGGCCTCTTCGGAGGTGTTCGCGATGAGGCGGTCGGCCGCGGCCACGATCTGGGTCTCGCCGATGACCCGGGCGGCGGGCTCGGGGGTGTCGCCGTCGGCCAGGTTGGCGTTCTTGACCTTCGCCATGGTGTGCATGGCGTGCACCAGGGGGACGCCCCAGCGCTGGGCGGCGAGCCAGCCGACGTGACCGGAGAGCCAGTAGTGCGAGTGGACGAGGTCGTAGTAGCCGGGGCGGTGTCCGGCCCAGGCCTGCATGACGCCGTGTGTGAAGGCGCACAGCTGGGCGGGGAGGTCCTCCTTGGCGAGGCCCTCGTAGGGGCCGGCGTCGACATGCCGGACGAGGACGCCGGGGGCGAGCTCCACGGTGTGCGGGAGGCCGCCGGAGGTGGCCCGGGTGAAGATCTCGACCTCGATGTTGATCGCGGCGAGGCGCTGTGCCAGCTCCACGATGTAGACGTTCATGCCGCCGGCGTCGCCGGTGCCGGGCTGGTGGAGCGGGGAGGTGTGCACGGAGAGCATCGCGACGCGGCGGGGGCGGCGGGCCCGGCGGAGCCGGGAGGCGGCCGACGGGGAGTGGCGCCCGAGCCTGCTGATGTACTGGCTCACGTGGCGGTCTCCTTTGTGCGGGCATGCCGGTGGGAGGACGCCGAGGGCCCTCCAAGGGGGTGCAACGCGGAGGGGAGGATTCCCATTCCAGGGATGGTTGATTTTGCCGGCACATTACTTGCGGTCGCTCAACCGTTCGAGGGTGGGGTGCGTGGAGTGTAGGGGTGGTTCGGTTGGGGTTCGGGTGCCGGCCGGTGGGGGCTGGTCGCGCAGTTCCCCGCGCCCCTTGCGGGGCGCTTACCCTCGGGGCGCCTCACTTCGGGGCGCTTACCCTCGTAGGCATGAATGCCCGCGCCGCCTCCCGCCCCGTGGGAAACGTGACACGCGGGACCACCAACCCCAATCGCCTGCGCCGTATGGACCGGTGGATCGCCGCCGCGCACGGCGGTGCGTTGCGTCGGGCCGGCGATCCCGTTGCCGTCGATCTCGGTTACGGTGCCGCCCCCTGGACCGCCGTCGAACTGCTCGGCCGGCTCCGTACCGTCGCTCCACGCGCGCGTGTCGTCGGGGTCGAGATCGAGCCCGCGCGGGTTGCCGCCGCCAGGCCGTACGAGCGCGAGGGACTCAGTTTCCGGCACGGCGGGTTCGAGATTCCCGTCTCCGCGCGGCCGTTGCTGATCCGCGCGGCCAACGTGCTGCGGCAGTACGACGAGAGCGAGGTCGCCGACGTGTGGCAGCGGCTGTGCGGACGGCTCGCGCCCGGCGGTCTGCTGGTGGAGGGGACCTGTGACGAGATCGGGCGGCGGCACGTGTGGGTCGCGCTCGGGGCGGAGGGGCCGCGGACGGTGACCTTCGCCACCCGACTCGGGTCCCTGGAGCGGCCCTCGGACCTCGCCGAACGGCTGCCGAAGGCGCTGATCCACCGCAACGTGCCGGGCGAACCGGTGCACGCGTTCCTGCGGGACTTCGACCGCGCCTGGGCGGCGGCCGCGCCCTACGCGTCGTACGGCGCCCGGCAGCGGTGGATCCGGGCGGTCCGGGAGCTGACGGCCGACTGGCCGGTCACGGACTCGGCGGCGCGCTGGCGGCAGGGCGAAGTGACGGTGGCGTGGGCGGCGTTGGCACCCTCTGACTGACGGGGCTGCGGGCCGGGAACGATCTAGATGAGTCGTTCGTCACAAAGGCGGGGAGATCGTCATGCTCGGGGGGAAACCGGGGAGGAACCCGCCTGCCGTTGTCTCTGTCGCTTTGCGGCACTACGTGGCACGATCCTCCACGTACCGTAAGTTACTGACGGTTAATCAGTTTTGGGGGGTCGGGTCATGGGACCGGACAAGCACGCCGTCCGGCCGGGTGGGCGCGGGATCCTGGCGACGGCGGTGACCGTGGTCTGCGCGGTGACGGTGCTGGCGGCACCGGGCACGGCGTTCGCGGCGCCCAGCCCGACACCCTCCCCCAGCGCCTCGGCCTCAGCCTCGGCCGGCGCCTCCGCGACCCTCCCGCCGGACAAGGACCTTGAGGCCGTACGCGAGAAGCTGGACGACCTCTACCACGACGCGGCCGTCGCCACCGACGCGTACAACGCCGCCGAGGAGGCGGCCCAGAAGCAGTCCGCCGAGATCGTCGGCCTGGCCAAGAAGATCGTCAAGGGACAGCAGCAGCTCGACGAGCTGAAGGAGCGGGCGGGCCGGGCGGCGGCCGCCCAGTACCGCACCGGCGGACTGCCGGACAGCGCCCAGCTGATACTGAGCGACAACCCCACCCAGTTCCTGGACGGGGCCGGGCGGGTGCTCCAGGGCCAACGGGCCACCAAGGCCCTGCTCAGGGAACTGACCCGGACCCAGCAGGACTTGAAGCAGTACGCGGCGGACGCGGCCGACCAGTGGAACAGACTGGAGGCCGGCCGCAAGGCGAAGGCCGCCGCGAAGAAGAAGATCAAGCAGCGGATCGCCGCCGCGGAGAAGCTCGAGTCGACGCTGGAGAAGAAGCAGAAGGAGCGTCTCGCCGAACTGGAGCGGGAGGCCGCCTACAAGGCGCAGACCGCCTGGCTGGGCACCGGGATACTCGACGAGATCCACACCAAGGCGTCCGCGGCGGGCAAGAAGGCGGTCGCGTTCGCCACCGCCCAGCTCGGCAAGCCGTACGTGTGGGGCGCGGAGGGCCCGGACTCCTACGACTGCTCCGGGCTGACCTCGCAGGCCTGGGCGAGCGCCGGGAAGCCGATCCCGCGCACCTCCGAGGAGCAGTGGAAGCAGCTCAAGCACATCGACGTCGAGGACATGCGCCCCGGCGACCTGGTCATCTACTACGACGACGCCAGCCATGTCGCGATGTACATCGGGGACGGCGCGATCATCCAGGCCCCGCGCCCGGGGCGGACGGTGTCGATCGGCGGCGCGGGTTCGATGCCGATCCTCGGAGTGGTACGGCCGGACGCCTGAGCATTGCAGGACAGTTTGAGCGTGATGCCCCTTTCGTGAACTGCACCATGTGACCCAGTGCACGCCAACGCCCGCTCAAACCCGGGCGGCACGTGACCTTCGTCATTTCCGCCGGACGGCCTTCTTGCCCAACTGCGGTACGGCACGGGGCATATGACAGAGGCCTGAGACAGAGCGACGCGGCTCACACCATTCCGTTGCGGTGGCCAGTACCGCTATGGTCCCCGTCTGGTGGGTCGAGGTCCCTCGCCCCGCCATGCCCTCGGGGGGAGGGAAGGAACCCAACAGATGCCCGTACCCGTACCGCGGCAGAGAGCGATCCCGGCCGTGGAGAGTGGTCAGGCGCCGGCCGCCGCGCCCGCACAGGGCGGCGGCCCCCTCAAGGAAGAGGCCAACCGCACGGAAGCCGTCGCCCCGAACAGCGGCGGCATCACTCTCACCCTGCTGCTGATCGAGGACGATCCGGCCGGTTCGCCGGTCCTGCCCGAGTTGCGGGACGCGTCCGGCACCTCGATCCGCGTCCGCACCGCGCGCAACCTCACCGAGGCCGAGCGGCTGCTGACCGACGACGTCCACTGCATCCTGCTGGACCTGGCGCTGCCGGCGCCGGGCGGCAAGGACGCGGAGGGCGAGCTTGCCGTGCTCAAGCACGTGCTGGAGCTCGCGCCCCGGCACGCCGTGCTCGCGCTCACCGCCTCCGGTGACACCGAGCGCGGCACCGAGGCCGTGCGCGTCGGTGCGCAGGACTACCTCTTCCGGGACGAACTGGACGGACGGCTGCTGAGCCGCGCCATCCGGTACGCCGTGGAGCGCAAACGTTCCCTCACGACCGAGCGGAAGCTCGCGGAGGGGCGGCTGCGCGCGCAGGAGAACCGCCGTCTTGAGCGGGGCCTGCTGCCCACGCCCCTGCTGGACGGCTCCGCGCTGCGCTTCGCCGCCCGCTACCGCCCCGGCCGCTCCCGTGCGCTGCTCGGCGGTGACTTCTACGACACCGTGCGCACGCCCGACGGGACCGTGCACGCGATGATCGGTGACGTCTGCGGGCACGGCCCGGACGAGGCCGCGCTCGGCGTGGAGCTGCGGATCGCCTGGCGGGCGCTGACCCTGGCGGGGCTGAGCGGCGACGATTTGCTGAGTACTCTGCAGGAGGTCCTTGAGCACGAGCGCTCCGACGAGGAGATCTTCGCGACGCTCTGCACCGTCGACATAGCGCCGGACGGGCGCCGGGCCGGGCTGTGCCTGGCCGGGCATCCGGCACCGCTGATCGCCCGGCCCGGGCGGCCTGCCGAACTGCTGCCGTACGACAACAACGGCCCGGCGCTGGGGCTGCTGAAGGGTGCCCGCTGGCCGCGGATGCAGGTGAAGCTGGGCGCCGAGTGGAGCCTGATGCTCTACACCGACGGCCTGATCGAGGGCCGGGTGGGCTCGGGCGGGGAGCGGCTGGGGCAGGAGGGGATGGTCGAGATGGTCCGGCGGCAGCTGGCCTCCGGCCTGACCGGGGAGGCGTTGTTGCGGGCGGCGGTGAACGAGGTGCGGCAGCTCAATGGGGGCGAGCTGACGGATGATGTTGCCGTTGTTCTGCTGGATCGGGGGGTTTGAGCGGCAGCTCGCCGTACGGAGTTCTGCCGTCAGCCGGGTGCGGGTGCGTCGTGGCTGATCGCGCAGTTCCCCGCGCCCCTTTGGGGCGCTTCAGCGGGCGCGCCTCAGCGGGCGCCCCTTGGAAGGTCCTGGGGTCAGCGGCCGCCGTTGTACGGGCCGTACGGGCCGTCGCTGCTGCTGCCGCCGCGGCGGCCTCGCCAGCCGCCGCCACCGCCCGACGCCTGCTTGACCGCGGGGCGGACGTCGACGATGTAGACGATGCTCGCCACCAGGCCCGCGATCGGGAGGATGGAGAGGATCGAGAAGAGGTAGCTGACGACCAGGGCGATGGCCAGGATGATCAGCCAGAACATCTTGTTCTGCTTGTCGGCCGCGCGGAAGGCGTCCTCACGCCGGAACACGGCGTCGACCAGCCCGAACGCGGCCAGGGCCATCAGGACGATCTTCAACAGTCCCAGGAACCCTGCGAACCCCAACATCAGCATGCTGCCACCGCCCGCTCTCTCCCGATCCCTACGCGGCCACCGTACCCGTAGAACGGACCGGGCACCCTCAGGGTGCCCGGTCCGTACGTTCTGCTGACGCGCACGCCGGTTACTTGGCCGGCGGAGTGGTCTTCTTGACCGGGGTGGCCTTGCGGGGGGCCGGGGTCTTCTTGGCGACCGGGGCCTTCCTCACCGCGGCCGGCTTGGCCTCGGCGGCCTTCGGCTCCTCCGCCTTCTTCTCCTCTTCCTTGACCACGACCGGCTCGGGCTTGCCCTCGACGGCGATGGCCAGGTCCTCGATCTCGTCGGCGGCCTCGCCGCGCCAGGTCTTCACGGCCTGCTCGCCGTGCTCGGCGACCTTCTCGTAGGTCTCACGGGCCTTGACCGCGTACTCGGCGGCCACGCCGACCCCGCGCAGGGCGAAGTCCTGGGCGGACTCGCCGAGCTTCTTGAGGTCGCCGTCGAGGGAGACGATGAAGTCGTTGACCTTGGACTGGAGGTTGACCTGCGCCTCCTTGGCCTTGGCACCGGCCTCCTTGGCGCGGGCGGTGGCCTTCTCCTGCACGGCCTTCGGGTCGGTGTGGCGGACCGCGTCGATGCGGGCCGGGGCCTCGGCGCGCAGCTGCTCGACCAGGCCGGGGACCTTCTTGGCCTGCTGGAGGGCCAGGTCGGCGGTGCCGGCGGCGAAGTAGAGCGGAGTCGGGTCGCTGAGGGTCTTGCGCAGGTCGTCGGTGATGGCCATGGTGATGGTCCTCCCGTATTAAAGTTCGACTGAGGGTTTTGTGGTCCGCGGCGCGGCGGCCGGCGCGCTTGGCCGGCTCATCCGGCCGTCCGCCGCGGATCGGTCTCGCTGTCGTCGGTGTCACTGTCGTCGGTGTCGCTGCCGGCGTCGCCCTTGGCGCCGGGGGTGTCCGTGTCGCTCGCCCGTTCCTCGCCCGACCCGAAGCCGTTCTCTTTCCTGAACGACTCGTAGATCTGCAGCAGCACCTGCTTCTGCCGCTCGTCGAGGGTGGGGTCGGCGAGGATGACCGCACGGGTCTCCACCTCGTTCAGATCCCGCTCGGCGTCGAGGATTCCGGCGCGGACGTACAGCGTCTCGGCGGAGATCCGCAGGGCCTTGGCGACCTGCTGCAGCACCTCCGCGCTCGGCTTGCGCAGCCCGCGCTCGATCTGGCTCAGGTACGGATTGGACACCCCGGCGGCGTCGGCGAGCTGCCTGAGCGACAGCTGCGCGTTGCGCCGCTGTTCACGCAGATACTCACCGAGATTGCCGACGTTCAGCGATGCCATGCCTCCACAGTGCCCCACCCCCGCTAACAATTGCAAGCACCTGCTTGCAAAAGTGTGCCGCACCATACCCGGATGGCCGAGCCTGAGCACGACAGGTGTCGAAGCGGCGTTGTCGGCGGGCTCTGCCAGGGTGTCCGTCGTGGATGAACTGGTGGAGCGTGTCGACGGTCAAGATCGTGTGCTGGGGGTGGTGGTCAGCCGCCGGCAGGCCGTCCGGGAGGGCTGGCTGCACCGGGTCGCCGTGACGGTGTGTCGTGATGAGCGTGGGCGGATCCTCGTTCACCGGCGGTCGGAGCAGCTGTCGCGCTTCCCCGGGCTCTACGAGGTCGTGGTCGGCGGCGCCGTGGATGTCGGTGAGTCCTATGAACAGGCCGCCGCGCGGGAGCTGGCCGAAGAGCTGGGCATTCGTGTGCTGCCGCGCCTGCTGTTCACGTTCCTCAACCACAGCGGTTTGAGTCCTCACTGGCTCGGCGTGCACGAAGCCGTGGTGCCGGACGCCGTGGCCGCCGATCCTGATGAGGTCGCCTGGCATGGCTGGCTGACCGAGCCGGAGCTGCGGTCGGCCCTGCCGGAGTGGCGCTTCACCCCCGACAGCCACGAAGCCTTCAGCCGGTATCTCGCGTTCCGGAGCGCGCAGTCCTGACCTTGCCCGCCTCGCGGGCTGGGACGCCCGCTTGCAGCCAACGCGCCTTGTGAGAGCGGCTGATCGTGATAGGGAGTACGGATGCTTGGTCGACTCCCGCTCGTTGAGCAGCTCGATGGCTTGCGGTCCGTGCTCTCCCGGAACGAAGTCCTGACCGACGTGCTGACCAGGGCGGCGATGCTGGAACTGCCCGGCTGGTATGTGACGGCGGGCTGCCTGTTCCAGACGGTGTGGAACGTGGTCACCGACAGGCCCCCGACCAGCGGCATCAAGGACTACGACATCTTCTACTTCGACGGCACCGACCTCTCCTGGGAGGCGGAGGATGCCGCGATCGAGGCAGGGCAGGAGGTGTTCGCCGGGCTGCCGGCCGAGGTGGAGATCCGCAACGAGGCCCGCGTGCACCTCTGGTACGAGCAGAAATTCGGCGTGCCCTGCCCGCCTCACGAGTCCACCGAGGCGGCGATCGACTCGTTCGCCGCGACGACGTGCTGTCTGGGGGTGCGGCTGGACCCCGACGGTGGGTGGCGCGTCTATGCGCCCCACGGGCTCTCCGACGTGTTCAACCTGGTGGTCCGACCCAACCCGGTCCTTGCCCCGCGGGAGGTCTATGAGGCCAAGGCGGCGCGCTGGAGGGACGAGTGGCCGGAGCTCACCGTGCTGCCGTGGCCGAGCTGACTCTCGGATGCGAGTGGTCATGCGGCGAGTTCCTCGCCCGCGGGCCAGTTGTCCTTGACGGCGGCCCGGGATGACTGCGAGATCCATGCGGGCGTAGCAGACGGGTGCCTGTCGGACCGGCCCTCTACGATCCCCGGTCATGACCGACAACGCGCTCGACCACTCCCGGCCCGGTCCGCTCACCCGCCTTGCCGCCGACCAGTTGTGGCTCGTCGAGGGCCTGCCGGCCGACCCGGTCGGCATGTGTGCTGCCGTACAGAGCCTGGTCGTCCAGCCGACCGAGGCCGCCGCGCTCGGCGTTCCCGAAGAGCGGCTCGCGGAGAAGAACATCCGGCCGGTGAACGAGCTGGTCGCCAGGCTGACCGCGCTGGACCCCTCTCCTCTGCACCACCCCCGGCCGCCGGAGAGAAGAGTGGTGGGCACGTGCCGCCACTTCGCCACCGTCGCCTGCGCGCTCCTGCGGGCACGGGGCATCCGCTCCAGGGCCAGGTGCGGCTTCGGTACCTGCTTCCTGGAGGGACGCGGCCTCGACCACTGGATCACCGAGTACTGGAACGCCGGTGAACGGCGCTGGATACGCGTCGACACGGAACATCTGGGCCACGGCTACGTCGAGCGCCCGGAAGACCTCGCACCGGGTGAGTTCCTGACCGGTGGCGAAGCGTGGATCCAGTACCGCAAGGGGCTGATCGATCCACAGCTGTTCGGGGTGCCCGGCACCGATCACGCCTGGGGACCCGCGGAGCTCAGCGGCAACGCCGTCCGCGACCTCGCGGCCCTCGGCAAGCTGGAGATGCTGCCCTGGGACGAGTGGGGCCGGATGACCGAGGCCTACGAGGGCCGGACCGGCCCCGACTACGACCGGCTCGTCGATACGGTCGCCGAGGCCTGTCTCGGCGAGGATCCGGCCACCCTGACCGCTCTGTTCGCCGACGAGAACCTCACGGTTCCCCACCACATGATCAGCTGACGTGCGCCGCGCCGGCAGGGCGCCAGCAGCCGGCGGCTTTGGCCATGACCCGGGTGAGCAGCTTGTCGCGCGGGGAGGGCCACTCCTCCGCGAGCACGCTGTAGTACAGCGAATCCGGGCGCGTGCCGTCCTGGCGCACCATGTGGCTGCGCAGAAAGAGTGCCTCCGCATGATCGACCGAGAGCGGGACGAGACGGACGGTGCGGCCGGGACGGAGATCGTATTGTCTCCGTCACGCGCAGCGACCGCGCCTCAGAAGCCGGGTCGGAGCCGGGTTCCAGAGCGCGACGGAGGTATCCGCCATGTCCGACCCCGACAGCCAGACCGCCTACTGGGACGCCGCCGCGACGACCAAGACGTTCACGCACCCACTGCACATGCCGTGGCTGGACGGCGTCGACCGGCATGCCGCGCTCCTGGACTACGGGTGCGGCTACGGCCGGACCATGCAAGCCCTCGAACAGCAGGGCTTCACCGACCTCCACGGCGTCGACACCTCACCGGGGATGATCTCCCGGGCACGCGCCCTGCATCCCACGATGCGCTTCGCCGTGCTGGATCCGCCTCCGATGCCGGCCCTCCCGGACGCGAGCGTCGACGTGGTCCTCCTCTTCGCGGTGCTGACCTGCGTACCCGGCAACGAAGCACAGCGACGACTGGTCGGCGAACTGAGCCGCGTACTCGGACCGGGCGGAATGCTCTACCTCAGCGACCTGCTGCTCCAGGACGACGAGCGCAATCGCGACCGCTATGCCGGGTTCGCGGAACGCCACGGCACCTACGGGGTGTTCGAGACCGACGACGGCGCGGTCTGCCGCCACCACCCGGTCGACTGGTTCACCTCCCTGCTCGCGGACTTCGAGATCGCCGACACCCGCCGCATCACCGTCGCCACCATGAACGGGCACGAGTCGAAGGGAATCCAGATCCTGGCCCGCAAGCCGGCCCGTCCCGCCCACCCGTCCCACCCGCCGACGCCACGCTGACGGCACACATGCGCATGCGTCCGTAGTCGGACGGGCCGACGCCCTTTGCAGATCTGTTCCGAGGTGCACCCGGGAAGGCCCGTCAGCCCAGCTCCGCGGGACCGTAGTGGGCGGCTTCGCTCCCGTCGTCAGGGCCCAGTAGCGGTCTCCGTGCGACCGGTGCCACCACTCTGTGGGGTAGTTGACCAGGCCGGCGGCGGTGAGCGCGGTGCTCAGGACGTCCCGAAGGGAGCGGGCCTCGTCGCTGATGTTGTCGGCCTGTGTGCAGCAGGCACCCGCGCTCTCCTCGGGGGTCGCGTTCATACGGGTGCCCATGTCGAGTTCACGCCCGTCGGCATCCGCGAGCGTCAGGTCGACGGCCGCGCCGGCACTGTGCGGAGCGATCTCGTCGACCAGCAGAGGTCCCGTCGCGTCGAACCTCCACGAGTCGTTCACCGCACTCCCGAACAGGCAGGGCTGCGACCCTCGGATCGGACATCAGAACGATCTCAGCCATGACGCGATCATCTCGCGGACCTGGGCAGACCCTGCCACCGGCGCCTGCACTCGACGAGCGACCGGCAGCGCCGGTCAGCGCGTGGTGATGCAGAACGGATGGCCGGCCGGATCGGTGAGGACCCGTGCCTTGTCCCCGTGCGGCTGGTGATCCGGCCTGCCCGCGCCCAGCTCCAGCAGCCGGGCCTCGGCCTCGGCCAGGTCCTCGTCCACCTGGAAACAGATGTGGAGCTGCTGGGGAACGGTCTGGCCGGGCCAGTTGGGCGCCCGGTAGTCGTCGACCCGCTGAAAACCGATGAAAAGTCCGTGCTCACCGTTGAGACCCGCGAAGTCGGCGTCCGACTTCGGATGCGGCTCAAGACCGGTGGCCTGCTGGTAGAACGCCGCCAGGGCCAGTGGATCAGGGCAGTCGAGCGTGATGGCGACCAGCTTCATCTGCAGGGACATGGCACCTCCGGGCCGGCCAGTGGACTTCCGCGATGAAAACCCTAGAGGCGGCCGGCACGGTTGTCCGGGCCGGTCCCCTCAGCCCCGCTCCGCGCACTCAGGCATGCCTGACAGGCTCGCCGGGTTCCGGAGCGAGAACGGCGCGGCACGCGGACCAGGCCGGGAGGCTCAGCAGGGGGCGGAAGCGGGTGAACAGGGCGAGGAGTCGGGCTCCCCACTTCTCGCGGAAGGACGGGTCGACACGGGCGAGATCGAGTTCGTTGGCGGCGGACAGCTCGGCGAAGTCCCGGCGCTGCCGGGGTTCGGGAACGCGGGCTTGTCCGGTGAAGCGGTCGTGGAAGGCCGCGTCGGGGTTCGCGAGCGCCGGGTAGGTGGCCTTCCGGTCGCACGAGGCGTAGAGGTACACGATCGCCTCGGCCTCCGCGCCGATCACCGCCACGAGTTCGGTACGGCGGTCCAGGGGGAGCAGGGCCGTGGGGAAGCCGTCGGTGCCGTAGAACGCGTGGCACAGGCCCGCGAGTTGGAGGGCGGGGCGGGCGCCCCAGGCGGCGAGTTGCTCCTGGACGCGCTGGAGGTGCACGAGAAGCGTGCCGCCGGGGTGGGCGATCTCCGCGGCGCCGAGCGCGCGCAGGAGCGCGGCGGCACGAGCCGAGGCCTCAGGGCTTGCGGGGGATGAGGGAGATACGGGGGAAGCGGACACGAGGCGGGTTCCTTCCGTCGCTCGGGTCGGCACCCGTCCGTGCCTCCGCCAGGGGTCCGGACCCCGCGAAGGCACCGGACGGGTTGCCGCCCAGGGCCCTGCACCGATCATCGCGAGTATCCACCGGCGTCGCCGACTGGGACACCGCCCTCCTGCTGGCGGAACTCGGCCTCGGCCACGCCGTCGTACCCGCACTGCCCGGCCGCCGGGCACCCGGCGGCGACGATCCCCTCCGGCTCGTCCCCGTCCCCGACCTGCCGCCGCTGCCCGTCGGCTGGGCGGTGCGTCGCTGGGACGCGCTCTCCCCGCTCGCCCGGGTCTTCGCCGGCACCGTCGCGGACTGCGTCACCGCGAGCGCGCCGCGCCGGGTGTGAGGCGACGTCAGCGCTGGACCGCCAGCCAGTCCTCCAGCACCGCGAAGTCCCCCTCCGTCAGGCCGAACTGGTGGTCGACGCGGTGGAGGAGCGCGGGCGTGTGGTGGTGGGCGGCGACCCAGGCGCGGTCGGCCTCGGTGATCTCGTCGTCGATCCAGACGAACGGCCGCCGCCCCGCCCACGCGACCAGCGGCCGGGTCTTCCAGTGCAGCAGGGCAGGGGGCCGGTCCTCGTCCGGCCACTCCACGACGGGCAGCGGGGGCAGGCCCAGCCAGGGGGCGACAGCGGCGTTCGCTTCGTCCATCCAGGTGGTGGCCCAGACGAGCTCGCAGCGGAGGGCTTCCAGGCGGGGACCGAGGGCGGGGTCGATGCGGGTGAGCAGCGGGTTCGATGAGGTGTGGCCGCCGGTCCCGTAGACCGGGTAGGGGCGGTCGGCGGGGGCACCGAAGGGGATGAGGGTGCCGTCGATGTCTAGGAAGAGGAGCATCGGGGACAGGATCGCATCGCGGAGAGTGCCGGGAAAGGTTGCGGGGCGACTGCGGGCGCTTGGGGGTTGCTCGCGCCCACGCGGCGGAGCCGCAAATTGATACAGCCCCGCGCCCCCAAAGGGGCGCGTTGCCACTGGCCTCCTCAGAACGGCAGCGGTCTCGCGTGCACCACGTCCAGCCGGGACACCGCCCGCGTCAGCACCACGTACAGCCTGTGCAGCCCTCTCTCCTCCCCCTCCGCGACCGCCGCCGGTTCCACGGCCACCACGTGGTCGTACTCCAGACCCTTGACCATGCTCGCCGGGACCACGGCCACCCGCGCGCCCAGCTCGTCCGGTCCCGCCGGTTCGACGCCGGCGGCCGTCAGCGCCTCGCGTACGGCGGTCACCTGGGCGTCGGCCGCCACGACCCCCACCGAACCCTCGTGGGCCAGGGCCTCCCGGACGGCGGTGACCGTCGCCGCGGGCACGTCGTCGGCCGGGCGGATCCGCACCTCGCCGTCGCCGCGGTAGGACTCGGCCGGGGGTACGTCCGTGCCCAGGCGCCGCAGCAGCCGGTTGGTCAGGGCCACGACCGCCGCCGGGACGCGGAAGCCGGTGGTGAGCGGGACGACGGTCGCGTCCGGCTTGCCCAGGTGGCCCAGCACGGTGTCCCAGCTCCGCGCCGACCAGGGTGTGGTGGCCTGGGCGAGGTCGCCGAGGACGGTGAGGGAGCCGAAGGCGGCCCGGCGGGCGATCGCCCTGCACTCCATGGGAGACAGGTCCTGGGCCTCGTCGACGACGATGTGGCCGTAGCCCTCGGGGTGTTCGACGAGCCCCGCGACCTCGTCGAGGAGGACCAGGTCGGCGGCCGACCAGCGGGCGGACTTGCACGAGCGCGGCGGGCGGGCCCAGAGCAGGTCCCGCTGTTCGCCGGGGGTCAGGAGTCCTTCGGCGGCCGCGGCCAGCACCTCGCCGTCCGTGAGGAGTCCGGCCACCACCTCCTCCGGGCGCACCTTGGGCCAGACGGTGTCGAGGCAGGCGCCCATCGCGCGGGAGCGTTCCAGGCGCCGGGTCCAGGCGCCTGGCTGCGGGCCCGCCCGCCGTTCGGCCTGGAGTTGCACGGCCCGCATCGCCCGCCCCCGCACCCGCTCCCGCCCGACGGCGTACGGCGGTTCCTCGTCCCGTACCCCCTCGACGATCGCCGTCAGAGTGCCGACGGGCACCCGCCAGGTGTACGTGCCGTCGGAGAGCGAGAGCGGGGTGACGGTGTCGGTGCGGACGTGCGCGAACAGGGCGCGGCGCAGGACCTCGGCCATCCGCGGGTCGTGCTTGAGCGCGGCGGTGCGCTCGGGGTCGGTGCCGGTGACCGGGTGGCGGCCGATCTCCTCGCGGAGGGTCGCCTGTCGTACGCCCGTCTCGCCCAGGGCAGGGAGGACCTCGGAGATGTAGGAGAGGAAGGTGCGGTTGGGGCCGAGGATCAGGAGGCCGGAGCGGCGGATGCGCTGCGGGTGGGTGTAGAGGAGGTAGGCGGCGCGGTGCAGGCCGACGGCGGTCTTGCCGGTGCCCGGGGCGCCCTGGACGCAGACGGAGTCGGCGAGGCCGGCGCGGACCAGGTCGTCCTGGTCGGGCTGGATGGTGGCGGCGATGTCCCGCATGGGGCCGACGCGGGGCCGTTCGATCTCATGGGTGAGCAGCGCCCCCGTCCCCGACTCCCCCTTGCCGAGCCGCTCGTCCTCCATCCCCGTCAGGTCGGCGGAGTCGCCGCGGCTGCCGGGGGCCCAGCCGAACCGCCGCCGTACCGCGACGCCCTGCGGGTCGTCGGGGCCGGCCTGGTAGAAGGCGCGGGAGACAGGGGCGCGCCAGTCGACGACGAGGGGCGGGGCGGTCGGCTCCTCGCTGATCCGCAGCCGGCCGATGCGGTAGCTCTGCCCGGCGTGCTCTCCTGCTTCTCCTGCCTCTCCTGCTTCTCCTGCTTCTCCTGCTTCTCCTGCCTCGAAGTCCAGCTTGCCGAAGAACAGCGGCCCTTCCGGCAGCTCGCGCATCTCCTTGGCCCGGCTGCGCAGCCGGTACCCGAGCACTTCGGCGTCGGCACCGGACGCGGAGACGTCCGCACCGGTGACGACGTGCTCGACGGCGCCTTCGACCATGCGGGCGAGGGCGGCTCGGCAGATGTCGTGGTAGGCGCGTTCACGGTCGAGTTCCTGCTGCATGGAGACAGCGTAAACGAGAAATCGTTACCGGGTTAAATTTTTTACCGCAACTCAGTCGGAACTCAGCCGGCGTCCGCCACAGCCCGCTCCAGCCGCCCGAACGCCTCCTCCGCCGCCCGCACCGCACCCTCCCGCACGTCCTCGACCCGCTCCCCCGCCGCGATCCGCCGCCAGTTGTCCTGCGCGAGGATCCGCTGTACGGCGATGATCTGGCCGGCCGCCAGTCTGGCCTCCAGGGTGCCGCCGAGGGCCTCGGCGAGCGCGGCCTCCGACCTCTCCAGGTAGGCGTACTGCCGGGCGACCAGGGTGGGGGTGCTGTTGAGCAGGGTGTGGAAGGCGAGCACCTGGGGGTGGTCGTTGAGCCCGGTGATCGGGTCGCCGCGCCGGAGTCCGTCCAGGAAGTGGGCCCGCAGCACGCCGACCGGGGACCCGGCCCCCGCGACCAGCCGCGCCGCCTCCGTCTCGTGGTCGGCGATCCGGTGCAGGACCAGGTCCTCCTTGGCCGGGAAGTACCGGAACAGCGTGGGCTTGGAGATCCCGGCGGCGGCGGCCACCTCGGCGACCGACACCGCGTCGAACCCCTTCGCCAGGAACAGCCGCACGGCGATGTCCGACACGTCCTCGTACATCCGCCGCTTCTTGCGCTCACGCAGGCCCATCTCACCCATGGGGGGAGCCTACGCAGCGGTGGTCAGAGCGAGGTCCCCTGTGTCACGGCGCCTTCTCACCGGGGACGGAGCCGTGCTCGCGACACCACCGCATCAGTGCCGTCACGATCCTGCGGGTACCGGGAACCTCTTCGAGCCCCAAGGAAGACGCGGCGACGGCCAGCACCTTGCGGAGCTTGAATGCGGCGGGCGCGATCTGCCACCAGCTCGGCTCCGGGTCGGCATCCAGTTCCAAGGCGGTGCGGATCACATCGGTGAAGACGGACTGGGCCTTCTTGTAAGTGAGCAGACGTTCCAGGTCGTCCCCCCAGCCGTTCGAGCTGCCGACACGGACGCCCTCAACGGTCTCGCACCAGCGCTGGGCGACAACACGCTCCTGTCGTGCCGGATAGCGCATCAAATGGAGATGCGTTGCCAGGTCGTACAGCGGGTCGCCCAGCATTGCGAGTTCCCAGTCGATCGTCCACAGCGTGGACTCGGCGTCGACGATGAAGTTCTCACGATGCAGATCGGCATGCAGCAGACAGAAAGGGCGTCTCTCCAGCCCGAAGACGTTCTTCCGGAGATGCCTGAACGAATCTTCACCCAGCCAGAGGTCATCGAAAAGTCCGGCGAACCGCTCCAGGTTCGCCCGGTAGACCCGCTGCTCGGCGAAAAGGACGAGTCGCTCCAGAAAACCGTCCGTGTCACCATCATCGGGACGGTCGTCGAGCCTGCACCGCCGTTCGACCGAAAGAGAATCAGGCCGAATCCCGACCATCTGCCGGAACAAATCCATGATCTGATCGAGGAAATTATCGGGGACCATGGTCCCCGATTTATGAAAATAAGCGAGCGTCTCCCCTTCGATGAAACTCTGCAACCCGACGCCATCAACGTCGATAATATCCGGAATTCTGAGAATCTGACCATGGAGAGCTCTCAGCAAGTTCTCCTCGGAAGAGAAGCATCGACGATCGAACCAGAGAAGGTCGGCACGCGGTTCGCGGCATTTCCAGCGCCCCGATCGCCCACCCTCCATTTCCCTGGACAGCGGAAAGACATACGTCTCGTGGTGGTAACCGTGGAGCGGTCCTTCGACCACGCCCTCGTCGCCACTCATCTCGACCGCGTGCAGCCGAGCAAGGGAAGCCAGTTCGAGTGACATTGCCCGTTTCCTTCGCCGTGACCCTTCCGAAGGGTGCAGAAGTGGGAGCACGGTACTCCTGTGCTGGCGTGCATCGTGCCAGACGTCCACGACTCGTCGAACCCGGTCTCGCCGCACAACGACTGGACGCACATATGTGCAACGATGAATCACCCTGCGTCCACTCACTCCGCGTCCCTCGCGCGCCATGAGCTGCGGTGCTGGCCGCCGCGCGCGACGTGGTCCACACTGGCCGAGGCGACAGGAGGAAGCCCATGAGCAGCGCAGCCGATCACGGTGCGGCTCTGCGGGAGTTGCTGACGGACGTGCACGCCGTACTGCTCGACTTCGACGGACCCGTCACCGACCTGTTCCGCGGCCGGTCGACGGCCCCCGTGGCTCTCGAGATCAAGACGGCCGTACGGAAGGTCTGGGACCACGTCGATCCCGAGGTCGACGCGTGCGACGATTCCCACGGCATCCTCCGCCTGCTGCGGGAGATGTACGACCGGTCGGCCCCCGGATCGCTCGATCCCCAGGGGCTCGTCGCAGCCGAGGAAATCGTCACCGGATACGAGTACGAAGCCGTCAAGACAGCGAGGCCGGCCCCCCATCTGGTCAGCCTCGTCGACATGCTCTTCAAGCACGGTCCGCCCCTCGTCGTCGTCAGCAACAACTCCGACGGGCCCATCTGGGAGTTCTTCAAGGGCGAGCGGGTCCAGCGGCAGGAGAAGGTCTACGCCGTCGTGGGCCGCGACCCACTCCTACGAGATATGAAGCCCCACCCAGGTTCGGTGAAGCGCGCCCTGAAGTGCGTCGACCTGCCGCCCGAGTCGGCTCTTCTCGTCGGCGACCAGTTGACCGACCTCAGCGCGGCACAGCAGGCCGGAACCCCCTTCCTCGGATACACGCAGTCGCCCGAGCGCGCGGCGCAGATGACGGAACTCGGCGCGAAGTACGTCGTGTCCTCCCATAAACCCCTCATCGAGGCCGTGAAGAGCAGGTCGAGTCCCAACTGACCTTCTGGTGCTGCGAAGTGACGCCGGGCATGATGGCTGCACGGAGAGCTACCGGGCAGCGTCGGCGCCGCGAAGCAGCGGCGCCCACAGGGGGTTTGGGTGTCTTCTCGCAGTCCAGCCGGCAATGGCCCGACCAGACTCGACCGTATCCGGTCCACGCTGGGCAGCTGGAAACCCCGCATCGTCAAGTCGGCGCTGGGACTGACCGCCGTCCTGCAAGGTGCCGGAGCTCTGATCGGTCCGCTCGGCGACGCCCTCAAGGACCAGCAGCTACTGGGGGGTTCCTTCGCATCGCTGATCGCCCTCATCCTCTACGACGCCATCAGCGAGTCCGGCTCCAAAGAGGCCGCGGGTGTCTATGTGTTCGCCGACTCGGACAGATTGCACGATGAATTCAGGGAGGCCTTCAGCGCCCGCAGCGTGCACGTCGATTTCTCCGGTTTCACCATGGAGACGCTGCTTGAGGCGATTGCCGTACCGATGCGGAAGATGGCCGACCGAGAAGTACACACGGTCGAGCTGCATTTTCGCATCATCATCGCCCACCTGAACCTTCCGATGGGGCTGCCCGGAGGCCTCGTTCCGGCACCGCGAACGGGCGAATCAGACACTACGAAGTATTATTTCGCGGACTCCCCGAAAAATCGCGAACGCATGCGCGACGAGTTCACCAAACCCAATTGGACGAGACTCAAGGGCATGCTCAACGCCATACAGGCAAAAAATCCGAGAATGGCCATATCGTGCGAGATCCGGGAGGCGACGCAGATACCGGATCGGAAGCTGTACATCCTGAACCGCGAGCGGGTCTTCACCACTCCCTACGGGATCGAGCCGGACACTGTCGGGCCGCAGGAGAACCAGTACGAGATCCTCGACGCCCAGGGATTCGCGCCACTCTACGGCCGAGCCCGTTACATCGGCTGGGATCTGAAGTCGAATTCCCATCCGGTCAGAGAGATCGCGGATCATCACATCGCCTGGTACGAGAATCTGTGGCAGAAGCTCGGCGAGATCAAACCAGAACACCCTGTGATCAGCGACCCCCGGTGGACACGTCCGAGACAGCAGAGCACGTCCGCATAGCGAGGCTAACTCGCGAGCAGGTTCCAGACCGACTCGAACCAGGACCGCATCTGCAGCACGAAGACCGATCCCGGCGAGTCCGGGTCGGCGTCCTCGACGTGGTGCGTCAGCATGGCTCCCAGTCCCAGGACGTCGAGCACCTCCATCTCCTCGTCGGTGTCCAGGATGATGAGCCGTCGGATGACCTCGTAGAGGGCGTGCAGCACCTCTGTGCTGTTGATGACGTAGAGCTTGAAGGTCGGCACCAACCGCACATGCCGGATCTGGACGTCGACGGACTGTACGAGTTGCTCGGCCTGCAGGTCCCGCAGCGCGGTACGCAGCGATTCCGTGTGCCGGTCGGTGATGGCGCGCAGCCGCTCCTGTGGGCGCGGATCGTCCTTGTCCTGCCTGCTCACGGGATACGGCAGGTCGAGCAGAGGATCAGGCAGCAGCAACCGCACGGCGATCCTGCAGGGGGCGATGACGCCGGCCCGGATCCGCTCCGCCTGGAGCCGGATGTGGGTGTCGAGGGACTCCGAGGTCAACGTGAAGACGTCCAGGGAGACTTCGGGCTGTTCGAACGCCTCGCTTATGAGTGGCCCCATCATCACCTGTCGTGACCTGGTGGCCTTGGCCGTGGTGGACTGCGCGCGCTGGACGTTGACGACCCGTGCCGGGCTGCCCTGGCGGGATTCGATCCACCCCTCGTTGCCCAGTTCGCGCACCACCCGCTGGACGGTGTCGCGGGAGACCCCGAACTCCTTGGCGAGCCTGCCCTGTGCGGGCAGTTCGGCACCCTGCTGGTACGTCCCGTCCGTCATCCGGGCCCGCAGCGCCTCGGAGACCTGCCGGAACGCCTTGCCACCACCGTCACCCGCCTGCCTGGCCGCCATACAGCGAACGTTCCTTTCCCAACCTCCGTGCAAACACGACCTGGTCAGGCAGGAAGCCCTGCTGCCGCACCCGGGTTAAGGGATCAACCTGCCCGGGTATGCCTGGCATTGACCGGCAACCAGGCAGGCGCCGCCTAATGCCGGAGTATCTCCAGCAGCGGCCACAAGGACCCCACCACGTACCCCGCGCCGGCCTCGGTCAAGAGCTTGGCTTTCCGTGCGTTACGCGCGTAGCCCAGAAACGGCACCCCGGCCGTCCGGGCCGCCTGGAAGTCCGTCGGCGAGTCGCCGATCATCAGGGCCGCGCCGGGGGCGGCGCCCATCGCGTTGAGGGCGCGGTTGAGGCAGTGCGGGTCGGGCTTGAGGCGGTGCAGGTCCTGGGTGCGGCCGTAGATGTGCGGGGCGAAGCAGGGGGTCAGGGCGCGGTCGTCGAGGTAGGCGCGGACCACCCGGGGGGAGTTGTTGGTGGTGACTGCCATGCGGGCGCCACGCGCTCGCCACGTCTGGATGACGATGTCCGCGAACGCCGTGGGCATCGCCGTCGACGTGGCCCGCAGCTCCTCCTTGGTGAGACGTTCCTCCAGCTCCGCCACCAGGTCGCTGCCGGGGTGCCGGCGGTCCACCGCGCGCAGCACGAGGTGTGGGTCGAGGGAGTCCCGCTCCGTGTCCGTGACCAGGCTGTGCAGGCCCTGGTCCGCCAGCCACTCGACCAGCTCGCCGGCCACGCCCGCCGCCGAGTGACCCGCGAACAACCGGCAGATCGGCCCGTCGAAGTCCCAGAGGACGACCCGGGCGTCTCTGACCAGTTCCGTGAGCTCTTCGGTCGCGTTCTTGCTCTTGGCCGCCACCAGTTCAGTCTGCGTCGTATCAGAAGTCACTAAGAGAGTGTCAGGTCCGTCGTGATGGTTTCCCAGAGGGCGTCGAACCACTTCTGGGATTGGTCCACGAACGCGGCGTCCCGCTGGCCGGTTCGCTTCTCGAAGGAGAAGAGGAGGGACTCCGAGCCGACGGCGTCGTACATGTCGAGCGGGCCGTTCTCCGTCTGCTCCTCGCGACGGGTGACCGTGTAGTACGCGAACAGCGCCTCCGCGCCGTTGAGCAGGTACAGCTTGATCGGCGGGGTGAACGGCAGGGCCCGGAAGGTGACGTTGACGTCGATGTCGTGGGTGGAGCGCAGGGACTGGAGGTTGTAGCGGAGCACCTGGCCCTGGGCATTGCGCATGTCGAGCCAGCGACGGTGCACGGCGTCAACGTCGCCCTCGACCGGGACCGGGAAGGCGAGGTTGATGTCACGGCCGGGGAGGAGGATGCGGACGTCGATGCGCTCGGGGCGGATGCGGCCTTCGTGGATCTGCCGCAGGGGTTCGCCAAGTGCCGGGATGAGGCTCTGCGCGGTGAGGCAGGCGGCGTCGATGCGCACCTGCGGGACGGAGAAGGCCTCGGTGAGGCGGGGGCTGAGGCCGACCATCGTCGGCTGCGGCTCGTCGTGCCGCGACGGGACCGGCCCGGCGATACGCGGCGGACTGCCCCGGCTGACGCTGCTGAGCAGGCCGTCGTCCTGGAGCGCGCGCAGGGCCTGGCGCACGGTCCCCCGCTCCACCCCGAACTCCTCGGCCAACTCGGCCTGCGTGGGCAGTCGGTCGCCCGCCTTGAGGTCGCCGGCGCGGATGCGTTTCCGCAGGGTGTCGGCGATCTCCTGGTGCGTGAACCTGCTTCCACCGTTCACTGCCACGTTCTCCTGAGTCACGACCAAACGCTACAACTTTGATCCATCTGGCGGGAGTTGTTTGAAGGTTGTTTATAAGTAGTAGCCAACTGGGGACAACTTAATCAGAGTTGGTCACCAACTTGATTGAGTTGGCGGAAGCCTTGCTTCCCGACTGAAGGGGGGAACCACCATGCCCGCCGCCCTCGCTCTCGTCTCCGCCGTCTTCGTCATCGGCTTCGAGCAGATGGTCCAGTCGAAGTACGGTGCCACTGGCATTATCGGCCTGCTGTTGCTCACAGTGGGGGTCAAGGCCAAGAGTCCGGCGTTCAGCTCCGCCGGCGCCGTCCTGCTCGCCCTGGTGCTCACCGGGCCTGCCCTGTAGGCACCCGGGCCCGTCCTGTGGGCACCTGGGCCCGTCCGGTCCCGGGGCCCTAGGACGTCAGGTGCAGCTCAGAACTGATCGTCTCCCACAGGGCGTCGAACCACCGCGTGGACTGGTCCACGAACGTGGTGTCCCGCAGCCCCGCGCCCTGTTCGAAGGCGAAGAGCATCGACCGCGTGCCCTCGGCGTCGTACGTCTGCAGGTGCTCGTGGTCGATCTCCCGCTCGTGGCGCCCCAGCGTGTAGTACGCGAAGAGCGCCTCCGCCCCGTTGAGCAGGTACAGCTTGACCGGCGGGGTGAACGGCAGGGCCCGGAAGGTGACGTGCACGTCGATGCCGTGCGTGGCGCGCAGCGCCTGCAGGTTGTGCCGCAGCACCTGGCCCTGTGCGTTGCGCTGGGCCAGCCAGCGGTCGTGCACCGCGTCCTCGGCCGAGGCGTCCACCGCCGTCGGGAACGCGAGGTCGATGTTCCGGCCCGGCAGCAGCACCCGGACGTCGATCTTGGCCGGTTCCAGACTCCCCGCGTGGATGAGCCGCAACGGCCCGCCGAGCGCGAGGTTGAGCGAGACCGAGGTCAGGCAGAGCGCGTCGATCCTCACGTGCGAGGCCGCGAAGGCCGCCTCTATGCGGGGGGTGAGGGCCACCATGGTCGGTTGCGGCGCTGCCGCCGCGCCCACCGCGGACCGTGCCGGGCCCGGACCCTGGGCCACCGTCGCCGGAGCACCCTTCGAGACGTTGATGAGCAGGTGCTCCGACTGCAGGATGCGCAGTGCCTGCCGTACGGCCCCGCGCTCGACGCCGAACTCGTCGGCCAGTTTGGCCTGGGTGGGCATGCGCTGGCCCGGCCGCAGCACCCCGGACCTGATCCGGGTGCGCAGCTCGTCGGCCACCTCGCGGTGTGACGCCTGAGGCCGCTGTGACCTCTTCCGCCCATTGACGGCGGCGAGTTCCGGGTCCACGGACAAACAGTACAACTTCCCGCCATCTTTCGGCAGTTCGCGGGAAGGTGGTTATGAGTCGCATCCAAGTGGAGATAAGTACTGTTGAGTTGGTCACCAACTCATGCAACATGGTCAAACTTCCTCGGCGGTTGGCCATCCGGGTTCCCTTCCGGAGGGGAGCCGGGAGCCCGGTCCACCAGGGCCGGCTGTCGGGGCGCACGACCAGCACAGTCACAACTGAACACCGACAATCGAACACAGGCAGACCCGCACAGCCACAACTTCACAGCTCGCTACGGATGAGCAGCACAGCACAGGCTCAACAGCACCGACACAACTGAACATGGTGATTCAGGCACCCGACCCCGGGGGGAACCCGGGGAGCAACCAGGAGGAAGGAGACCCGTCTCAGAAGATGTCCGGGCACCAAGGCCGCCCGGACGCGCGCAGCAGGGCGTCGGCCTCCCGGGCGGCGCCCACTCGCTCTTCCTGGACCCGTCCGAGCGCGTGCAACCGCGCCACGGACTGGTCACCGAGCCAGACACTCGCCAGCTCGGCGACGCCGAGGGCGAGGTCGGGGGTGTCGGTGGTCGGGGTGCAGGACGCCCCATCGGGGGAGGCGTCCAGCCGGAACCGGCCGCCGGCCAGCCCCTGCCGGTCCGCCACCTCAAGGACCAGCGAGCCCGCCCTGTCGTACGTCCGCGCCTCCAGAGCCCGTACGACGTCCAGGATCCGCACCCACAGCCAGTCCGCCTGGTTGGTGACGCGTGCGGCACGCGGGTCGGGCAGGTAGTGCGGCAGCAGGTCGTCCGGCGACCGCCAGCCGGTCTTCACCCGGGTGATCCAGTCGATCGAGCACAGGTAGTGCCACAGCGCGCGCTCGGCCGCCGGGGTCGTGCCGAGCAGCCAGTGCACGTCGGCCGTGTTGTACGGCTGCTTGCCCTGCCAGTTGTCGTCCGACTCGTAGGACGCGATGCCCTCCACCTCGCCGGCCGCCGAGCGGTACACCGCGAAGTAGGGCTCCTTCCACTCCTCGTCGAAGCGGACCACGCCGGTCCGCAACTGCCACCACAGATCGCTGCGGCTGACCGCGCCCGGGGTGCTGCGCCGGATGCGTTCATGCAGGTCGGGGCCGAGCTTGCGGATGTCCTCACCGTCGACGAGGTCGATCCGGCCGCCGTCCCCGGGGCCCGACCAACGCGGGTCCAGGCCGGTCCGCGGGACCTCGATCGTCCACTCCGTCAGCGTGGTCGCCGGGCCGAAGCCGTAGCGGCCGTAGATCGGGTACTCGGCGGCGATCAGGGTCGCGACGACGTCTCCGCGCTCCTTCGCCGCGGCCAGGTCCTGGCTCATCATGCGGGTGAGCAGGCCGCGGCGGCGGTGGGTGGCGGTCACGGTGACGTTCGAGATGGCGTCGGCGGGGACGGTCGCGCCGCCGACCGCGGTCAGCTCCTGGTCGAAGGAGCGGAACGTCGCCACGCAGCGGGGGCCGTCGAAGGCGCCGAGAAGTCTGCCCGGTACGAACTGCCTTCGGCGGGCCTCGAGTTGGTCGGCCGAGAGGGTGGGGGTCTGGAGGAAGCCGGTGGACAGGGCCCGGTGCCAGTCGGCTAGCTCGGGTTCGGTTATGGGGCGGACTTCGACGGCGTCAGTCATGACAGCACGGTAGGTGGTGGATCGGGGTGGTGCCGATTCAATTTTGGCTGCGGGTGGGTGGGGGCTGAGCGCGCCCACGCGGCGGAGCCGCATATCGATACAGCCTCGCGCCCCCAAGCAGTCAGCTTCAGGTCAGTAGATCGTCGACCTGCGCCTCGCCCTCCCGGTAGCGCCTCGTGATCTCGCCGCTCGAATCGTCCGCCGTCCGTTGCAGGCGCTGCCTGCGGCGGGACACCTCCTGCTCGTAGCGGACCAGGCGGCCCATCGCCGCCGTCAGTTCGGTGTCCGTGCGGGCCAGCAGGTCGGAGAGTTCGACCTCGGCCAGCATGTCGGCCGCCAGCCTGCCGTACTCCTCGTTGTGCGGGGTGCCCAGGGTGACGTGGCGGGCGGAGGAGCGGTGGCGGGCCGGGGCGTCCGTGAGGATCTCCGGGAGGCGGTCCACGACGGAGGCCGCGCCCGCCGGGGAGCGGCGGGCCAGTTCCGCGCGCAGGATGTCGATACGGCCCTGGAGCAGCCGTCGTACATAGCTCAGGTCCGCCTCGTCGCGCTGCGCGTCCCGGCGCAGGACGCGCAGTTCGGGCAGGCTCAGACGGGCCAGGTCGTGCTCCGGTGGTTCCGCGGGCAGCGGGATGTCCTCGCCACGCTGTGCGGGCGGCCGGTGCAGGCTCTGCACGCTCTGCGTGCCCTGCGTCTTCAGTCGCCCGGTGCTCGGTGTGCTCATGCGTCTCTACCGTCCCCTCGACCGGCGTGTGGAAGCATGGTGTCACCCCAAGTGGCCGCAATGTGACCGAGTGCCCCCGAACGGCCCTAGTTGGGACGTTAAGGATCAATAATGGGCCCCTCGGCAGCCCCCTGTGAGGGCCACCCGGGCACCGGGCATGATGGTCCGCATGCGAGCGGTGGTACAGCGGGTGGACGGCGCGAGCGTCGTCGTGGACGGCGAGACGGTGGGCGCGATCGAGGGCGAGGGGCTGTGCGTGCTCGTCGGCGTGACGCATGAGGACACGAAGGAGAAGGCGGCCCAACTCGCCCGGAAACTCTGGTCGGTCCGCATGCTGGCGGACGAGAAGTCGTGCAGTGACATCGACGCGCCGCTGCTCGTCATTAGCCAGTTCACGCTCTACGGCGACGCCCGCAAGGGGCGCAGGCCGACGTGGAACGCGGCGGCGCCCGGCGAGGTGGCCGAGCCGCTGGTGGACGAGGTGGTCGCGCAGCTGCGGTCCCTCGGAGCGACCGTGGCGACCGGGCGGTTCGGTGCGCAGATGCGGGTGTCGCTGACGAACGACGGCCCGTTCACCGTCCTGCTGGATATTTGAGCAGCTCCCGGCAGTCCCGGGCCAGCGTCACCATGCCGAGTTCCTCAGCCGTGCCGAGCGCGGTCCGGGCCAGGCCGTGGGCGGTGGCCAGGGCGGCGGGCGAGCCGGTACGGATCCGGGCGCGGGCCTCGTCGAGGCGGAGCCGGGCCATCTGCGCCGGGTAGCGCTGCGCCAGGCGTACGGCCCGGGCGAGGTGCCCGAGCGCGGTCTCCGGTTCGCCGGCGACGAGCGCGAGCAGGGCGCTGAAGCGGGCGGCGGGGCCGAGGAGCACGGTGGGCCAGCCGGCCAGGACCAGTTCGTCGCCGTGCGCGTCGAGGAGGGCGCGCAGCGCCGGGACGTACGCCGACACCTCGGTACGGCGGTCCGTGCGCTCCGCCAGGTCGGCACAGACCAGGGCGAGGGTCGCCGCGGTGGGCAGGGCCCAGCCGCTCGGCGGGAACCTGGTGAAGTCGCCGGCGTCGGCGGCGAACGCCCGGAGCTGGTCCGCGGCCTGTTCGTACCGTCCGGTCGCGCACAGCGCGAGGGCGAGGCCCGCCCGCCACACCGGGAAGTAGCCACGGCGCTGGACGCCGGCCATCCGCGGGGAGGCGAACAGCTCGGCCAGGCGGCCCTGTTCGTGGCGCAGCCAGTACTCCTGGCCGAGCACGGTCTGGCTCAGGGCGTCCGCGGGCATCGAGAGCCCGGCCTCCATCGCCGCCGCCACCTGCCCGGCCTCCCCGAGGATCCACCCCTCGGCGGCGGCGAACTCCCCGCGCCACAGGTTCATCAGGGCGTCCAGCGTGCCCTGTTGCCAGTGCGCGAGCCGGCTGCGGTGCCGGGCCGCGTACTCCCGGTGCAGGCTGAGCGTCGCCTCGGCGGCGGGCACCCGGCCGGTGCGCAGCTGGTCGATGGCGAGGGCGACCAGCGCCTCGCCCTGAAAGTAGGCGGAGTGGGAGCGGACGGCGAGGTCGCGGAGTTCGGTGGAGAGGGCGAGCAGGGTGCGGGCGGGCTCGAAGTCGTACAGCGCCCAGCGGGTCTCGGTCAGGACCTCGCAGCGGGCCTCGTCGCCCACGCCGCCGGGTGCTCCGGCCGGCCGGCGGCCGCGCTCGCGCAGCTCCGCCAGCGCCTGGCGGGCCAGCCGGGCGCCGGTGCGGGGTTCGGCGCCGGTGACCGCGGTGTCGTCGCCGATGGCCATGGCGAGCTTCTTGGCCCGGTGGGCGGTGAGCTGGAGCCGCAGCTCCACCGCCCGGGTGTCCTCGCGGCCGGCCAGCGCGGCCAGGCAGGCGTCGATGCGGAACAGCAGGTCGCGGTCGACCTGTCCGGGGTCCGACCAGCGCCGGGCGCTGCGGACGACGGCGTGCGCGCGGGCCAGCTGGTCGCCGCCGGCGGCCTCGTAGGCGGCCCGGTAGTGCTGGCCCGCCTCGTACATCTCGCCGAGCAGGTGGCGGGTGTCGCCGCGCCGGATGTGCTGGTCGAACCCGGCGCCGTAGTCGCTCGGCCGGGCGGGCGGGGGCGCGGCCGGGGCCGGATCGGGAGGCGGGCGGCGCCGGGTGCCGCGGACGGGCTGGTCGGCCTCGTCCCGTCTCTCGTGCTGCTCGGGTCCGGGCGGCAGCAGGGCGAGCAGGGTGCCGTCGGCCCGCAGGGCGGCGTCACAGCGCTCGGCCAGCAGCCGGCCCGGGGGCCGCAGGCCGTTCTCCACCCGGCTGAGGTAGCTCTTGCTGTAGTGCACCCGGCGGGCCAGCTCGGCGAGGGAGAGGTCCGCGGCCTCCCGGCGGACGCGCAGCGCCTCGGCGAACTCCTCCTGCGGTGTCACGGCGCCTCCCCCCGAGGGCACGCCGCTGATCGGGTCGAACACGTGCACACCGTGTCCAAGTGGTCGCTGCCCGTTGCCAATTATGGAGTGTCAACGGCATATCTCGCAGCGTGCTTGCGGACATCCACAGCCTGTGGACCGATCCCCGCGGCGGGGCTACGGCTCGACGATCACTTCCTGTGCCGCGGCCGTCTCCCCCGCGATCAGCCGGGCGTCCGCCGGGATGTTGCGCTTGACCAACGCCAGGGCCACAGGACCCAGTTCGAAGTGGCGTACCGACGTCGTCACGAAGCCGACCTTCCGGCCGTCCGCGCCCTCGTCGGCCACCCGGATCTCGGTCCCGTGCGGCGGCAGGTGGACGTCGCTGCCGTCCAGGTGGAGGAAGACCAGGCGGCGCGGCGGCTTGCCGAGGTTCTGCACCCGGGCCACCGTCTCCTGGCCCCGGTAGCAGCCCTTCTGGAGGTGCACCGCGGTGCCGATCCAGCCCAGCTCGTGCGGGATGGTCCGGTGGTCGGTCTCGAAGCCGAGCCGGGGCCTGTGCTGCTCGACGCGCAGCGCCTCGTAGGCGAGCAGCCCGGCGGCCGGACCCGCCTTCCGGGCGTACGACTCCAGGTCGGCGCGGGGCAGGAAGAGATCACGGCCGTACGCCGTCTCGCGGACGACGACTCCGTCCGGCACCTCGGCGATCGAACCCGCCGGCAGGTGGACGACCGCGAAGTCGTCCGTCCGGTCGGTGACCTCCACCCGGTAGAAGAACTTCATCGACTCCAGGTAGGCGATCAGCGCCTCCTGGGTGCCGGGCTCGACGTGGGCCCAGACGGTCGTACCGTCGTCGACCAGGTACAGCGCGTGCTCGATGTGGCCGTGCGCGGAGAGGATCAGCGCCTCGGTGGCCTCGCCGGCCGGCAGCTCGCTGACGTGCTGGGTGAGCAGCAGGTGCAGCCAGCTCAGCCGGTCCTCGCCGGTGACGGCCACGACCCCCCGGTGGGAGAGGTCGACGAAACCGGCGCCGTCGGCGAGGGCGCGCTGCTCGCGGAACAGGTCGCCGTAGTGCGCGGCGACGCCTTCGTCCACGCCCTCGGCGGACACCGCGCCGGGCAGGGACAGCAGGGGGCTCTTCATATGACTAAGCCTACGACTCGGTAATTGAACTCTGGACGGACACGGACGCGGGGGATGCCGCCTTGGCTCTCTTCAGCGCGCAGTCCTTGCAGCGCCCGAAGATCGCGAAGTGTTTCATGTCCGTCTCGAAGCCGAAGTCCCGCCGCAGCTTGGCGGTGAACTCCGCGGCCACCGCCACGTCCGCCTCGATCACGTTCTCGCAGTCGCGGCAGACCAGGTGGATGTGGTGGTGCCGGTCCGCGAGGTGGTAGGTCGGCGCCCCGTGCCCGAGATGGGCGTGGCTGACCAGCCCCAGCTCCTCCAGGAGCTCCAGGGTCCGGTAGACCGTCGAGATGTTGACCCCCGACGCGGTCTTCCTCACTTCACCGAGGATGTCGTCGGGGGTCGCGTGCTCAAGGGTGTCCACGGCTTCGAGCACGAGTTGCCGCTGCGGCGTCAGCCGGTAGCCGCGCTGCCTGAGGTCGCTCTTCCAGTCGGTGCTCACCACACCGAAAGTCTAGAACTACTTCTAATGTTCGGAACTACCTGAAGTGATCAGAACTACTTGAAGAACGCGATGCCGTCGTCCGGCATGTCGTCGGGGAGGGCCTTGGCCCAGCGCTCGACGTCCTCCGGGGTGACGACCTTCTTCAGGTGGGCCGACATGTAGGGGCGCAGCTCGACCTCGGGGGTCTGCTTCTCGCCGACCCACATCAGGTCGCTCTTGACGTAGCCGTAGAGGCGCTTGCCGCCGCTGTACGGGGCGGAGGCGGCGGTCCGGGCCACGGCGTCGGTGACCAGGTCGATCTGGGGCTTCTTGACGGCCATCTCGCCGTACCAGATCTCGATCACGCCGTCGTCGCGGACCATCGTGACCTCGACCTTGCGGTCGGCGTCGATGCGCCAGAAGCCGGACTCCGACTCCAGCGGACGGACCTTGTTCCCGTCGTTGTCCAGCACCCAGGTGTGGGAGCGGTACTCCAGGAAGTCCCGCCCGTCGTGGCTGAAGCTGACCTCCTGGCCGAAGTTGCACTTCTCCGAGCCCGGGAAGTCGTGGACACCCGCGCCTGCCCAGCTGCCGAGCAGGAAGGCGAGCGGGACCAGGTCCTTGTGCAGGTCGGACGGAATCTCGATCATGAGTGGGGGTTCCTAGAGTCGGACTCGGTTCAGCGCTGGCCCTGGTACAGCTTCTTCACGGTCAGCCAGGCGAAGGCGACGACGCCGACGCAGACCAGGACCAGCAGGGTTTCGAAGAAGGCTTCCACGGATGCTCCTTGAGCGAGGGCGGTCGTACGTACAAGAGCCGGGCCCCAGCTTACGCGGCCCGGGCCCGGCCCTCTTGGCGAGGTACGCCCGCGCGGGGTCAGCTCAGCAGCTCGCCCTGCAGGGTCACGGTCTGCCGGAAGGGGACGGCGAGCGCGCTGCCCTTCCGGGACTGGACGATCACGGCGACGGTGTCCCCTGAGGCGAGATACGCCTCGCGGACCTGTTCGGCACCGTACGGCCTGGCCTCGTGGACCAGGACCGTGCGCACGTCCGCCACCTGCGCCGCCTTCGGGAGGAGGTCGTCCGGCTCGAACGCGTCGCCGCCCCGTACCCGGTAGATCGGCGCCTCGTTCACCGTGAGCTCGTCGCCGAGGACGTGGTCGGCGACCGCCCCGGTGTCGAACTGCAGCAGGTAGACGCGGGTGTGCGTGCCGTCGGCGGTGGTCCAGCCGCGGGCCGCGATGTGCCGGAGCCCGTTGTCGGTGAGCCGCCGGCCCACGTCCTCGCGGTCGGGCGCGAGCGAGAACTCCTTGAGGAACGTCTTCGTCGCCAGCCAGCCGTCCGTCCCCTTGAGCGACGCGTCGGCGGTCGCGCCCTTCGGCGCGGGCAGGACGAGTCCGCGCAGGTCGGCGTAGTGGGTGCCGGCCGGGTTGCGGGTGTCGTCGTTCGGTCCTGGGCTGCCGGCGGGCAGCGGGGGCCTCACGAGGACGGGGTACGCCCAGCGGCCGTCGGAGTGCGTGGCCAGACCGGGTACGTCGGTGCGGTCGAGACTGGTGATGCCGTACGCCGTCCCGCCGCCGACGACCGCGAAGACGGCCACCGCGGCGCCCCAGCGGAGCGCGGCACGCAGCAGGCGCCGGTCCTTGGGGGCGGGCTGCTGGGGCTGGACCTCGGGAAGGTCCACGGGGTCCACGGGGTCCACGGGGTCCACGGGGTCCACGGGGCGGTTCTCGGGTACGTCGGCGACGGCGACGTCGGGTTCCGGCTGCTGGTTCACTTCCATGGTCATACGGCCGCCCCCGGCTCCTTGATGCGGTCGAGCTGTGCGCGGAGCATGTCCGCCGCGCTCTGCTTGTCCAGCGGCTTCGCCGCGGTGGCCGTCGTGGTGACCAGGATGTCGCCCACGTAGCCGGAGCAGAACATCGTGTCGAGCTTCACGTCCTTGCCGACCGGCGTCAGGAAGCACGCGGTCGAGTCCTTGTACCCCTTGATCTCCGGGCCCTTGCGGAACACCTTCAGCGCGTCGAGGAGCTCCTTCTGGACGCCCGCCATGGAGCGGACCGTCCGCTGGTTCCCCATCTGCGCCAGCACGATCTCCATCGTGTACGGGTAGCCCGGCTCGTCCCTGCTCACGTAGCTGCGCATGGCCATGCCCCTGACCGGGTTCCGGTCGATCTGCCGCTCCAGCTCCCGCCGCTGCGAACGCGGCAGGTCCTTGATCGACTCCTTGCGCAGCAGGGTCGCCTGGGCACCGGTCAGCGCGGCGTCCGACCCGAACCCGGCCATGTCCGGGCCGCGCCCGTACGTGTCGGTGCCGTACGGCAGCAGCATCCCCTGGAGACCGGTGGCCGAGGCCGCCTTCGTCTCCTTGGCGGCCTTCGGAAGGCTCCAGACGGGGGCGCCGGGGTCGCGGTCCGCGTCGTGGACGGTGACCACGGTCCAGGCACCGGCGGCGAGCACGGCCGCGACCAGGACACCGACGGCGGCGACGGTGGCGATACGGCGGGGGTTGCGGGGGCGCTTGGGGGTGGGGGCCGGGGTGGGGGCCGGGGCGGGGGCCGCAGGCTCAGCTGCTGTCGGCTCGGCAAGCGTCGGCTCGGCGGCGGCAGGCTGCTGGGCGGGGGTCGGCTCAGGGGTCACGGAGGTTTCCGGGTTGTCGCTCACAGCTGCTCCATCTGCCGCTTCGCGAGGTCCAGCACCTTCGCCTTCGGGATCGGCTTCGTGTCGTAGATCCAGACCTGCATCTCGATGTCCCCGCGCCACGCGTGCGCCTCCGCCGAGTACACGTTCACGCCGTAGGAGGTGTCGGGCCTGGAGCGGACGTACGCCATGCCGTCGCCCGTGCCGGGTATCGGCCAGCTGTGGGTGTCGTAGTTGTCCGGCGTGATGGCGTAGTAGTTACCGTCGGATGCCGCGTCGGCGGCCTCCGTGCCCTTCTCCTCCTGGCGGAACTGGATCAGCCTGATCTGCACGCTGAACGTGCTGCCCTCACGCCAGTCGGTGACGGCCGCGCGACGGAACTCCTCGTCCTCGGTCAGGCTCCGGAAGGCCCCCGCCGGGTACTTGAAGGTGTCCGCGTACTCGGCGAGGTCCATCCACCCGTCCTCGCCCACCTCGACGACCCCCTTGCCCGCCCCGCGCGGCTTCTTCAGCAGCAGCTTGCGCAGATCGCCGTCGACCTTGACCTTCCGGTCCTGGGCGGCCGACAGCGGCTCCGGGCCGGCGCCCTTCGCCTGCGCGATCGACGGCTGGGAGAGGGGCGGCAGGGCGGTGGGCGCACGGTCGGCCTGCACGAGGTAGCCGACACAGGTCCCGGCCGCGACACCGAGCACGGCGGCGCCGGCGATCAGCGCAGCGGTACGGCGAGCCGTTCCTGGTGGCGTATCCGGTGGCGTATCCGGTGGCGTTTCCGGCCGAGGTTCCGGAGGTGTCTCTGATTCATCCATTTCGTCCCCCTGTGCACAACGGGAACGTGAATTCCTTGATCCACGCCCCACAGGAGACTCATGGTCCACTCAGTGAGTTGTACAAGGATTAATTACGATCAGGACACCGCCGCGAGCCCGACGACCACCCCCGCCGCGAGCAGAAGCGCGAGGTTGAGGGCCACTTGGCGGTCCCCCGTCTTCAGATGGACCCGGACCGCGCCGATCTGAAGCACGACGAACCCGACGGCGGCGGCCGGCCCCAGCCAGGGCGCGACCCCGGTCAGACGCGGGAGGACCAAGCCGACCGCACCGAGCACCTCGACGCCCCCGATCGCCCGCACGGTCGCCATCGGCATGCCGTCCACCCACGCCATCATCGGCCGCAGCCGCTCCCGGCTCCGTACGACCTTCAGCCCGCCCGCGTAGAGGTAGAAGAGGGCGAGCAGACCGGCCACGATCCAGTACGCGACGCTCATGAGGCGGGCTCGGTGGCGTAACGGCTCATCACGTCGATGTTCGCCTGCCGGGTCGGCGCCTCGTCGGCCGCGAACATGTCCCGCAGGTCCCGGAAGTACTGCACGTACAGGTCGGGCGTGAACGTGCTGAGCATGACGGCCGGTTCACCGGTGACGTTGGCGAAGGTGTGCGGGGCGCCGGGCGGCACCATGACGAGCGTCCCGGCCCCGGCGTCGTACTCCTCGTCCCCGACCGTGAAGCGCACCGAGCCGGAGATGACGTAGAACCCCTCGTCGTGCCGGGCGTGCCGGTGCTGCGGCGGCCCTGGGGTGTGCGGCGCGAGGACGGACTCGGCGAGGCCGAGCCGGTGGCCGGTGGTACGCCCGTCCTCCAGGACGCGCATACGGGTGGTACCGAGCATCAGCACCTCACCGTCGCCGGGGCCGACGACGGATACAGCCGGGGTGTGGTCGTGAGTGGTCATGCTCCGATTCGACGGCGTGGGCGGTACGGCCGTCCAAGACCTGTTCCGTCACCTCGATACCCGATCGGTATCGTTGCTGTATGGAGCTACGGACGCTGCGCTATTTCGTGGCGGTCGCCGAGGAACTCCACTTCGGCCGGGCCGCCGCACGGCTTCATATGAGCCAGCCGCCGCTGAGCCGTGCGATCAAGGCGCTGGAGGCCGAGATGGGCGCGCGGCTCTTCGAGCGGTCGCCGGCGGGGGTCGCCCTGACCCCGGTCGGAGCGGTCCTGCTGGACGAGGCGCGCGTGCTCCTCGATCAGGCCGACAGGCTGCGCGTGCGGGTCGCCACGGCGGCGGGGGCCGGGGTGCTCACCGTCGGTCTCCTGGGCGACAGCACGGATCCGGGGGTACGGCGGCTGGCGCAGGCGTACCGCGAACGGCACCCGGGCGTCGAGATCCGTATCCGCGAGACCGACCTGACGGACCCCACGTGCGGGTTGCACGCCGGTGCCGTCGACATCGCCCTGACCCGCGCGCCGTTCGACGAGACGGGGCTGGTGGTACGGGAGTTGCGCGCCGACCCGGTGGGGGCGCTGCTGCGTGCCGACGATCCGCTGGCCGACCGGGAGAGCCTGAGGCTGGCCGATCTCGCCGACCGGCGCTGGTTCCGGTTCCCGGAGGACACGGACCGGCTCTGGCAGTCGTACTGGAACGGCGGGGAGGTGCGGGAGGGGCCGGTGGTACGCGCCGTTCAGGAATGCCGGCAGGCGGTGCTGTGGAACGGCACGGTGGGGATGACCCTGACCGACCACGAGCCGGGCGACGGGCTCACGGTGGTGCCGGTCAGCGACATGCCGCCGAGCCGGGTGGCGGTGGCGTGGCGGGAGGGCGACGGGAATCCGTTGCTGCGGTCGTTCGTGCGGGTGGCGGTCACGGCCTACCGTGGTGGACGGCGATAGGTCCGGGACCTTCCGTCCCGCGGGCCGCGTACGCGGCACCCCGGGAGAGACCCGTCACCGTGCGTCGCGCAGCTGAAGAAGGTACGCCGCGGTCAGCGCAACGGCACGGTCCCCGTCCTGCGCCAGCTCCACGAGGGCATGTGCCGCCGTGGTCCCCGGGATGTCCGCCAGCGCCTGGGTCAGCCGTCCGCGCGCAGGCGCTTCGGTGGTGTCGGGGGCGAGGCGCTCGACGAGCCTGGTCGCGATCTGGTCCGCCGTCGCGGTGTCGCTCGCCAGCACGCTCAGCGCATCGGCCGCATCGGTGTCGTTCCTTCCCGCCACGATCATGTCGATGAGCGTCGGGACCACATCGGCCACTCCCCGTGTCCCGAGCGCCAGAGCCGCACACTGACGGACCACGGCATCGGGGTTCGCGAGGGCGTCGCGCAGCCGGGCGGTGGCCTCGTCACCGGGCATCTCGGCGAGGGACCGAACGGCACGTTCCCGCACCGCGGCCACCGGTGAGCCGAGGCCCTCCGCGAGCAGTGCTGGGCCGCCGCCGCCCGATCGGGCCAGCGCCCATCGAAGGGCTCCGGCGACGTTCGGCTCCGTCTCGCTCAGCGCCGCCTCGACCAGGGCCTCCACCGGCACCGGAACCTCGTCGACCGAGGAGAGGGCCGCGCGCTGACGCGCGTCGGCGCTCGTCGACGCAAGTGCATGGAGGAGCGCAACGACCTGGAGGACGTCCTCCCAGCCGGCGGGTTCCGCGGCGTCGATCCGACGGAGCCGCGTGAGCAGCTCGGTCTCGGCCGCGAGGCGTTCGCGCGTCTGCCGGATGAGGTCGTCGACGAGCGCCGAGGGCGTGAAGCCGGGATCGTCGAGCGCGCGCCCGATCTCACGCAACGACAGCCCCAGCGACCGCAGGCTCTCGACATGGAAGATCCGCCGGATGTCCTCGCCGGAGTACTCCCGATAGCCGGAGCCCGTACGGCCCGAAGGCCGCACCAGGCCGAGCGACTCGTAATGCCTGAGCATGCGGGCACTGGCCCCGGACCGTCGCGCCACCTCACCGATCAACACTTCCTATCGTCCCTCCTGACCGGAACCGCCGAGGGCCAGGACGCGCTTCGCCTCCTCGATCGCGGACTCGAATCCGGTGTCCGGGTCGCGCAGCAGCCGTTCCGTGGCGAGCGCGTGCGTGCGCACGCGCGGGTCAGGGGCCGTCGTCGCAGGACGCAGAGCCGGCAGAATGACTTCACCCAGCGCGACCAGCGCCCGGCTGAGACTCAGCTGTGTCTCCCGCTCACCGCGCCCGAGCTGTGTCACCAGCACCGCGGCCAAGGCGGACTCCTCGCCTTGCGGCACCAGCACCACCGCGGCCCGCCAGGCGCTCCGCGCCACCTCGTCGTCGGCGTCGGACAGAAGCGCCCGTGTGATCGTCGGCCACGCCTGCCGGTCCCCGATCTTGGACAGGGTATGCAGCGCCTGGCTCCGTGCCTGTGCACGCTCCGAGCGGACCTCGCGCAACAGCCCGGGGAGCGTCACGGACACGGGGTGGCGGGTGAGTGCCCAGGTCAGCGCTTCGCGGACGAAGAACTCGGGCTCGATCGCGCATCGCTCGACAAGCTTCTCGACAAAGCGCGGGTCAGGCGTCGTGCCGACCGCCAGAGCCGCCCGCAGTCGCACGGACGAACGGCCGTCCTCCAGCCCCTGGAGCGCTCGCATCGCATCCGTGTGCTGCCTCGTCGTGGTCATCGGGACCACCTCCTTGGCAAGCAGTGAAGGCCTTGTCACCGTGTCAAGGTCAAACGGGGCGCCTGACCGCCGTGACGAACGCCGCCCAGGAGGCCGCTTCGAAGAGGAGGGTGCCGTGGGCCGGGGCCTTGCTGTCCCGGACGGGGACGAGGGAGGGGAGACCGGCGGCGACTTCGAGGCAGGCGCCGCCGTCGGAGTTGCTGTAACTGCTCTTGCGCCACGTGACGATGCTCAGGTCGATGGCTCGCATGGCGCTTCCTCCAACATTCGCACGATGAACGTCAGCGACTCGGCCGGATTCAAGGCCAAATCACGTACTTCATCATATGTGCGATGCAGGCGCTCAACCCGGCTTGCTTCCTCAACGAGTTCGCCGCGTAGGTCGTTCTCAGCCCAGGCCACGGCATGGCCTTCTGGCATGCGGAGGAATGTCACTGCGGTGTCCATCAGGCCGTGAAGCCCCCTGCCGAACGGCAGCACTTGAATCGTGACGTTCAGGCGCTGTCCCATCTCCACCAGATGTTCAAGCTGTTCTCGCCATCCCTCGGCGTCGCGCATCGAGGTACGCAGGACTGCCTCCGAGAGAATGGCGCGGAACGACGGCGCGGCATCCTTGTCGAGCACTGTGCGTCGCCCGGCACGAGCATCCACCTGCCGATCCAGTTCCACGCCGCTACTGCCACCTGCCGCCAGCAACTCACGTGCATACCTGGGCGCTTGGAGCAAACCGTGAACGGTTCCGCCTCCGTAGTGCCACAAGCTGAGCGCCTCAGCCTCCAGCCTCATATAGCGGCGGTACTGCTCCTTGAACTGGGACGGATCCGCGATCGCCAATTCCCACAGCGTCAGCAGAAGCCCCGGCGTCCCGTAGTAAAGGTCCAGGGCCTCCACGACCTCAGGCCCGCCCAACGTATGCCCGTTCTCCAACTTGCCGAACTGGGACGGATCCCAGCCGACGTCCTCCGCCAGTTTCCTTAAACTCACCCCCCTCTCCGCCCGCAACAACCGCAGCTCCTCCGCGAACCGCTGCCTGGGCTCCTGACTGCGCCCCGTCACCACCCGCCTCTGCGGCACCGCACCCCTCCCTGATTCCCCGTGGAATTTGTGGAATTAGCGCCGCCAGACGGGGAAGAACCGGTCCTCCTCGGCGCGCCGACCCCACCTCCCGGCCATCCTCGTAGCAGCCTCGACACGCAGAGTAGTCCAACTCTCGCATTTCGTATAGATGTTGGACAAAAGGAGCGAATGCCATGGAGCCCGGAACCCTGCTCTACGACGCCGCCACCGAACAGGTCGGCGAGTACCGGGACCAGTCGGGGCCGTACGCGATGCTGCGTCCTGTGGGCGGAGGGAGAGAGTGGCAGGCCCACCCCTCGACGCTGCGGCCCGCCACCGACAGAGAGCGGCTCAGTGCGGGCGTACGCGCGGCGAACGACCGCACCTGGGCCTTGCCGCCGGACCCCGAGGACCTCAGCCGCCCGCCCTGGCCCGTCCCCGGCTGCGCCGAGTGCACCCACCTCGACGGCCGGCGGGAGACCGCCCGCGCCGCCCACGACCACAGCGCGGCCACCGACGCGAACGTGTTGCTGCGCCAGCACCAGCGGGCGGAGCACCCGTGACCCGCCGTGTCTTCCGCTACGTGCCGTACGTGATCGCACAGGACGCGGGCGCGGCGCCGGAGTACGCGGCGCGGTGCGTGTCCGGGGACGAGGAGGACTGCGGGGCCGAGTCGGGGGTGTGCGGGCATCCGGCCGAGGTCGAGGAGTGGCAGCGCAGGCACACGCAGGAGACCCGGCACCTGCGGTACCGGCGGGTCTTCGCGGACTACGCGGTACTCACCCCGGCTTGAGCCGTTCGACGGACGCCCATCGCTGCCTGTTACGCCACCCCGGAGCCCTCGCCCGGAGGGCGGCGGATCAGGTGCAGACAGACGACCGAGGCAACGACGGTCTGCCGTTCGGAGGCGTCCAGGTGGTGGGTCATTTCGACGTCGTACTGCTGTAACCCGGTCCACGAGTCGATGGTGCTCACCGTGACCCGGCCGAGGATCTCGGGCGCCGGGCCCCCTGCCGGGTCGGCCTCGGTGAGGTGCCACTCGACGGACAGCTGACCCTGCCGGGTGAGAAGGAGCCGACGTCCCCGCTCCGTCCGGAGGCTCAGCTGCCGGGACTTGACGAGTCCACGGGCAGCGGCGGTGCCGACCTCCCGGTCCGCTCCGTCGATGAAGTCCATGAAGTGGAACCGCACCGGTCCGAACTGCTCGAACGGATCGAACCAGGACCGCTTCTCGATGCGCACGATGAACTCACCGGACGTTTCCGTAAGGAAGAAGTGCTTGTGGTTGACGTCCGTGACCTGGGCGAGCGGGGTCCCCTCCACGGTGGACACGGCCAGGACGGGGCCCGTGTACCTGCGCCACTTCGAGCGCTTCGGCTGCGCCACCACGACGGCTTCCAGTGCGAACAGATCGGGTTGCGTCATCGGCCTTCTCTCCCCCGCCCCGGTTTCCCCTCTACCGAGTACGTCCACTGTGACCGAGAACCTGCCCGACTCCCACCCCTCTCTCACCCCCGCGTGATCGCGCGGGCCGTGCGGGCGGCCTTCTCCTCCGTGTCCGCGAGGGCTCCGTTGCCGACTCCGAAGAGGCCCTGGCGGAGGAAGACGGCGAGGCCGTGTGCGACACCGGCGGTACGGAGCAGCAGGTCGAACGCGCCGTCCTCGTCCGGGGCCAGCCGGCGGGCGACCGGCATCAGAAGGCCGGTCAGCTCGTCGCCGGCCGAGGCCAGCTCGGGCATGCGGTACGCGTACGTCGCCGACCCGGAGGGCAACCTCCTGGAGCTGATCGAGACGGCGCCGACGGGCCGGGGCTAGAGCTGGGTGACGCCGCCGGGCCTGCCACGAACCGCCATCAGCCGGCCCGCCGACGTGGACGTCGACGAACTCGTCGTCCGGCCCACGGCCCAGGGCTGAGAACCAGGGGTCAGGTCATACGGGCGCCGTGGTGCCCCGGACGACCAGGCGCGGGGCAACCACGTCCTCGGTCTTGGTCGTCGCCGCGACCGTCCCCGTGGCCGCGGGTGTCGCCGTCGCGTCCAGGCGGGCCGTTGCCGCCGCAACGGCGAGTTCGGCGATACGGGAGACGTCCTGGGCCACCGTCGTGAGGTCGATGTGGGGCAGGCGGGCCACTCGGCTGTCGTCGAAGCCGACCACGGAGAACTCACCGGGGACCGAGACCCCGGCACGGAAGAGCGCGCCGAGCAGGCCGGTGGCGCAGGCGTCGTTGAAGGCGAGGACCGCGGAGGGCCAGGGGGTGGCGTCGAGGATCGTGCGGGCGGCCGTCGCACCGTCCTGTTCGGTCAGGCCGCCGGGCAGGACGCGGACGCGGTCGGCGAGACCGTGGTCGTTCATCGCGGTGCGGTAGCCGCGGCGGCGTTCGGCCGCGCCCGGAGCCCGGCCGCCGTCGATGTGGAGGATGTCCCGGTGGCCCAGGGACACCAGGTGGTCGACGGCCTGGCGGGCGCCCTCGTCGTCGGCGGTGCGGACGACGTGGACGCCGGGGACGGCGGGCCGCAGCCGCCGGGCCACGGAGACGACGGGCAGGAGGGCGGCGAGTTCGGCGAGGCGGCCGGCCGGAGCCCGGGGACCCAGCAGAACCAGCGCCTCGCAACGGTCGCCGAGCAGTGACTCGACCGCCTGGCGCTCACTGCGGCCGGCCGCGACCGCGCTGAGGGCGAGCTGATAACCCGCCGACTCGGCGACTGCGTACAGGCGCTCCACCAGGTCGGTGTGGAAGGGCTCCTGGATCTCGAACTGCACGCCGATCAGGTGGGTGCGGTTGCTGCGCAGCAGCCGGGCCCGGGAGTCGGGGCGGTAGCCGATCTCCCGGGCGGCCTGGAGGACGCGTTCACGGGTGGCCGCGCTCGCGCCCGCCACGCCGCGCATCACGATGGAGACCAGCGCCGTGGAGACGCCGGCGCGCGCGGCGACGTCGGCGAGGGTCGGCCGACGGCCGTCGGGAACCGCGGGGGGCGGTGGCACGGCAACCTCCGTGGTCGTAGCTACTGACAGCCCGAAGGCGATCGTAGACGAAGGCGAAGCCTCAGCTCAGAGCGACTGCAACGTTCTACTGCAACGTTCTAGAAACCATGTCTTGACATGGCCGTCGCGGGCTGGCGTACTGGCGGCAGCCTTCTAGAACGTTCTAGATGCCAGCTTCCAGATGACAGGGGCGAACGACGATGTTCACACTGGCGGTCTGTGCCGAGATGGTCTTCCGGGACCTGCCCGTCGACGAGCGGGCGCGGCGGCTGCACGACGAGGGGTTCCAGGTCGAGATCTGGGACTGGACCCGGCACGATCTCGACGCGCTGGCCCGCACCCCGGCCGAGTTCGGCTCGATGACCGGGTATGTGCGGGGCAACCTCACGGACCCGGACGGCGTGGCCGAACTGCTGCGCACCGCGCGGGAGTCGATCGACGCGGCCGACCGGCTCGGCTGCCGGCGCCTCAACCTGCACGGCACCGGCCTGGACGGGGACGGGCTGCCCGTGGACCCGGTGAAGGGCGAGCCGACGGAGGAGATGTGGGCCGCCGCACGTGACACGCTCACGCGGGTCGCCGAGCTGGGTGAGCGGGCCGGTGTCGTCTTCACGCTGGAGAACCTCAACACGGCCGTCGACCACCCCGGAGTGCCGTTCGCGAAGGCCGCCGACACCCTGGCACTGGTCGCCGCGGTGGACCGGCCGGGTCTGCGGATGAACCTGGACCTCTACCACGCCCAGATCGGCGAGGGGAATCTGATCGAGCTGGTCCGCGCGGCGCACGGCGCGGGTCTGATCGGCGAGATCCAGGTGGCCGACGTGCCCGGCCGCCGCGAACCCGGCACCGGCGAGATCAACTACCCGGCGGTCGCCCGCGCCCTGGCCGGCCTCGGTTACGACGGCACGGTGGCGATGGAGGCCTGGGCGAGCGAGGACGGCGACAGCGCGCTCCGCCGGTTCCGCACCGCGTTCACCGTCTGACCGGCGCCCACGGACGCGACCGCCCACCGACGCAACCGGCCACCGACGCAACCACCCACGGACACGAGGAAGCGCCTCATGACCACTTCACCCGCCCTCTCCGTCGGCCTCATCGGCACCGGCCGCATGGGCGCCTTCCACGCCGAGACGCTCGCCCGCCGGCTGCCCGGCGTCCGGCTCGGCGCCCTCGCCGACCCCGCCCCGGGCGCCGCCCTGGCCCTTGCCGACCGGCTCGGCTGCGCCACCGCCTACACCGACGCGGCCGACCTGTTCGCGGACCCGGACATCGGCGCGGTGGTGATCGCGACCCCGGCCCGTACCCACGCCGACCTGGTCGAGGCCGCGGCCAAGGCCGGCAAGGCGGTCTACTGCGAGAAGCCCATGGCCGTCACCCTCGCCGAGGCCGACCGGGCCGTCGAGGCCGCACGGGTGGCGGGAGTGCCGCTCCAGGTGGGCTTCAACCGCCGCTACGACGCCGGTTTCCGAGCGGCCCACGACCGGATCAGGGCCGGTGACATCGGCACCCCGCAGCTGCTGCGCTCGCTGACCCGGGACCCGGGGCTCGCCGACCCGTCCCGCATCCCGCCATGGACGATCTTCCTTGAGACCCTCATCCACGACTTCGACACCCTGCGCTATCTCAACCCCGGCGCCGAACCGGCGGAAGTCTTCGCGATGGCCGACGCCTTGGTCCGCCCCGACTTCAAGGACCGGGGCCTCCTCGACACGGCCGTGGTCACCATCCGTTTCGACAACGGCGCCCTGGCCACGGCGGAGGCCAACTTCCAGGCGGTGTACGGCTACGACGTGCGCGGCGAGGTCTTCGGCTCGAACGGCATGTTCACCATGGGCGACATCCGCCGCACCCACCTCACCGCCTACGGCCCCGACGGCATCACCGCCGGCTGCACGACGTACGACCAGGACCTGTTCCGGGACGCCTACGTCGCCGAGCTGGCCGACTTCGCGGAGACCGTCCGTACCGGCCGTACCCCGTACGTGACCGGCGAGGACGCCCGCGCGGCCCTGGCCGTCGCCCTGGCGGCCGTCGAGTCGGTCACCACGGGCGGCCCGGTGCGGGTCGCCCGCGTCTAGAACCCCGGGGCAGGCGGTGTCCGCCGCTCAGCCGAGCCGCCAGGGACGGAGCTTCTCGGGGTTGCGTACCGCCCAGATGTGCCTGATCCGGTCGGCCGCGATCTCGAAGGCGAAGACGGTGGCGACGGCGCCGTCCTGCTGCGCGACCAGGCCGGGCAGGCCGTTGACCGTGCACTCCACGAACGTGGTGCGGTGGCCCGACACGCGTGCGATCTCGGCGTAGGCACGGGCGATCCGCTCACCGCCCACGATCGGGTACAGGTGGGTGACGGCCAGCCCGCCGCCGTCGGCGGTCGCGGTGGCGTCCGGGTCGAGCAGGCCGATCAGGGCGTCGATGTCCTTGGCCTCCCACGCGGCCCTGAACCGCCTGACGATGCCGGCCTGTCCGGCACCCGGACCCGGACCCGCGGGGAGCTGTGCGGTGCGGATGCGGCGGCGGGCGGACGAGGCGAGTTGGCGGCACGCAGCCGGAGTGCGGCCGACGATCTCGGCGACCTCGCCGAAGGGGTAGCGGAAGACGTCGTGCAGGACGAACGCGACGCGCTCCGCCGGGGTCATCGCGTCGAGGACGACCAGGAAGGCCATGGTCACCGACTCGTCGAGGGTGATCCGGTCGGCCGGATCGGTGCCACCGGCGCCCGCCCGCCCGGTGATCCACTCCGCGGGCTCGGGCAGCGGCTCCGGGATCCAGTCGCCCACGTATGTCTCCCGCCTGGCCCGCGCCGAGCCGAGCAGGTTCAGGCAGATGCGGCCGGCGACCGTCATCAGCCAGGCGCCGGGGGACTCGATGGCCTGCTGCTCCCGTGCGGACATGGCGTACCAGCGGGCGTAGGTCTCCTGCACGACGTCCTCGGCGTCGGCGAGGGATCCGAGGAGCCGGTAGGCGAGGTTGATCAGCCGACGCCGCTCGCTCATGATCGCGCCGAGCCCCGGATCGCTCGACTCGTCCCGGTCGTCGCCGGGTTCGGCTCCGGTGTTCATGGTCCGGCCGTCTCCCTCGCTCGCTGCCTGTGCGTGTGTGCGTCCACGCCTGTGCCCTCTACCCGTTACGACAGGACAGCGGGCCCGAATGTGAGGCCCACACCACCTCACATTCCGCGGGGCCGCGTTGTCGTACCGGTGAGGACGACGACAAGACGCGGCAACACGCAGACGGTGAGGCGACTTTGATGAACGACTTCCAGGCCATCGCGGACCGCGGCGAGTTCACCGACCCGGCATCGCCGGAACGACTGGAGCGGGCGGCCGCCGCGCTGCGTGCCAACGGTTTCGGCGCCGAGATCCTGGACGACGCCAAGGCTGCCCGCGCCCGCGTCGGGGAGCTGATCCCCGAGGGCGCCGGCGTGCTCACCGGAGCCAGCGAGACGCTCCGGCTGTCCGGCATCGACGACGACCTCAACGCCAGCGGCCGGTACGACGCCGTCAGGCCGCGCGTCCTGGCCATGGACCGGGTCACCGACGCCGACGAGATCCGCAGGCTGGTCGCCGTTCCCGAGTTCGTCGTCAACAGCGTCGCCGCGGTCACCGAGACCGGCTCGCTCGTCCTCGCCTCGGGCAGCGGCAGCCAGCTCCCCGCCAACGCGGGCGGGGCCGGCCACGCGGTCTGGGTCGTCGGCGCGCAGAAGGTGGTGCCCGACCTGAGCACGGCGCTGCGCCGCGTCGAGGAGCACGCCCTCCCGCTGGAGGACGTCCGCGCCCGGGCGGTGTACGGGGTGCCCAGCGCCGTCAACCGCCTGCTCGTCCTCAACGCGGACCCCCGCCCGGGGCGCGGCACCGTGCTGCTGCTCCGCGAAGCCGTCGGATACTGACGACGGCGAAAACGAGCACCGCGCTGCCCGGCGCGGGCGTCCCGGCGCGGGCGTCCCGGGCGGTGGTTACGCTTCCGGCATGGCGAAGAAGCTGGTGATCAAGGTGACGGCGGGGGCGGACGCCCCCGAGCGGTGCTCGCAGGCGTTCACGGTGGCGGCGGTGGCCGTGGCGAGCGGCGTCGAGGTGTCGATGTGGCTGACCGGCGAGTCCGCGTGGTTCGCGCTGCCGGGCCGGGCCGCCGAGTTCGAACTCCCCCACGCGGCCCCGCTCCCCGACCTGATCGAGTCGATCCTCGCCGGGGGCACGCTCACGCTCTGCACGCAGTGCGCGGCCCGCCGGGACATCACGGAGAAGGACGTCATCGAGGGCGTACGGATCGCGGGCGCCCAGGTCTTCGTCCAGGAGGCGATGACGGACGGGACCCAGGCGCTGGTCTACTGACGGCGCTTCTTGCCGTCCAGCTCGTCCCACCACTCGTCGGACTGCGGGTCGCCGGAGGGATCGTCCCACCAGCGGTCGTCGGGGCCCCGGCGGTTCGCGACCATCGCGGCGACCGGCGGGATGACCATGGCCACCAGGCACATCCCCACCGCGGCGGGGACCGACCAGATGCGTACGACACCCCACGCCAGGACGAAGAGACCGATGCAGATCCCCATCATGACCAAGTAGACGCGACGGCGACGGGCCAGCATGCATCCAGGGTAGGTCTGCGCGACGGGTCCGGCGCCATGACGGAACCACCGGCATACGCCCACACCAGGGCCGACGGACGGAGTCCGGCGCAGCGGGTCCTCCGCTATGGCGGAGACAGGGTTCGGGGCTCGGTCCGGATGCGGCGAAGGGCCGCGCCTCCGGTGTCGGTGCCGGTGGCGCGGCCCTTCTGCTGCCGCTGGTCTCAGACCGCGATCGCGACCTCGGCCAGGCCGCCCTGCTGGGCGACGACCGTGCGGTCGGCGGTGGCGCCGGGGACGAGGGCGCGGACGGTCCAGGTGCCCTCCGCCGCGTAGAAGCGGAACTGTCCGGTGGCGGAGGTGGGGACCTCCGCGGTGAACTCGCCGGTCGAGTCGAGCAGGCGGACGTAGCCGACCACGGGCTCGCCGTCCTTCGTCACCTGACCCTGGATCGTGGTCTCACCGGGCTTGATCGTCGAGGGGTCCGGGCCGCCGGCCTTCGCTCCACACATGTCGTACTCCTGAGGATGGGGTCTTGAAAGGTCGGTCCGAGGGGACTTGCCGGGGTCTTACTTGTTGGCGCCGAGCTCGATCGGGACGCCGACGAGGCTGCCGTACTCGGTCCAGGAGCCGTCGTAGTTCTTGACGTTCTCGACACCGAGCAGCTCGTGCAGGACGAACCAGGTCAGGGCCGAGCGCTCACCGATGCGGCAGTAGGCGATGGTGTCCTTGGCGAGGTCGACCTGCTCCTCGGCGTAGAGCTCCTTGAGCTCGTCGTCCGACTTGAAGGTGCCGTCGTCGTTGGCGTTCTTCGACCACGGGATGTTGCGGGCCGAGGGCACGTGGCCGGGGCGCTGGGACTGCTCCTGCGGCAGGTGGGCCGGGGCGAGCAGCTTGCCGGAGAACTCGTCGGGGGAACGGACGTCGACGAGGTTCTGCGAGCCGATGGCCGCCACGACGTCGTCGCGGAAGGCACGGATCGCCTTGTTCTGCGGCTTGGCCGTGTAGGTGGTCTCGGTGCGGTCCGGGACCTCCTCGACCAGCTCGCGGGCGTCCAGCTCCCACTTCTTGCGACCGCCGTCGAGGAGCTTGACGTTCTCGTGGCCGTAGAGCTTGAAGTACCAGTAGGCGTAGGACGCGAACCAGTTGTTGTTGCCGCCGTAGAGGATCACCAGCGTGTCGTTGGCGATGCCCTTCGCCGACAGGAGCTTCTCGAAGCCCTCCTGGTCGATGAAGTCGCGGCGGACCGGGTCCTGCAGGTCCTTGGTCCAGTCGATACGGATCGCGCCTCGGATGTGGTTCTTCTCGTAGGCGGACGTGTCCTCGTCCACCTCCACGATCGCGATCTCGGGGTTGTCCAGGTTGTCCTGGACCCAGTCGGCGTCGACCAGGACGTCGCTGCGGCTCATGCTCTTTCTCCTCCGGGGCAGTTGCGGCGGGGCGTGCGAGTGCGGGTGGGTGCGCGGCGATGGCGCACGGATGCCCTCGGCATGGGAGGGCAGGGGGAGGCGGAGGCAGCGGCCTCCACGTCAGAAAGGTCGACAGAGCATGGCGGCGACGCGGCACAGGTCGACTGCCCGCCGCTTCGTGAGATCCGCCTGTCCCCGCGCACGGAGGACGCTTGTCTGGCACTGCATGGGCTCGATCGTAGGGACGGATAAGCGGGCATGTCACCGGCATGTCGTATGGTGAGACGCGATCGTCCGAATTGTGGGACGGGATGAGGGTCCGGGGCGTGATTCCGGGACCGCCGGACGCCTGTATCGGTCATCACATCTACTGTACGGACGCGGCCGTCTCGCGTGGTGGAACGGCGCCGGTTCCCGCCGTGCCGCCTCCTACCCGGCGAGCCTGACGTTCGAACCCTTCACCGCGATCTCCACACCGTCCTTCGCGGCCTCCACCTTGTCCAGCTTGATGCCGCCGGGGAGCTGGTCGATCGCCTGCTGGAAGTCGGAGGCCTGGCGGAAGCGGTCCTCGGCGAGGCCGACACCGGCGAGCTTGGGGAGGTTGTCGGCGTGCACCTGGACGGTGTTGTCCTTGACGGTGACCGTGCTCAGGACGGTCGCCTTCTGGTGGGCGCTGACGCCGGGGACGGTGACGTCGACGGTGACCTTGATCTTGCCGTTGCCGCCGTAGGCGAGCCCGACGACCTGGCCGGTGAAGCCGAGGCCGAGGTCGGTGGGCTCCGTCTGGGCGTCCTTCAGCAGATCCGCGTAGGAGATGTGCGCGGTGCCGGTGGCGGTCTGCGCGGTGGCGGAGCTGTAGTCGCCGGTGAAGGTGACGTCCTTCATGTCGGCGTTCAGGTCCTCGATGCGGATGGTCTTGCCGGTGGTGCCGGTGGTGGCGTCGTATTCCTTGATGCCGACGTGCACGTCGTCGAGGGTGCCGCTCGCGACCTGGGTGAGGAACGGGAAGCCCTTGATGGAGACGTCGGGGGTGCTCGCGAGGTTCTCCGTCGTCTTCAGCTTGTCGGCGGCCTCGCCCTGGGCGAAGTGCACGGCGACCCGGTCGACGACCACGAAGAGGACGCCGAGGACGACGACAACGATCAGAAAGATTCGCAGGGCACGCATGTGGTCGGTTTCCCCCGGGGTCGGCTGGTCACGTCGGTTCCGCCACGCTAACCCTGCGGGAGCGGGCCGACGGGGGATTGTCGAGCAGCTGTGACACTGGGCGCGCTGGTGGTGCTGGGGGCTGCCGCCCCCAGACCCCCGCATCAGGGATGAACCGGTCCGTCCTCGGGCGCGGGCCGGTGGGGGGGTTGGTCGCCACCGGTCCTCGGGCGGGTGCGGGCCGGTGGGGGCTGATCGCGCAGTTCCCCGCGCCCCTTGGGTCGGCTGCGTGCACGGCGTTCGAGACGCACCCGCCGGTCGGTTACCCGCATGGTGTTCGAGGGGCCTCGCCTTGTGACGGAGTTCGGCTTGCCGGCCCTCGACGTGGGCTCTTCACCAACCGAGTCGGGTGGGTGGGCAACAGGTCAGTGGAGGATCCAGACCACCGGGGCCGCTGCCGTCAGGGGAAGGGCCACGCCCGCCGTGAAGTGGACGAACCTCGACGGGTAGTCGTAGCTCGCCGCCCGGTGGCCGACGAGGGCGCAGACCGCGGCCGACGCTCCGATCAGCGCGCCCTTCGTGCCCAGCCCCGTCATGCCGCCCACCGCGATGCCCGCCCCGGCCGCGGCCAGCAGGGACACGGCGACCGACGCCGGGGTCGGCAGGGGCAGCGCCCGGGCCAGGACCGCCACCGCGACCGCGGCCGCGCCGACCGACACCGCGTCGGGGTCCGCGCCCAGGTAGCCGGTCGCGATGATCGCCAGTGCGGAGGAGGCGACGGTGGCCATCAGGCCGTACATACGGGTGTCGGGGTCCGCGTGCGAGCGCAGCTGGAGGACGAGGGTGAGCAGGACCCAGATGCCCAGGGGGCCGAGGATCGCCGCCGGCGCCTGGTCGCGGCCCGCCACCAGTACCGCCACGTCCGCCGTGACCCCGCCCAGGAAGGCGAGCGCGATGCCCTGCCGGGCCGGCCACATGCCGTTCAGCCGGAACCAGCCCGCCGCCGTCACGGCCTGGAGGATCACCAGGGGGACGACCAGGGCGTACGAGGAGATCGGCGCCGCCACCGCGAGCAGCAGGCCCAGCAGTGCCGTGAGCAGCGCCGGCTGCATGCCCGGTTCGATGACCGGCGAGCGGCCCTCCAGGCGGGCCCGCTGGGCGTCCGTGATCCGCGCGTTGCCGGCGAGGGTCGCGGGACCGTAGTCCCGGTCGGCGGCCTCGGCGGAGGCCGGGGTGGGGGTCGGGGTGGGGGTGGGTGCCTGGGGCTGCGCCTGCGGGGGTGCGGGGTACGCCTGCTGCTGGTCGGCGACGTACGGCCGCTCGTACGACTGCGGTGGCAGGTACCCCGTCTCCGCGGCCGCCGCCTGCACCGGGGCGTGCGTCTGGGTCTCCCAGGTCTGCCCCTGCCACTGCTGCGTGGCGTACTGCTGCTCCTCGTACCCCCACTGCGGCTGGGCGGGGGGCTGCTGCCGGTACGGGTCGTGGCCCTCGTACGGCTGGTACGGGTCATACGGCTGGTTGGTCATCGCTCTCGCTCACCCTCCTGCGAACGGCGGGAGCACCTCGACCGTGCCGCCCTCGGCCAGCCGTACCGTCTCATGTTCGCGCGTGCCCACGGGGTCACCGTCGATGAGGAAGGAGCATCGCCGCAGGACGTGCGCCAGTTCCCCGGGGTGTCGCACGCGTACCTCCGCCAGCGCCTCGGCGAGGGTGTCCGCGTCGTACGGCTCCTCGGCGATGCCGGCCGCGGCCTTCGCGGCGGCCCAGTAGCGCACCGTGACCTTGGGCATCCGGTTCCTCAAGAGAGTCGATCAATCGGCTGTGTACAGGTCAGGCTAGCCCGCCCGGGAGGCCGCCCAGTCGCCGATCCTGGCCAGCAGCAGGTCGTCCGCCGCGTGTTCGGCGTGGCCCATGCCCGGCTCCAGCCAGAGCTCGGCCGCGCCACCTGCGGCGTCGGCCAGCATCCGGGGGTGGTCGACCGGGAAGTAGCCGTCGCTGTCGCCGTGCACGATCAGCAGCGGGGTCGGGGCGATCTTCGGCACCGCTTCCACCGGGGACAGCGGTACCGGGTCCCAGTCGCGGTGGTGGATACGGGTGTGGAAGCCGTAGCGGCCGACGAGGCGGCCCTCCGGTCTGGTGACCAGCCAGTGCAGGCGGCGCATGGGGGCGGTGCCGCGGTAGTACCAGCGGGCGGGGGACGACACGGAGACCACGGCGTCCACTCCGGCGTGCAGGGCCGCGTGCCGCAGGACCACCGAGCCGCCCATCGAGAAGCCGACGGTGACGACGCGGGTGTGGCCGAGGTTCCGGGCCCACGCCACCGCCGCCGCCAGGTCGAGGACCTCGCGGTCGCCGACGGTGGTACGCCCTGCGGACCGGCCGTGGCCGCGGAAGGAGAAGCTGACCACCGGCGCGTAATCCGTCAGGGCCGCCACCACCCGTCGTACGTGTGGCCGGTCCACGTCGCCGGTGAAACCGTGGGCCATGACGAACACAAGGTCACGGGAGAGTGGCCGGGAGCCGTCGTATACGACCGCGGCGGGATCGTATACGGAATCGATGGAAACCCCGTCGTCCGTGCACAGAAACGTCCGCATAGAGCCGTTTCTGCTCGTCTCATATGCCGGACGAACGATGGAACGTGCCACATGACCTGCCGGACCAATGCTCATGTGGGCTATTCTGCTGGGCAGAGGACTCGGGCAGCGCCGCCACCGGGTCCTTTTGTGCTTTCGGAAGGGCTGTATACGAAGCGGGAAACTCCAGGTGACCGCCGGTGTACGGAACATCGGGAGCGCAGCGCAGTGTCATTGCACACAGTCCTCGCAGGGACCGAGGAGGAACCAGACATATGAGTTCTCTGCTGCTCCTGACCAACGCCCTCCAGCCGTCGACGGAGGTGCTGCCGGCTCTCGGCCTGCTCCTGCACAACGTGCGGGTCGCACCGGCCGAGGGGCCCGCACTCGTCGACACCCCCGGTGCCGACGTCATCCTGATCGACGGCCGCCGCGACCTCCCGCAGGTCCGCAGCCTCTGCCAGCTGCTCCGCTCGACCGGCCCAGGCTGTCCGCTCATCCTCGTCGTCACCGAGGGCGGGCTCGCCGCCGTCACCGCCGACTGGGGCATCGACGACGTGCTCCTCGACACCGCGGGCCCCGCCGAGGTCGAGGCACGGCTGCGGCTCGCCATGGGCCGGCAGCAGATCGTCAACGACGACTCCCCCATGGAGATCCGCAACGGCGACCTGTCGGTCGACGAGGCGACGTACAGCGCGAAGCTGAAGGGCCGGGTCCTCGACCTCACCTTCAAGGAGTTCGAGCTGCTGAAATACCTCGCCCAGCACCCCGGCCGGGTGTTCACTCGCGCACAGCTGCTCCAGGAGGTCTGGGGGTACGACTACTTCGGCGGCACCCGGACCGTCGACGTACACGTACGACGGCTGCGCGCCAAGCTCGGCGTGGAGCACGAGTCCTTGATCGGAACCGTCCGGAACGTCGGTTATCGATTCGTTACGCCGGAGAAGGGCGACCGGCTCAGCGACGAGGCCAGGGCGAAGGCGGAGCTCGCAAAGGCGGAGGATGCGGACGCATCGGCCGCCCTGGACGCGGTCGAGGTACCCACGGAGGCATAGCCGTCGTCCGGGCGAGGCATGGGCGTCGCCCGGACGGGGCATTGCTTCCGCAAGCGAAGCTTCGATACGCCCTGCCCAGAGCGGGTCCATCCGCGTAGACTCCGCGCGTGGCCAAGGTGACTCGGGATGATGTGGCGCGGCTGGCGGGGACTTCCACCGCCGTTGTCAGCTATGTCATCAACAACGGACCCCGGCCGGTCGCCCCGGCCACGCGCGAGCGTGTCCTCGCGGCGATCAAGGAACTGGGGTACCGGCCTGACCGGGTCGCCCAGGCGATGGCCTCGCGGCGCACCGACCTCATAGGCCTCATCATCCCGGACGCCCGTCAGCCGTTCTTCGGCGAGATGGCGCACGCGGTCGAGCAGGCCGCGTCCGAGCGCGGGAAAATGGTGCTGGTCGGCAACACCGACTACGTCGGGGAGCGCGAGGTCCACTATCTGCGCGCGTTCCTCGGGATGCGGGTCTCGGGCCTCATCCTCGTCTCGCACGCGCTGAACGACCTGGCCGCCGCCGAGATCGAGGCCTGGGACGCCCGGGTGGTGCTGCTGCACGAGCGGCCGGAGGCGATCGACGACGTGGCGGTGGTGACGGACGACCTCGGCGGCGCCCAGCTCGCCGTCCGCCATCTGCTGGAGCACGGCTACGAGTACGTGGCCTGCATGGGCGGCACCGCCGACACCCCGGCCGTCGGCGACCCGGTCTCCGACCACGTCGAGGGCTGGCGCCGGGCCATGGCCGAGGCGGGCCTGCCGACGGAGGGCCGGCTGTTCGAGGCGCCGTACAACCGGTACGACGCGTACAAGGTGGCCCTCGACATCCTCGCCGGCCCGCACCGCCCGCCGGCGGTCTTCTGCTCCACCGACGACCAGGCGCTCGGCGTCCTGCGGGCGGCCCGTGAGCTGCGCATCGACGTGCCGGGGGAGCTGGCGGTGGCCGGCTTCGACGACATCAAGGAGGCGGGTCTTGCGGACCCGCCGCTGACGACGATCGCCTCCGACCGGCCGGCGATGGCCCGCGCGGCGGTCGACCTGGTCCTGGACGACGGCCTGCGGGTGGCGGGGTCGAGGAGGGAACGCCTGAAGACGTTTCCTTCCCGGCTGGTGGTACGGAGTTCCTGCGGCTGCGTGTAGTACGTCGTCGGCTGCGGGTGCGTCGTGGTTGCTCGCGCAGTTCCCCGCGCCCCTGACGGGGCGCTGTAGCAAGGGGCGCCACAGACGCGCCCCAAGGGGCGCGGGGAACTGCGCGACCAGCCCCCACCGGCGGGCACCCACAGGAAACCCTTCATGAACCCTTTCTGAGAACCCTCCCCGACCTGCGAGAAGCTTCCTTATATCGGGCAAACACGCTTCTCGCGGCGTTCTCAGCGGGCACTCAGGAGGCTCTCATGGTCGCGGGACAAGCTATTTGTCATGACCGAGAGCTTCCGCCGCAGCGGCGAGTACGAGAACCCGCAGGGTCCCCAGGGTGACGCCTACCAGGGCGCGTACCCCCAGCAGCAGCACGCCTCCTCCCCTGTCAACCCGGAGTGGCCGCCCCCGCCCACCCACCAGCCTGCGCAGCAGCCGGTGGCCGCGGAGCCGGCGGCGGACGGCGGTCAGGGCGGCGGCTACGGCGGCGGTACGGCCGTACTTCCCACCGTCGGCCCCGAAGCGGAGCACCCGGCGGAGCACCCGGAGCACCCCGAGCACTCGGCCCATGCCAAGAAGAAGCGCACCCGGGGCCCGATAGCCCTCCTCGCCGCGGTCGCGATCGTCGCGGCGGCCGTCGGCGGCGGCACCGCGTACGCCTTCCAGGAGCTGACCGGCAAGAACGACGTCGTCTCCAGCAGCACCACCACCAACGTGGTGCCCTCCAGCAAGAAGGGTGACGTCGCCGCGATCGCCGCCGCCGTCAGTCCGAGCGTCGTCGAGGTCAACGCGACCCTCAGCAACGGCACCTCCACCGGTTCCGGCATCGTCATCACCAGCGACGGCGAGATCATCACCAACAACCACGTCATCTCCGGCGCCCAGTCGGTCAAGGTCTCCACCAGCGACGGCAAGTCGTACACCGCCGAGGTCGTCGGCACCGACAGCTCCAAGGACCTCGCCCTCCTCAAGCTCCAGGGCGCCTCCGGCCTCAAGTCCGCCACCCTCGGCAACTCCGACGGGGTCCAGGTCGGCGACTCGGTCGTGGCGATCGGCTCCCCCGAGGGCCTGACCGGCACCGTCACCAGCGGCATCGTCTCCGCGCTCAACCGGGACGTGACCGTCTCCACCGACGAGGGCCAGCAGCAGCAACAGCAGGGCAGCGGCGGCAGCGGCCAGTGGCCGTTCTCCTTCGGCGGCCAGCAGTTCAACGGCGACACGGGTTCGTCGACGACGACCTACAAGGCGATCCAGACGGACGCCTCGTTGAACCCCGGCAACTCCGGCGGCGCGCTGATCGACGCCGGCGGCAACATCATCGGCATCAACTCGGCGATGTACTCGGCCAGTTCGGACTCCTCGTCGTCCTCCTCGGACGCGGGCAGCGTCGGCCTCGGCTTCGCCATCCCGATCAACACCGTCAAGTCCGACCTGGCCAAGCTGCGGGCGGGCTCCACCAGCTGAGCAACGGCACAGCACCAACAGCAAGGGAGTACGTCATGATCAAGCAGGTTTCGCACACGATGGCCGCCGACAGCCCGGCCGGTTTCAGCCTGGCCCTTGCCGTGGCGTACGAGCTCCACGCACCGACGGAGGCGGCGGTGGCCCCGACCCCGGCCCCGCGCGCCCCGGAGGTCGCGTCGGCTCCGCAGCTGATGGGCCTGCGTACCTCGGCGGCCCGGCCGCACCAGCGCAAGGTGCCGCTGAGCCGCATGACCCTGGTACGCGGCTAGGGGCGTTCCGTCCCACCAGCGTGCATACCCGACAGCCCGGAAACATGCGAGGCTGAGAGGCGTCCCGACCACGAACCACCGCACCCCGAGGAACCGCGAGCGATGAGCCCCGCCGATGGCGACCGTGAACCCCAGCGCATCCTGATCGTCGACGACGAGCCGGCCGTACGCGAGGCTCTCCAGCGCAGCCTCGCCTTCGAGGGGTACGAGACCGAGGTCGCGGTCGACGGCGCGGACGCGCTGGAGAAGGCGACCGCCTACAAGCCGGACCTGATCGTCCTCGACATCCAGATGCCGCGGATGGACGGCATGACCGCGGCCCGCCGCATCCGCGGGGCCGGCGACACCACCCCGATCCTGATGCTGACGGCCCGCGACACGGTCGGCGACCGTGTCACCGGCCTCGACGCCGGGGCCGACGACTACCTGGTCAAGCCGTTCGAACTCGACGAGCTCTTCGCCCGTATCCGGGCCCTCCTCCGCCGCAGCTCCTACGCGGCGTCGCTCTCCGACGGCGCCCAGGAGGACGAGGCCCTGACCTTCGGCGACCTGCGCATGGACCTGGCGACCCGAGAGGTCACCCGATCCGGCCGCCAGGTCGAGCTGACCCGCACCGAGTTCACCCTCCTCGAAATGTTCATGGCACACCCGCGCCAGGTCCTCACCCGCGAGCAGATCCTCAAGGCCGTCTGGGGCTTCGACTTCGAGCCGTCCTCCAACTCCCTCGACGTCTACGTCATGTACCTCCGCCGCAAGACCGAGGCCGGCGGCGAGCCGCGCCTCGTCCACACCGTGCGCGGCGTCGGGTACGTCCTGCGCCAGGGCGGCGCGGAGTGAACAGGCTCGCCCGCCGCTTCCGCAACCTCCCGCTCCGGTCCCGCCTGTCGATGCTGGTCGCGGCGGCGGTGGCGTTCGCGGTGGCGGCGGTTTCGGTGACGTGCTGGTTCATTGTGCAGGGGAAGCTGTACGACCAGCTCCGGAACGACTTGCAGAGGGAACAGCGCGGGCCGGCGGTATACGGGATCCTCAGCAACGCCATCGCCGACTGCTCCGAAACGCCCCAGGACGCCAACAGCTTCCGGACCAACTACGGCCAGGCAGTCACGCTGGACAACAGGGTCTGCCTTCTGCCCGGCTCCACGGGCGAGGTCAAGGTCACTCAGGACGACAAGAACGTCATCAAGGCCGGGGACACCGACACGCTCTACTTCCGCAACGGCACCGACAAGGACGGCAACGCACTGCGCGTGATGACGCAGGTGTTCCCCACCGATACCGGCTCCTACGTCGGACTGGTCACCGCCGTCCCCCTGAAGAGCACCCAGGACACCCTCAAAGACCTCGCCCTGATCCTCCTCCTCGTCTCCGGTATCGGAGTCCTCGGCGCCGGAGCCGCAGGCCTGGCCGTCGCCCGCGCCGGTCTGCGCCCCGTCGACAAGCTCACCGAAGCCGTCGAACACGTCGCCCGCACCGAAGACCTCAGTGTCCGCATCCCGGTGGAGGAGGAGTCGGACGACGAGATCGCCCGCCTGTCCCGCTCGTTCAACAGCATGACCAGCTCTCTGGCGAACTCCCGGGAGCTCCAGCAGCAGCTGATCGCCGACGCCGGCCACGAACTCCGCACCCCCCTGACCTCCCTCCGCACGAACATCGAACTCCTCACCCGCAGCGAGGAGACCGGCCGTCCGATCCCCCCGGCGGACCGCAAGGCGCTGCTCGCCTCGGTGAAGGCGCAGATGACGGAGTTGGCGTCGCTGATCGGCGACCTCCAGGAGCTGTCCCGCTCGGAGGGGCAGCGCGGTGAGCGCGTGCAGATGGTGGCCCTTCAGGACACGGTCGAGGCGGCCCTGCGCCGCGCCCGGCTGCGCGGTCCGGAGCTGACGATCACGGCGGACGTCCAGCCGTGGTTCGTCCGGGCGGAGCCCTCCGCCCTGGAGCGGGCGATAGTCAACATCCTCGACAACGCGGTGAAGTTCAGCCCGGAGGGCGGCAAGATCGAGGTCACCCTCGAACGCGGCGTCCTCACCGTCCGCGACCACGGCCCCGGCATCCCCGAGGACGAACTCCCCCACGTCTTCGACCGCTTCTGGCGCTCACCGAGCGCACGGGCCCTCCCCGGCTCCGGCCTCGGCCTCTCCATCGTCGCCCGCACGGTCCAGCAGGCCGGCGGCGACGTCACCCTGGCCCGCGCCAACGGCGGTGGGACCGTGGCGACGGTACGGCTGCCGGGGGCGCCTACGGCTCCGCCGGAGACGCCGGGGCAGGCGGTTTGAATTCCAGCCAGAAGACCTCCTCGACCAGGATCTGCGGATCCTCGATGCGTCGGGAGAAGGTGTATTTCAGCCAGCCGTTGCCGTAGTCGAAGAAAAGCGCGTGGGCGCCCTTCGGTTGGGTGGACCGGATCGGCCTGACTTTCATGCCCTCGGGGAGGCCGACATCGGTCTCGATGCCGCGGAAACAGGGATCCTTGGCAACAACTAACTCGGCACGCGCCGCGTAGACCATTTCCCGCACGTGCGCAGGCAGCGCTTCCAGGGCAGCAAGAGCATCGAGCCGCCAGTCCATCTGCCAGGGCGGCCCCATGAAACCGTCGGTCACTCCCCGGGCTCCACAGCTTGCACCCGATGGCGGATCCGCGCCGCCTCTTCGAGGAGAGCCTTCGCCTCACTGATGTCGGTGCACACGTTCCCGGCCCGGTACTCAAGATCATGCACGTACGCGTCCAGCTTGGGGTCGCGCGCGAGGGCGTACTCGCCCCACCAGAAGGCCATGAACGCGCACACGGGACCCACGTCGTACGCGTCGGCGATCGCCCACTTCCAGTGCGCGTCGAAATCCGGCAGCAGCACGGGCGCATGCTCAGCGATGGCGTCCCGCAGCGCCTTAGGCGTCCGCTCCGGCATAGGCGGGATGACCTGGTCGTTCTCCGTGGCGTGAGCGGTCATGACCGATGCCCTCCTCCGACGCTTCAGGTCTACGACCATAGCCGCCTCGCACTTCGTGGATCCGTTGTTCGTGTCGTCGTCACGGGATCCAGCGTGTAGGCGGCGCCGCCTCGAACATCAGCTCTTCGGGCATATGTCACCCAAATGTGCGCCAATCGGCCTCTCCCTTGACCCCGGCCACGAACCCGGACCAGGACGCGGCCGAGAAGACGAGCGGGCAGGCCACCGGGAGCTTGCTGTCTCGGACGGGGACTGTGCCGGGGTGGCCGAAGGCGATCTCGACACAGTTGTTGTCTCCCCCGTCGCTGTAGCTCGACTTGCACCACATGGCGTTGCTGAGATCGGGGGTGCGGGTCATGGTCCGTGCTCCTCCAATAGGCCCCTGTGAGTTCGCCGTACGTTCCGCGCTGACCAGGGCGACCGAGTCGCTGGAGGACGTGATCCGCATCGCCGTCAGCCGGGGCGGGCGTCTGCTGGAGCGCGACGGGTGAGATCACGTACGGCGCTCAGTAGAAGCCGAGCATCCCCGGGGAGTCGATGTCGATGGCAACCACCCCAGGCGGATAACGGTCTTCGCGGTCCGTCAGGAGGATCGACATCCCGTTGAAGTCGGGCCGCGGTAGCGCAGCGTACAGAGCATGGCAGGTATCGGCTCCGCCGTATCCGTCCCGGATCATGGTGCCGACGGTGGCTGCCGCGGCCGTGTCCAGCTCGTCGACCTCGGCGGAAGAGAACGCGAGGACGCGGCGTGCGACGCCCTCGTCCTCCGACTCCGCGTGCATGAGGCAGATCGCAGGGATGCGCAGGAGATCGCCAGGGGTACGCGCCATGTTCGCGGCCAGGAGGTTCAGCGTTTTAGGCCGTCCGCCAACGCGCAGGTCGCGCTGGTGTCGAGGATGATCACGCTGCTGCGATCCCCTTGGCCGCGCGCGCCTTCTCAGCGGCAATCCGACGGATGTTGCCGAGCACGTATGGAACCGGCCGAGCCGACTTTCACCGGCTTCACCCGTTCGTGACAGTCGCCCATCACCTTCGTCCTGAACCCCGGTTCGGCGAGCGAAAAGCGACCCACGCCGACCCGCCCCCCTGCAAGAGAGCACTCACCCGCGCTTCGGGCCCGTGATCGTCTCCCCGATCACGAAACCCTTGGCGGAACTTTCGGGAACCGTGACCTCGGTGCCGTAGGGGACACGGTGGATGTCCTCCCAGTCGGCCTTGTCGGGGCGAGGGCCGGTGAAGACGGTGACGGCGCCCTGGCCGTCGTAGTCGTCGATGATCACGTACACGGGGATTCCGGCGCGGGCGTACTCGCGGCGCTTGCGGATGCGGTCACGGTCCTGGTTGCGTTTTCCGGGGGAGACCACCTCGACGATGAGGTGCACAGCGTCGGCCCTGACTCCCATGTCATCCTCGTCACCGCACGGCTCCGTGTCCTCCGGGGCGACGAAGACATCTGGGATCCATGCCTTGCAATTGTGGATCACGTTCCCATCCTGGTAGCAGGTGTACTCACCTCCGTCCAGGAACTTGTCCAGGGCCTTTCGCACGCGATTGGCGATCTGCATGTGCGAACGGCGAGCGGTGGGCGACACCTCGATGGCTCCCTCGATGATCTCGGCGCGGTAGCCCTCGGGGAGTTCCATGGCCTTCCATGCCTGCCACAGGACCTCGTCCAGGTCAGGTCCGTTCACGATGTCAGCCGAAGCCTCGGACATGGTCTCGGGCCTCTCATGTGCGAGAGCGGTCAAGGTGGCACCTCCTCATCAAGTGTGGGCTGGGCGTGCCTGCGGCACAAGCAACGCGATCACGGTAGGTAAGACGCCGTGAGTGACCAGGGGAATCGACTCCAGCTCACCCGTTCGAGCGAAGACGGAAGCGAAGACGGAACGGTCCACCACCGCTCAGCTCGAACCACGTCCCTTCGCCGGCCCCGGCCGGTCACGGACACCCTCGGTCAGCCGGCGGCGAGCTCCGGCCAGCCGCAGCTCAGCAATGCGCAGGCGGCCCCGCAGAAGATCGCGGACCAGCCCGGCGACTGGATGCCCACCGCCTCCTGACGCCTCAGCAAGCCGCCTTATCCTCTCCCCAGTCGCGCACCCGTTCGGTGCGCCTGGTGAGGGGCACGAGACGTGGACGAGGGTGGAGTCGAGCGGGAGTACCGGAGGCGGCGCAACCCGCCCCTGGGGCAGTTCCTCCTGCTGGGGCTGATACTGCTGAACGCGCTCATCCAGACCGGCCGGGTCGACGCCGACCGCGGCGGGAGCAGGTTCCGGTGGGAGCCGCCGTTCATCGTGGCGCTGCTGGTCCTGGCGGTCGCGCGGATCGCGCTGGAGCAGTTCCGGGCGCGCACCAGGGTCACGGCCGCGGGGATCACCGCGCAGGGTCCGGTGCGTGCGCGGAGCTGGGCCTGGTCCGAGGTGTACGACATCCGGGTCGAGCAGGCGCCGCGCGGTTCCGGGCGGATGGCCCCGCAGTGGCTCACCTACCTGTACGACTTCCAGGGCCGCCGCTTCCTGCTCCCGCACCTCAACGACTGGCAGCTGGACGACCCCTACGCCGAGGTCGCGGAGCTGTGCCTGGCCGCCGCCCCGCACCGCAGCCTCACCTGGGAGCGCCGCCCGGACGTCGAGGAACGGATCCGGCAGGGGGCCGTGCGGCGCAGGGCGTGGATGTGGGGGGTGTACGGCGGGATCGGGGTCTTCTTCGCCATGTTCGTGGTCGACATCGGGCTGATCCTGATGGAACGTCCGGACCATCCGCTCGTGCTCTTCGTGTGCGTACCCCTGGTCTCGGGCGCCGTCCTCGCCGCCGCACTCCAGTGGTACTGGAGCACCCGGCCGCCGCGCGACGGAGTGGCGCAGGGGCCCGACTGAGGCCACAGCGGGCCGACTTGCCCTCTCCCCTGTCGTGCACCTGATCGGTGCGTCACGTCCGGGGAGGGGGCCTCGATTGGGGGGCGGATCGCGCGGCGCAAGGAGCGGATCAGGCGGGGAGCCCTGGCCGTGGGACTGCTGGTCACAGCGGCCGTCGTCCTCCGGTGACCGGCCGGCTCCGACGGCCGTAGCCCATCCACATCCCTCACCCAGGCCCGTCACAGCCCCTCGTCACACTTTTGTCAGATGGCGAGTCAGATGGCGAGGAAGATTTTGCTGGCCGACGACGACGCGGCCGTGCGGGACGGGATCAGCCGGCTGCTCAGGTTCGAGGGATACGAGACGCTCCTCGCCGGGGACGGCAGAGTGGCCCTCGATCTCCTCGGGGCCCCGGAGAGCGAGCCCGACCTGGTGCTCATGGACGTGGAGATGCCGGGCCTCGACGGTCTTGCGGCCACCCGGCGGATCCGGGCCTCCGGGTCCACCGTGCCCATTCTCATGATCACCGGGCGGAACGCGGTCGGGGACCGCATCGTCGCCCTCGACAACGGTGCGGACGGGTATCTGGCCAAGCCGTTCGCCGCCGAGGAGCTCCTCGCCCGGGTACGGGCGTTGCTGCGGCGCAGTCCGCGGCGGGAGGCGCAGGCGGCGGGGACGGAGCCGGGCAAGGACCGTTTCCTCGGGTACGACGACGTCGCGATGGATCTGCGGACCCGGACCGTGCACCGCGGGGACCGGGCCCTCGACCTGACCAAGACCGAGTACGCGCTGCTGGAGTTCCTGCTGCGGTATCCGGGGCGGGTGCTCAGCCGGGAGCGGATCCTGCGGGACGTGTGGGGCTTCGAGTTCGCGCCCGCCTCCAACACGCTGGACGTCTACATCATGTACCTGCGGCGGAAACTGGAGAGCCGCGGCGAACCGCGGCTCATCCACACCGTGCGCGGGATGGGGTACACCCTGCGGACGGCTCCTGCTTCTTGAACTGCCTCCTGAGCCACCGACGTGGCTACCACCTGAGGATCATCGTCTCGTCCGGGGCCGCCGCCGGTTCCGCCGCGATGGCCTCCGGGAGCGGGTGGGCCAGGGCGGCGTAGGCGCCGCCGCGGGCGAGGAGTTCGGCGTGGGTGCCCGCCTCCACCAGGCGGCCGTGGTCGACGACGAGGATGCGGTCGGCGTCGGGGGCCAGGGTGAGGTCGTGCGTGATCATGATGGTCGTGCGGCCGGCCATGAGCCTGCGCAGCGGGGCCACCACCTGGCGGGCGGCGATCGCGTCCAGGCCCGCGGTCGGCTCGTCGAGGACGAGGACCGGGGCGGCGCGGAGCATCGCGCGGGCGATGGCGATCCGCTGGAGCTGGCCCCCGGAGAGGGCGGCCGTGCCCGGGGCGATGTGGGTGTCGTAGCCCTCGGGGAGGGCGGTGATGAAGTCGTGGGCGGCGGCGTCGCGTGCCGCCTGCTCGATCTCCTCGTCACTCGCGCCGGGGCGGCCGCACTCGATGTTCTCGCGGACCGTGCCGTTGAGGATCAGCGTCTGCTGCGGGAGCAGGGCGACGTTCTCGCGGAGGAACTCCAGGGGTACGTCGGTGAGCGGGACGCCGTCCAGGCAGATCACGCCGGCCGAGGGGTCGTAGAAGCGGGTGAGGAGCTTGGAGAGGGTGGACTTGCCGGCGCCGCTCTTGCCGGTGACCAGGACCAGTTCGCCGGGGCCGACCGCGAAGTCGACGTCTCGGAGGGAGGCGCGAGGGGACTCCGGGTAGCGGAAGGAGACGTTGTGGAAGCTGACCCAGCCGCGGACGGGCCAGGAGCCGACCGGCAGGGCGGGGTCGGTGACGGCGGGCTCGGCGTCCAGGATCTCGCCGATGCGCTCGGCGCCCGCGGTGGCCGCGGTGAGGGTGAGGCCGAGCTGGCCGAGGTTGCGGATCGGCGGGTAGAGGTAGCCGAGGAAGGCGGCGAAGGCGAGGAGCTGGCCCAGGGTCATGCGGTCGGCGGAGATCTCCCAGACGCCCAGGCCGATCACGGCGAGCACGCAGAGGGTCTCGACGACCTCGACGAACTGCGCGTACATCTCGCTGAGCCGGGCTCCGCGCACGCTCGCCCGCATCCAGGCGCGGGCCTCGACGTCGAGGCGCTTCTCCTCGTCCCGGCGGCGGTTGTACGCCTGGGTGAGGACGACGTTGCCGAGGGACTCCTCGACCACGGAGGTGATCGCGCCGTCGGCGACCCGCTCGTCCTGAGAGGCGGTCCTGATCCGGCCGGAGAAGCGGCGGGCGGCGAACAGGAACAGGGGTGCGAGGACGAAGGTGGCCAGCGCCAGGTCCCAGCGCAGCCAGAAGGCGGCGGCCGCGTAGAAGACGGCGGAGAAGGCGGCGGCGACGGTGCCGACGACACCGGACACGACCATCTGCTCGATGGCCTCGACGTCACCGGTGAGGCGTTCCACCAGGTCGCCCTGGCGGTGCTGCTGGAAGAAGTGCGGGGGCAGGTCCTGGACGTGCCGGAAGACCTTGGCGCGCAGGCGCAGCACGAATCTCTCGGCGGTCCAGGTGGCCAGCGAGTTGCCGAGGTAGCCGACGAACGCGCCCACCGCGGCGACCAGCAGCCAGGCGCCGGCCGGGCCCCAGAAGGCGGAGAGCGAACCGGCCTGCAGGGCGTTGTCGGTGAGGTCGGCGAAGAGCAGGATCGCGGCGGTCTCGGCGAGCGCGGACACCACGACACACGCGATGATCATCCACAGCCACTTGCGGTCGCCGCGGGTCAGCGGCCAGAAGCGGCGGAAGGCCGTACGGGCTTCTCTCATGGTCGGCAACTCCCTTCAGGGGTGTCGGGGCTTCGGAGGGGCGGGGGTGGACATGGCCGAGGCGGGGCCACCGGTACGACCACGCGTAACCGGTGACCCCGCCTCACGGCTTGCCTCAGTGCTGGTCGCCGACGGGGCGCTTCGGCTCCGGCTTCTTCGGCGCGGGCTTCTTCGGGGCCGGGGCCGGCTTGCGGTGCTTCTTGACGGGGACGATCTTGTGGAAGCTCATGGTGTTCTACCTCTCCGTGGTGACTTCTGTGGGGACTTCTGTCCTGGTTCTGCAACAGTTTCTCTACTGCCCCGCTGCAACAACCTGTGAATTAATTTGAATTACGTCTGTAAATTCTTTGTCAGCGCTCGTCGCCGACCGGGCGGCGGTTCGGCTCCGGCTTCTTCGGCGCGGGCTTCTTCGGGGCCGGAGCGGGCTTGCGGTGCTTCTTGACGGGGACGATCTTGTGGAAGCTCATGAAAATTCCCTCCTCAGGGCTGGTGACTTAGCGGTTACCGACGGGGCGCTTGGGCTGGGACTTCTTGCAGTCCTTCTTCTTCGGCTCCGGCTTCGGGGCGGGCCGCTCGGACTTCTTCACCGGGACGATCTTGTGGAAGCTCATGCTCTTCTCCTTCGTTCTGCCGTCCGCGCCGTTCGCTTTCGACATGGAAAACATTACGTGATCCGAGACCCGGAGAAAGCCATTTTCACTTAGACCTCGATGAATTGCGGCTGAGATGAATTTTCAGAAGCAACCGGGAACCGTTCGCTGCCTCACATAGGTTTTATCCAGCAGATCCGGCAGCTCCAGCAGAAAGGGCCCGGTACGCACGGGTGTGCGTACCGGGCCCTCGGGCGGGGCGGAGACGGCGGCTACTGCACGATCGTGATCCGGTTCGCGGCCGGCGGCGCGAGCGGGTTCGTGGCCGAGGAGTTGGCCGTCAGGTACTGGGCGAGGGCCGACAGGTCGTCGGTGCCGACGAGGTCTCCGGTGCCCTGGCCGAGGGTGGTGAAGCCGTCGCCGCCGCCCGCGAGGAAGGAGTTGGTGGCGACGCGGTAGGTGGCGGCCGGGTCGATGGCCGTGCCGTTCAGCTTCACCGAATCGGTGACGACACGGTCCGCGCCGGTCTTCGTCAGGTCGAGGGTGTAGGCGAGGCCGGCGGACGGCTGGAGGATCTTCGGGGCGGCCGCGTTCGTACCGCTCACCTGTTCCTTGAGCACCTGGATCAGCTGCGCGCCGGTGAAGTCCTGGAGGTTCACGGTGTTGGCGAACGGCTGCACGGTGAAGCCCTCGGCGTACGTCACGACGCCGTCGCCCTCACTCCCCTTGGCCGCGTACGTCAGCCCGGCCCGCACCCCGCCCGGGTTCATCAGCGCGAGGTCGGTCCCCGGGTCCAGCTCCTTGCCGTACGCGAACTGGGCGTCGGCGATCAGGTCGCCCATCGGGGACTCGGTGCCGGTGTTGTTCACGTCGGCGGAGATGTGGCCGATGGCGCGGTTGCCGATCGGGGCGGCGAGGGTGTTCCACTTGCCGATCAGCTCGGTCATGTCGGGCGCCTTGGCGACGTCCCGGGTGACCACGTGGTTCGCGGACTGGACGGCCGTACGCGCGATGTCACCGGTACGGCGGTCGTAGGTCAGCGTGGTGTCGGTGTAGAGGCGGCCGAAGGAGGCGGCGGACGTGACCATGCGGGGGTTGCCGGCCGGGTCGTCGACCGTGCACACGTACGCGGTGTGGGTGTGCCCGGTGACCAGCGCGTCCACGGCCGGGGTCACGTTCTTCGCGATGTCCACGATGGGACCGGAGATGCCGTCGCCGGCGCCCGGCGAGTCGCAGTCGTGGTTGTAGCTGGACGAGGACGGGAAGCCGCCCTCGTGGACCAGCGCCACGATCGACTGGACGCCCTGGCGCTGGAGCACCTTGGCGTACTTGTTGATGGTCTCGACCTCGTCCTTGAAGGCCAGGCCCTTGACGCCGTCGGCGGAGACGATGCCGGGCGTGCCCTCCAGGGTGACGCCGATGAACCCGATCCTGACGTCCTTCTTCTGCCAGACCCAGTAGGGCTTGAGGATCGGCTTGTCCGTCTTCTCGTCCAGGACGTTGGCCGCCAGGTAGGGGAAGTCGGCGCCCTTGAACTTCTTGCCGGTGTAGCAGCCGTCGGTGGGGTGGCAGCCGCCGTTCTGGAGGCGGGCCAGTTCCCTGGCGCCCTCGTCGAACTCGTGGTTGCCGACCGTCGTCACGTCCAGGTCGAGCTTGTTCAGCGCCTCGATGGTCGGCTCGTCGTGGAAGAGACCGGAGATCAGCGGGGAGGCGCCGACCATGTCGCCGCCGGCGGCGGTGACGGAGTACGGGTGTCCCTTACGGGCCTCGCGGAGATGGGTGGCCAGGTACTCGACACCACCGGCGTCGATGGTCTTCGTCGTCCCGTCGGCCTGGGTCTCGGTGACCCGGCCCGAGGAGCCGGCCGGCGGCTCCAGGTTGCCGTGCAGGTCGTTGAAGGAGAGCAGCTGGACGTCCTGGTAGCGACTGGGGTGCTGGTGCCCGTGCCCCTTGCCGGAGTGCGCGTCGGCGGGCAGCGCACCCGCCAGGGCCGCGACGGTGGCGAGCCCGGCGGCCGACGCGAGCAGCGCGTAGGTACGCCGTCTGGAGGGTCTGGACTGCGCTTGCATGGAGCCCCCTGTGGGTCTGCTGAGAAGTGGCCCGGTCCGGCGCAGCCTAGGGTCAACGCGCGTAGCACGACAGGGGGTTCATGGTTACATCTTGGTTGCCGGTTGCCCCGCCCTTTACCTTTCCCCGGTGTCCCCACTTTGCCGATCAGGCCCCGTACCCTCGTACGCATGACCAGCGACGACACCGCACGGCCCCCCATGTACTCCCGCTCCATCGACACCTTCTCCGCGCTCACCCCGGATCAGGCCGAGGCCGTAGGGGAACTGCTGGCGGCGGCCGCGCGGGCCGACGGCCAGCAGCCGGTGTCCGAGCAGGGCCGCCTCCAGCTGACCGGCGGCGCCCGGGAGGGCGTCTCCCATCTGCTCCTCTCCGTCGGCGGCGAACTCGTGGGCTACGCCCAGCTGGAGGACACCGACCCGGTGGAGGCGCCGGCCGCGGAACTCGTCGTGCACCCCGATCACCGCGGGCACGGTCACGGCCGCGCGCTGGGCGCCGCCCTGCTGGCCGCGTCCGGCAAGCGGCTGCGGGTATGGGCACACGGCGGCCACTCCGCGGCCCGCCACCTCGCCCAGGTCCTCGGCCTCACCCTCTTCCGCGAACTGCGCCAGATGCGCCGCCCTTTGACGGACCTGGACCTGCCGGAGCCGAAGCTGCCCGAGGGCGTCACCGTCCGCGCCTTCGAGCCCGGCCGGGACGACGCGGCCTGGCTGGCCGTCAACGCCGCCGCCTTCGCCCACCACCCGGAGCAGGGCTCGCTCACCCAGCGCGACCTGGACGACCGCAAGGCCCAGCCCTGGTTCGACCAGGCCGGCTTCTTCCTCGCGGAGCGCGGCGGCGAACTCCTCGGCTTCCACTGGACGAAGGTCCACGACGCGGAACGCCTCGGCGAGGTCTACGTCCTCGGCGTCTCCCCCGCGGCCCAGGGCGGCGGCCTCGGCAAGTCCCTCACCACGATCGGCCTGCGCCACCTGGCCGACCGCGGCCTGCCGACGGCGATGCTGTACGTCGACGCGGACAACACGGCGGCGGTGGCGGTATACGAACGCCTGGGCTTCACGACCCACGAGACGGACCTGATGTACCGGACGGAGACCTGAGGGGGCCTCAGCGCCCCGGCGGCCGCCTGCGGTTGACCAGGTAGGCGGACCTGCCGAGCACGGCGACGGCGACGGCCGCGGCGAGCGCCTTGACGAGGGGTCCGGCGCCGCCCGCCAGGACGGCCGCGGCGAGCAGCAGGACCACGGCCGCCGAGAGCCAGGGCATCGCCCTTTCGAGGGGCCCTCCGTCGCGGAAGGGGTTCTCCATGCCCGTCTCCTCGTCCGCCCAGGCACCTGTCGCCTTCATCATGCCCCCGTCAGCCCGCCGGGCAGTCGTCCGGTCCCTTCGGTACCTTCACGCCGAGCAGGCGGGCCGCCTCGGCCGTCGTCGTGTGCGGTGAGACCAGCTCCTGCCAGTGGGCCTTCACCCGGGCCGCCACCGTGTCGTGCGGCTCCCGGAGCAGCTCCCGTACGACCTCGGTCTGCTGGGCCGAGACGGACATGCTGCCGCCGTCCGAGGTCAGGACCGCGGCCGAGCCGCTGAGGCTGTCGTCGATGCGGAGGTGGCGGAAGGTGTCCGTCGGGGTGGGGTCGGTGGCCAGGGCCAGCCACATCGTCGTCACCACGCGGGCGTCGCACATGTCCGCGGAGGCGTTTTCACTGCCCGCGACCAGGACCCGGGCGACCCCGACCGCGAACTCGGGGACCCGGTTGCCGCCCCACTGGGTGCCGACGGTGACCGTGCCCGGGGTGGAGCTGGTCGGGAGGGTGGCGTCCGCGGTCAGGTCGGTGATCTCCTGGATGCGCTGGCGGACGGTGAGCCGGGTCGTGGCCGCGTCGCCGCCCGCCTCGGCCTGCACCCGGTGCACCACTGCGGCCCAGTCGACCGTCCAGCCCTTCCAGTCCGGGTACGCGCAGTACCGGGAGCCGGCCCGCTCGACGCACGTCTGGAACTTCGCCGGGTGGTCCGCCTCTACCTTCCGCGCGGCCTGCAGACCGGCGGAGTCCCCCGGCGCCTGACCGGCCGCGCCGGCCACCGCCGCAGCCAGGGCCACGGCCGTCGCCGCCTTCAGGACCCGCGCCCGGCCGCCGGCCATCCACATCGCCACGCACACCAGCAGCACCGTGAGCCCGGTCAGGTACAGCGCGTGCCAGCCCGCCGGGCGGCCCAGCAGTTCACCGGGGACCGGGGTGCCGCCGTTCTCCAGCACCACCGGCCACAGCCAGTCCACGCCGTGCCGGCCCGAGCCGCCGGGCAGCAGGCTGGTGACGAGCCCGATCGCGAGCAGGAAGAGCAGCGGGGCCGCCGGGTGGGGCAGGACCCGGGCCAGCAGCACGCCGAGCGCACCGGCGAGCAGGACGGTCAGCGGGGCCACCGCCAGTTCGTAGACCGAGCCGTGGCCGACCGCGCCCGGCCGCAGCGCCGCCCACGCGAACTGGACGTCGACCACCAGGGCGACGCCGACCGCGAAGGGCACGGCGGACAGGGCGTGGGCGAGCGTACGGCGCGCGGGCGGCATCGCCAGCACCCCGAACTGCTCCTCCAGGCCCCGCCGCCGGTTGAGCAGCGCCGCCCGGTGCACGCACACCAGCAGGGCGACGGCGAGCAGTTCCGGGCCGCCCTGGGTGGCGCGGTCCACGTCGTGCAGGACCGGATACGCGTCCATGCCCTCGTCGCGGCCGAACAGGCCGTACCCGACGTAGGCGAGATACAGCAGGCCGAAGACCAGCAGCGGGATCTGGAGGAGCAGCTGACGGGCCTCGAACACGGCCAGGGCGAAGACGGACGCGGACGCGGTGTCGCGGTCGTGGTCCGCGCGCCCGGCGGCCGCCGGCTTCGTCACGAGTGTCGTCGTCATGCCGCCGCCACCTCGGACTCCGCCGCTTCGAGGACCAGCAGATAGCCGTCCTCCAGGGTCGGTTCGAGCAGGTCGGCGCCGGTGGGCGGGTCGCCGACGTTACGGAAGGCGCCGGTGCCGGTGCGCCAGCTCGCCCGTGCGCCCGGGGCGCGTTCCGTGCTGCTCCAGACACGTCCGGCCGCGTGGGCCGTCAGCCCGGCCGGCGTGCCGTCGTACCGGACCCGGCCCTCGGTGAGCACGATCACCCGGTTGCAGAGCATCGCCACGTCCTCGGTCTGGTGGGTGGACAGCAGTACCGTGCGGTCCTCGCCCGCCTCCGCGATCAACTCCCGGAACCTCATGCGCTGTTCGGGGTCGAGTCCGACCGTCGGCTCGTCCAGGACCAGGAAGCGGGGGTCGCCGACGAGCGCGGCGGCCAGCGCGACCCGCTGCCGCATCCCGCCGGAGAGCCGCTTGATCCGCTTGCCGCGCACGTCGGCCAGGCCGACCTGGTCAAGGACGCGCCGTACCTCGCGATGGCGATCACCCCGGTCGGTGAGCTCCTTGAGGATGGCGACGTAGTCAACGAACTCGAAGGCCGTGAAGTCCGGGTGGAAGCCGGGGGTCTGCGGGAGGTAGCCCAGCGTGCGGCGGACCGCGAGCCGGCCGGCCGGCGTGGCCGGGTCCGCGCCGTGCACCGTGAAGGCGCCGGCGTCCGGCGGCACGGCGGTCGCCAGGACCTTCAACAGGGTCGTCTTTCCCGCACCGTTGGGCCCGAGCAGGCCCGTCACGCCGTCCGTCAGCGACAGGGTGACGCCGTCGAGCGCCGGGGTGCCGCCGTAGCGCATGGTGAGGCCGGCGGCGGAGACAGTGGTGTTCAACGTAGGACTCCAGCGATCAGGCGGTCATTCGGTCGGGCGGTCAGTAGGGCCTGGCGTCGAAGCGGTCCCGCACCTGGTGCAGCAGGGCCGTCGCCAGCGCGGCGAGAGCGGCGGCCACCGACTGGCCTGCCGTGGTGAAGGCGACCGGCGTGTGCGCCGGGTGCATCGCGGCCACCGCCATCAGGGCCGTCCACGCCCCGCCGACCAGTCCGGGCCCGAGCAGCGGGCCCAGCCGGACGGAGAGGGCGAGGCCCGCCGCGGTGAGCGCGAGAGCGGGCAGCAGCCAGCCGAAGGCGAGCAGGCCGTAGCCGGGCAGGGCCAGCGCGGCCAGGCAGTTGAGGCCGAGGGAGGCGGTCAGCGCGGCGACCGTGCGGATCATCAGCAGCCGGAAGCCGTGCGTCGGGGCGACCGCGGCGATCTCGTACGTCGGGTCGAGGACCGGTCCGTACGACAGGGCCACCGCGGCGAGCGGGAGCAGCGGGGCGAGGGCGAGGAACAGGGCCGGGGCGTCCACCGCGTGGACCACGAGGACCGTCGCCGCCAGCACGAACGCCACCGACGCCAGCCAGGAGCGGCGCAGCACCGGGGTCGCGGTGAGCAGCCGTGCGGTGGGCTCGGCGACCCCGACGCGGGTCAGGAGCCGTTCGCCCAGCCCGGGCCGGGGCGCGTCCAGTTCGGCGTCCAGGCGGTCCCAGCCGGCGTCCAGCGCGACCGGGTCGGACACCGACGCGAGCACCGCACGGCAGTCGGCGCAGGAGCCGACGTGGGTGTCGGCCGACCAGAGCAGCGGCGGCGCCAGCTCGCCGCGCGCGTACGCCCGCAGATCCTCTTCGGACACGTGCCAGGTCATGCCAACTCCTCCCGCAGCTGCTTGCGCGCCCGCATCGCGCGGGTCTTGACCGTCCCCGGCGGGATGCCGAGCAGGACCGCCGCCTCGCGGGTGGTCAGCCCGTCGATCACCGTCGCCTGGAGCACCGCCCGCAGTTCGGGCGAGAGCCGGACCAGGGCCCCGGCGAGGTCCCCGTGCTCCACCCCCGCGAGCACGCGTTCCTCCGCCGAGACCTCGTCCCGGTGCCGCAGCCGGGCCAGCGCCTGCCGCAGCCGGCCGCGGGCCCCGTCGCCGCGCAGCGCGTCGACCAGCCGCCGCGACCCGATCCGCCACAGCCACCCGGCGGCGTCACCCTCCTCGTGGTAGCGGGCGGTCCCCCGCCACACCGCGAGGAACGTCTCCTGCACCACGTCGTCGACGACCGACGGATCCGCGCACCGGCCGCGCAGCCGCGCGGTCAGCCACGGCGCGTACCGCCGGTACAGCTCCTCGAAGGCGCGCCGGTCCGCATCCGCCGCGATCGCCCGCAGCAGCTCCCCGTCGCTTCTCGTTCCGCTCACGTCCCCTCATCGCACGAGCCCGGCCGATCGGTTCACGGAACCGGCCTTGACTTTCCGCAGCATCCTGCACCACCCTTTCACTACTCAATTAGTGAAAGGGTGGTTGTACGGGTGGTCGAGTACCGCATCGACCGGCGCTCCGGCGTCGCCACCTACGTCCAGATCGTCCAGCAGACCAAACAGGCCCTGCGCCTGGGGCACCTCCACCCGGGAGACAAGCTGCCCACCGCCCGCGAGGTGGTCGAGGCCACCGCCATCAACCCCAACACCGTCCTGAAGGCCTACCGGGAGCTGGAGCGCGAGGGCCTGGTGGAGGCCCGGCGCGGCCTCGGCACGTTCGTGAAACGCGCCCTGGGCACCGCCCCGGCCGAGTCCCCCCTGCACGGCGAGCTGGACGACTGGGCCGCCCGGGCCCGCGCGGCCGGCCTGGACCGGGACGACGTGGCCGCACTCTTCACCGCCGTACTCGACAAGCACTTCCAAGGAGAGAGTCCATGACCGACACCGCGATAGCGGCGTCCGCGCTCGGCAAGCGGTTCGGCCGGCGCGGGGGCTGGGCGCTGCGCGACTGCACCTTCCGGCTGCCCGCCGGGCGGGTGTGTGCCGTCGTCGGCCCCAACGGGGCGGGCAAGTCCACGCTCCTCGCCCTCGCCGCCGGTCTGCTGGGCGCCACCGAGGGCGAGCTGACCGTCCTCGGCACCACCCCGGCCGAGGCCCGCCCCCGGGTCGGCTACGTCGCCCAGGACAAGCCGCTGTACCCGCAGCTCACGGTCGCCGAGACGCTCCGGATGGGCGCCGGCCTCAACCCCGGGCGCTGGGACGCGGCCGCCGCCGAAGACGTCGTCGCCGGCGGGGACCTGGACCCGAAGTCCCGTATCCGCACCCTCTCCGGCGGCCAGCGCACCCGGGTCGCGCTCGCCCTCGCCCTCGGCAAGCGGCCCGAACTACTGCTCCTGGACGAGCCGATGGCCGACCTCGACCCGCTGGCCCGGCACGAGCTGATGGGCGTGCTGATGGTGCAGGCCGCCCAGTACGGCACCACCATCGCGATGTCCTCGCACGTGGTAGCCGAACTGGAGGACTCCTGCGACCACTTGCTGCTGATCGGCGGCGGCCGGGTCCGGCTGGCCGGCGAGCTCGACGACCTGCTGGCCGCCCACACCCGGGTCGCCACCGAAGCCGGCACCGACCTCGCACCGCACACCGTCGTCGAGTCCCGGACCACCGGCCGTCAGCTCAGCGCCCTGATCCGCACGGCCGGACCGCTGCCCGAGGACTGGCGCACCGCCGCCCCCACCCTGGAGGACCTGGTCCTCGCCCATCTGCGCAACCCCGAGGCCCCGGCCATGGCCGCGATGGAGGCAGCCGTATGACCACCCTGACCGCACCCGCACCGGCCCCACGGGCCCACCTCACCCGCTGGCTGCTGCGCCTGCACCGCCCCGCGCTGTACGTCTGGGCAGGCCTGGTGCTCGCCGCCGCCGTCCTGCTCCTCCTCCTGCACGGCCCGCTGGCCGACGCGGCGGCCGATGCCTGGCGTCAGTACGACAGCTGCACGGACTGGCAGAACTGTACGTACGACCAGAAGGCGATCCTGCGCTACAAGGACTGGTACAACTACGCCACCCTGGCCGTGGCCGCGGTGCCCTTCCTCGCGGCGGCCTGGGCGGGCGGCACGTTCGGCAAGGAACTGGAGTCCGGCACCGCCCGGCTGGCCTGGACCCAGTCCAGCACCCCCGTGCGCTGGCTGGCCGTCCGGCTCGCGGTACCGGCCGCGGCCGTCGCCACCGGCACCGCGCTGCTGGTCTGGCTGCACCGTCTGGCCTGGGTCGCGGGCAACGGCCGTATCGACACCGCCAAGCAGTGGTACGACGTCCCGACCTTCCACACCAACGGCCCCACCCTCGTCGCCCTCGCCCTGTGCGGCCTGACGGCGGGCGCGCTGACGGGCCTGCTGTCCCGCCGCACCCTGCCCGCCCTGGGCCTCGGCCTGCTCCTCACCGGCGCGCTCTGGACTGTCGCCCAGCTGCTCCTGCCCCGCCTGTGGCCGACACGGACCAGCAACGGAGAGGCCTTCTTCGCCCTCCCGAACAGCTCCTGGACGGTGCGGACCGGCAAGCACGCCGAAGTCCCCTACGGCGACTACCACCCCGCCTCGCACTACTGGCCGCTCCAGCTGAACACGACCGTCCTGCTCCTCGCCGTGACGGCCCTGCTGACCCTGGGCTGCTTCCTGGCGCTGCGCCGCCTGACCGGAAAGACGACCGCGTGATGACCGCCCTGTCGGCGGCCCCCGCGACCGCCCACCGCTCCCTGAGCCGGCTGCACCGCCCCGCGCTGCTCGTCCGGGCCGGTTTCCTGCTGCTGGTGACGGGCTGGCTGGCAACTGGACCTACGATCGCGTCTTCATCCCGCGCGGCCCGCTCCTGCCGGCCCTGCTCCTGCTCGGCCTCGCCGTCGGCGCCCTCGCCGGGATCGCGCTGCGCCGCGCCCTCCCGGCACTCGGCGCGGCCGCCGCCGTGACGCTCGTGATCAGGCTGTACCTGCGCGAGGCGTGGAAGCCGCTGCACGGCCCGCTGCACGGCTTCTGGGCGGTGCATCTCCTCGCCACCGCGATGGTGCTCGCACTCACCGTCGCGGCCACCACTGGCGCGTTCTGCGTCTTGCGCCGCCAGGCCCGCTGAGGGACCGTCGGTCCCGCGTGTCCCCCCGTCGGCGCAAGGGCGTACGGAATCCTTGGCGGACGGGCGGACGGGGCCGGTGAGAAGGTCGTACGGGATCGTCACTTTCGTGATTCCCGGAGCCTTCTGGGCCTGATCACAGACGTCCGCGAGCCTCCCTCCGCTATCCCATACGCCATGTCTTCGTAACCATTGGTTCAGACGGACTTGCGACGCTCAGCCAATGAAGCCCGCCGTGCCAGAGCCTTCGCCACCCTCCGAGGTGTTCGCGGGAAACGGGGTCGTCCAGCTCCCACCCGCGCGTTCCGACGCGCCTGTCACGGCCCGGGCGCGGAAGAATGGGGTCATGAGTCAGCAGAACGCCCAGGCAGCCGAGGCCCACCCGTCTCCCACCACCACCCTTGGCGGAGGCCCTGCGGGCCGCGGAAACAACTCAAACGCCCAGCCCTCCGTGGGCTCCATAGCCGCGCACCGCCCGCACACCGTGGCCGCCGTGGTCTCCGACCTGGAACCCGACATCGACGCCGACCTCGACACGTACGAGGAGTCGCAGGTCGACGGGGTGCAGCTGCCCCAGGGGCGCTTCCTGGACCGGGAGCGCAGCTGGCTCGCGTTCAACGAGCGGGTGCTGGAGCTCGCCGAGGACCCGGAGACGCCGCTGCTGGAGCGGGCGAACTTCCTGGCGATCTTCGCGAGCAACCTGGACGAGTTCTTCATGGTCCGGGTGGCAGGCCTGAAGCGCCGTATCGCCACCGGTGTGGCCACCCGGTCCGCCTCCGGGCTGCAGCCGCGCGAGGTGCTGGAGATGATCTGGGCCCGCTCCCGCGAGCTGATGGCCCGGCACGCCGCCTGCTACCACGAGGACGTCGCCCCCGCGCTCGCGGAGGAGGGCATCCACCTGGTCCGCTGGGCCGAGCTGACCGAGAAGGAGCAGGCGCGGCTCTTCACGCTCTTCCGGCACCAGATCTTCCCGGTCCTGACCCCGCTGGCGGTCGACCCGGCACACCCCTTCCCGTACATCTCCGGCCTGTCCATGAACCTGGCCGTCGTCGTACGCAACCCGGTCAGCGGCCACAAGCACTTCGCCCGGGTCAAGGTGCCGCCGTCGCTGTCCCGCTTCCTGGAGAGCTCCCCTGGCCGGTACGTCCCGATCGAGGACGTCATCGCCGCCCACCTGGAGGAGCTGTTCCCGGGAATGGAGGTCGTGGAGCACCACGCCTTCCGCCTCACCCGGAACGAGGACCTGGAGGTCGAGGAGGACGACGCCGAGAACCTGCTCCAGGCCCTGGAGAAGGAGCTCATGCGGCGCCGCTTCGGACCGCCGGTGCGCCTGGAGGTCGAGGAGTCCATCGACCGCGAGGTCCTCGACCTGCTGGTGCGCGAGCTGAAGATCTCCGAGGCCGAGGTCTACCCGCTGCCCGGCCCGCTCGACCTGACCGGCCTCTTCCGCATCTCCGGTCTCGACCGGCCGGAGCTGAAGTACCGCAAGTTCATCGCGGGCACCCACCGCGACCTCGCCGAGGTCGAGTCATCGTCCGCGCCCGACATCTTCGCGGCCCTGCGCGAGCGGGACGTGCTGCTGCACCACCCGTACGACAGCTTCTCCACCTCCGTGCAGGCCTTCGTCGAGCAGGCGGCCGAGGACCCGGACGTCCTCGCCATCAAGCAGACCCTGTACCGGACCTCCGGCGACTCCCCGATCGTCAACGCGCTCATCGACGCCGCCGAGGCCGGCAAGCAGGTCCTCGTCCTGGTCGAGATCAAGGCCCGCTTCGACGAGCACGCCAACATCAAGTGGGCGCGCAAGCTGGAAGAGGCCGGCTGCCACGTCGTCTACGGCCTGGTCGGCCTGAAGACCCACTGCAAGCTGTCCCTGGTGGTCCGCCAGGAGGGCGAGACGCTCCGCCGCTACAGCCACGTCGGCACCGGCAACTACCACCCGAAGACCGCGCGCCTGTACGAGGACCTCGGCCTGCTCACCGCCGACCCGCAGGTCGGCGCGGACCTGTCCGACCTGTTCAACCGGCTCTCCGGCTACTCCCGCCGGGAGACCTACCGCCGCCTGCTGGTGGCCCCCAAGTCGCTGCGCGACGGACTGATCGCGCGCATCGAGAAGGAAATACAGCACCACCGGGCCGGCCGGCCCGCGTTCGTCCGCATCAAGGCCAACTCGATGGTCGACGAAGCGATCATCGACGCCCTCTACCGCGCGTCCATGGCCGGCGTACCCGTCGACATCTGGGTGCGCGGCATCTGCGCGATCCGCCCCGGCGTCACGGGCCTCTCGGAGAACGTCAAGGTCCGCTCGATCCTCGGCCGCTTCCTGGAGCACTCCCGGCTCTTCGCCTTCGGCAACGGCGGCGAGCCCGAGGTGTGGATCGGCAGCGCCGACATGATGCACCGCAATCTCGACCGGCGGATAGAAGCCCTGGTCCGGGTCACCGACCCGGCTCACAGAGCCTCGCTCAACCGGCTCCTCGAAACCGGCATGTCCGACTCCACCTCCTCCTGGCACCTGGGCCCGGACGGCGAATGGAACCGGCACGCGAACGACGCGGACGGCCAGCCCCTGCGCAACATCCAGGAGATGCTCATAGACGCCCGGAGGCGCCGGCGTGGCACAGCAACACCTTGAACCGACGGACCCCACGGCCCGGGTCGTTACCGGGGAAGCCCTCGCGGGCTACCTGCGCGCCCAGGCCACGGAGTTCCTCCGCGCGCTGCGCCTGCACCGGGAGACCGGGACGGTGAGCGCGACGGAGGGGTCCGTCGACGCGGCCCGCGCCCTGCGCCGCTCGGCCCGGCGCATCAGCGGCAGCCTGCACACCTTCCGCCCGCTCCTCGACGCGGACTGGTCCGAGGAGATCCGCCCCGAACTGGCCTGGCTGTCGGGCACGTTGGGCCTTGAGCACGCTTACGAGGCACGACTGGAGCGCCTGTTGCTTGCGCTGCACCGCCTCTCCGGCTCAACGACCCTGCCGAATCAGGCGACTTCGGAGGCGCCTCAGGATCGCGGCAACCTGACCGTCGGCGCGGCCAAGGCGGGCGCCCTCCTGGACCGGCAGCTCACCCTCGCCCGCACCCGGGCCCACTCCACGGCCCTCCAGGCGCTCGGCTCCTCCCGCTTCCACGCGGTCGCCGACAAGGTCGCGGTGCTGGCCAGCGAGGTCCCGCTGACGGCCGCGGCGCCCACCGCCGACCTGCGCCCGTCGGCATCGGCGGCCGAGGAGCGCCTCACCGACGCAATCGCCGCGCTCCCACTGGTCACCGCGGGCCACCCCTACAACGCGGAGGCCCTGGTCCACGGCCTGTCCCCGGACCCCGCCCCGCACCCCCAGGACGGCCCCTGGCACCAGGTCCGCCTCCTGCTGCGCCTGCACCGCTACGCCCGCGAGGTGCTGTGCGGCGAGGGCGCGCCCGTGGACGTACGGCTGTTCGCGGCCGGCCAGGCCCTGAACCGCCACCGCGACGCCTCGGAAGCGGCCGCCGCGGCCGCCGCGGCGGCCCGCACCCCGCGCATCGCCCCCGCCACGGCCTACGCCCTCGGTGTCCTCCACGCCGACCAGCGGCACGAGGTGGAGGCGGCCCGGTTCGCGTTCCAGCAGGCGTGGCAGCAGCAGCGGGTGGAGGCCGTGTGAACGACACCCCGGTGCTGGCGGCGGGCTGCGTGCTGTGGCGCCGCTCGCCGGTCGACGGCGACCTGGAGATCTGCCTCGTCCACCGCCCCAAGTACGACGACTGGTCCCACCCGAAGGGCAAGCTCAAGCGCGGCGAGGACGCGGGCGCGGCAGCACTGCGCGAGGTGGCCGAGGAGACCGGCTACACAGCCACCCTCGGCAGCGAACTCTCCACCGCCCACTACTACGCCAACGACCGCCCCAAGGACGTCCGTTACTGGGCCGGCGAGGCAGGCGAGGGCCACTTCACCCCGAACCACGAGGTGGACAGAATCCTCTGGCTGCGTCCGGCAGAGGCCCGCCGACGACTGACCCAGCCGAGAGACGCCGAACTGGTGGACGAACTACTGACCTCGCTCCACAACACGCAGTAGCGAAACACCCCGTCAGGGGAAGTGCCCCGTCAGGAGGCGATCCTCATAGGGGCGCCAGCTGAGGCGCCCCTTCAGGGGCGCGGGGAACTGCGCGACAAGCCCCCACCGGCCCGCAGCCAGCCAACGACCGAACTCACCCTCCGGCCAAGTGCCCCTCCGCATCGGAACGCGCAAGGCTTCTCGCCCTCCTGGCCGGCCCCCGCCACCCACACGTGCACCGGGCGAAACAGAACCGCCCCTGTTCAACCGTCCCCGCGTCGTGTTCCGCCCCCTGCAGGGCCCGCCCGGAACCGTCCTCCTGCGCCACACCGACAACGTTACCCACGCTCGGTAAAGCGCTGGTATGCGTGACGGCCCCTCCCACCCCTCGTTAAGCGGAACGACAGGGGGCCCGTGACGGACGTACCGGCTGGGGGTAGGCAGGCGATGGATCGGCGGCAGCACTGGCGCGCTGGAAAGACGGCCGTCACCGTAGGGCTCGTGGTCGGCCTCGGCGCCTGCGCCACCGGCTGCGGCGGCGCCACGGCCGAGGGCGTCGGCGGCACCCCCGGCGACAACCCGGTCCCCCTCCTGAAGCGCACGGCGGACACCCTGCGCGCCACCCGCACCTCCGAGGCGACGACGTCGATGGAGATGGCCACCGGAGGCACCCGGGTCACCATCCGCGGCAAGGGCGTCTACGACTACGACAGGCAGTTCGGCAGGCTCACGGTCGTCCTCCCGCAGGACCCCGCCGGTGCCTCCGAGCACCGCCCGATCACCGAACTCCTCGCCCCTGGCGCGCTGTTCATGAAGAACCGGGGCGCCGGGGTGCCCGCCGACAAGTGGGTCCGGGTGGAGACCGCCACCCTCTCCGACGGCAACCTGGTCACCGGCGGCGCGACCGACCCCTTCGCGGCGGCCGAACTGCTGCGCGGCACCCGCACGGCGACCTACCTGGGAAGGACCGAGCTCGCCGGGACCGAGGTCCGGCACTACCGGGGCACCGCCGACCTCGCGGCCGCCGCCCGCTCGGCCTCGGCCGGCAACAGGGCCTCCCTGGCGGCCGCGGCGAAAGGGTTCGCCACCGCCGAGGTCCCGTTCGACGTGTACCTCGACGACCAGGGCCGGATCCGGAAACTGCGGCAGCGGTTCAGCTTCGTCAACGACAGCGGCAAGGGCACCGTGGCGGTCGCCTCGACGACCCTGCTGTACGGTTTCGGCACACCGGTCGACGTGAAGCTGCCACGTCCCGGGGACATCTACGCGGGCCGGATCGCCGAAAACCAGCCGACGCACTAGTCAGGGAACGGCTCTGTGCAACCTGTGAACTAGCCCGTCCGTGCCATGCGCGTTGTGTAGACCGCTGCCTACTCTAGAGAGTCGGTGACGGCAGAGAAGAGGTGATGCACGTGGCTCCGGTCGGCGGTACGGCAGTTCAGGACCACGTGGCCCTCGCCGAGATCGAGCTGTGCGGAGAACTGATCATCGCGGCGTCGGCCGCCGAGGACCGGCTCAGCCTGGCGAGCATCGACGAGGTGCTGCGTGTGACCGAGGAGCGCGAGGCCTGCTGATTCCGGCCAGCTCCGCCCTGGACCCCGGCGTCAGGTCCGCAGCAGGCGGGCGATGGCCTGAGTGGCCTCCTCGACCTTCGCGTCGATCTCCGACCCGCCCTTGACGGCAGCGTCGGCGACGCAGTGCCGCAGGTGCTCCTCGAGCAGCTGCAGGGCGAAGGACTGCAGGGCCTTGGTGGAGGCGGAGACCTGGGTGAGTATGTCGATGCAGTAGGTGTCCTCGTCGACCATCCGCTGCAGACCCCGGATCTGGCCCTCGATCCGGCGCAGCCGTTTGAGGTGCTCGTCCTTCTGCTTGTGGTAGCCGTGCGTGGTCGCCGGCGCTCCGCTTCCGGAGGGCTTCGTGGCGCCGGCCTCGGTGGTCGTCATCGCGTCCTCCGCATTGTCGAGACATATACCCCTGGTGGGTATATGGTAACGAACTTTGCTGGGTATAGGGCCCTCGGGACGCCCCCGTGCTGATCACCAAGCCCGATGGGCGAAACTGGAGGGCGGCCCATTAGCCGTGGCCGGATGATGCGCTTAGCATCAGCCTGACCGAAACCCATGCATACCGAGGACCCCAAGTGCGCTTTCGTCTGACCCCCAGGGAGACGAGCTTCTACGACATGTTCGCCGCCTCCGCGGACAACATCGTCACGGGCTCGAAACTCCTGATGGAACTGCTCGGGGCGGACGCGTCTGCCCGGGCCGAGATCGCAGAGCGTATGCGGGCAGCGGAACACGCAGGTGACGACGCCACGCATGCGATCTTCCACCAGCTGAACTCCTCGTTCATCACGCCCTTCGACCGCGAGGACATCTACACCCTCGCGTCCTCCCTCGACGACATCATGGACTTCATGGAGGAGGCCGTCGACCTGGTCGTCCTCTACAACGTCGAGGAACTGCCGAAGGGCGTCGAGCAGCAGATCGAGGTGCTGGCGCGGGCCGCCGACCTGACGGCCGAGGCGATGCCCCACCTGCGCACGCTGGACAACCTCACCGAGTACTGGATCGAGGTGAACCGCCTGGAGAACCAGGCGGACCAGATCCACCGCAAGCTTCTCGCCCACCTCTTCAACGGCAAGTACGACGCGATCGAGGTGCTGAAGCTCAAGCAGATCGTGGACGTCCTGGAAGAGGCGGCGGACGCGTTCGAGCACGTTGCGAACACGGTGGAGACCATCGCCGTCAAGGAGTCCTGAGCCGTCGATGGACACCTTCGCGCTCGTCGTGACCATCCTGGTCGCGCTCTTCTTCACGTACACGAACGGTTTCCACGACTCGGCGAACGCGATCGCCACGTCGGTCTCGACCCGGGCGCTGACCCCGCGGGCGGCGCTCGCCATGGCCGCGGTGATGAACCTGGCCGGCGCGTTCTTCGGCACCGGGGTCGCCAAGACCGTCAGCGAGGGCCTGATCGAGACGCCCGAGGGCTCCAAGGGCATGGGCATCCTCTTCGCGGCGCTGGTCGGCGCGATCGTCTGGAACCTCGTCACCTGGTACTACGGCCTGCCCTCGTCCTCCTCCCACGCGCTCTTCGGCGGCCTGGTGGGCGCGGCCCTGGCCGGCGGCACGACGGTCCTCTGGAACGGCGTCATCGACAAGGTCATCATCCCGATGTTCCTGTCGCCGGTGGTCGGCCTGATCCTCGGCTACCTGGTCATGACGGCCATCATGTGGATCTTCCGCCGCGCCAACCCGCACAAGACGAAGCGCGGCTTCCGTATCGCCCAGACCGTCTCCGCGGCCGGCATGGCCCTCGGACACGGCCTCCAGGACGCCCAGAAGACGATGGGCGTCGTCGTCATGGCACTGGTGATTTCCGGCCACGAGACGTACGGCGACGGGTTCCCGGTCTGGGTCAAGATCGTCTGTGCCGTCATGCTCTCCCTCGGCACCTACGCCGGCGGCTGGCGCATCATGCGCACACTGGGCCGGAAGATCATCGAACTGGACCCCCCGCAGGGCTTCGCCGCCGAGGCGACGGGCGCGTCGATCATGTTCACCACGGCGTTCCTCTTCAAGGCGCCCATCTCCACCACCCACGTCATCACCTCGGCCATCATGGGCGTCGGCGCGACGAAGCGCGTGAACGCGGTCCGCTGGGGCGTGGCCAAGAACATCGTCCTGGGCTGGTTCATCACGATGCCGGCGGCGGCACTGGTGGCAGCGGCGGCCTTCGGCGTCGTGGACCTGGCGTTCCTGTAGCCCCTTGGCCCACCCGCCCACCCGACTCGCTTCGTAGAGAGGCTAGGTCGAATACCACGTAAGAGGCACGGGACCGTATTCGATGTGCGGCTGCCCGACGAGCCCCGGAAGGGGCGCGGGGAACTGCGCGACCAGCCACAGCGCACCCGCAGTCGACGCTGAACGGAATGGGTCCGAGAGTGCCGCGGTCCGTCGTCGGTCGGGTTGCGCCATCGTCGTGGCTTGTCGCGCAGTTCCCCGCGCCCCCCAAAAAAGACAGGGCACTGCACACCCCGCGCCCCAAGAGACAAGGCGCTGCACGCAGACGGGCCCGCCCCCGGGAGCCAGGGGCGGGCCCTCTTGCATCCTCGCGGTGGCACCGCCATGCAGCACCGCGAGGGGTCGGTGGATCCTCGGCTCAGCCGAAGCGGCCGGAGATGTAGTCCTCCGTGGCCTGGACCGACGGGTTGGAGAAGATGCGCTCCGTGTCGTCGATCTCGATCAGCTTGCCGGGCTGGCCGACGGCGGCCAGGTTGAAGAACGCCGTACGGTCGGAGACACGCGCCGCCTGCTGCATGTTGTGCGTCACGATGACGATCGTGAAGCGCTCCTTCAGCTCACCGATCAGGTCCTCGATGGCGAGGGTGGAGATCGGGTCGAGGGCGGAGCAGGGCTCGTCCATGAGCAGCACCTTCGGCTCGACCGCGATCGCGCGCGCGATGCACAGACGCTGCTGCTGACCACCGGAGAGGCCGGAACCCGGCTTGTTCAGGCGGTCCTTGACCTCGTTCCAGAGGTTCGCGCCCTTGAGCGACTTCTCGACGATGTCGCCGAGCTCGCTCTTCTTGAAGTTGCCGTTCAGCCGCAGACCCGCGGCCACGTTGTCGAAGATCGACATCGTGGGGAAGGGGTTGGGGCGCTGGAACACCATGCCGATCTCGCGGCGCACCGCCACCGGGTCGATGTTGGCGCCGTACAGGTTCTCGTCGTCGAGGAGGACCTTGCCCTCGACGCGGCCGCCGGGGGTGACCTCGTGCATGCGGTTCAGCGTGCGCAGGAACGTCGACTTGCCGCAGCCGGAGGGGCCGATGAACGCCGTGACCGTACGCGGCTCGACGTTCATCGAGATGTCTTCGATGGCCTTGTGGGAGCCGTAGTAGGCGGTGAGCCCGCTTACGTCGATTCGCTTGGACATTTACTTCTTCACTTCCAGAGAGTCGGTCGCTGTCGGCCGGTCAGCGACCGGTCTTGGGGGCCTTCCAGCGGGCGATGCCGCGAGCCACCAGGTTCAGGATCATCACGAAGGCGATCAGCGTGAGCGAGGCCGCCCAGGCACGGTCGTAGGCCGCGTTGGCACCGGCGCTGTCCGCGTACTGCTGGTAGATGAACAGCGGCAGCGACGACTGCGCACCCTCGAAGGGGTTGTTGTTGATGAACGGGTTGCCGAACACCAGCAGCAGCACCGGCGCGGTCTCACCCGCGATACGGGCAATGGCCAGCATGACACCGGTCGTGATACCGCCGATAGAAGTCGGCAGGACCACCTTCAGGATGGTGCGCCACTTGGGCACGCCGAGCGCCAGGGACGCCTCTCGGAGCTCGTTCGGGACGAGCTTGAGCATCTCCTCAGTGGAGCGCACGACCACCGGCATCATCAGGATGGCCAGGGCCAGCGATCCGGCGAAGCCGAAGGGCTGCATCTTGAAGATCAGCATGATGCTGAGGATGAACAGACCCGCGACGATCGACGGGATACCGGTCATCACGTCCACGAAGAAGGTGACGGCCTTCGCGAGGCGACCGCGTCCGTACTCGACGAGGTAGACCGCGGTGAGGATGCCGATCGGGGCGCCGATCAGGGTGGCGAGGCCGACCTGCTCCAGGGAGCCGATGATGGCCGCGTAGGCACCACCGCCGGTGTCGGCGTTGGCGACGACGCCCATGGAGTGGCTGAGGAAGTAGGGGTCCAGGACCTTCACACCGCGCGAGACGGTCACCCAGATCAGGGAGACCAGCGGGACCACGGCGACGACGAAGGCGACCCAGACCAGGGAGGTGGCGACGCGGTCCTTGGCCTGCCGGCGGCCCTCGACACGGGCGGCGATGACATAGGTGCCGAGGACGTAGAGGAGGCCGGCGATCAGACCCCACTGGACCTTGCTGTCCAGGCCGCCGACCAGGCCGATGGCCACGCCGAGGACGATGGCCCCGCCGACGATGGCGTAGGAGGACCACTTGGGGAGGGTGGCACCGCGCAGGGTGCTGGCTGCTGCGGTGCTCATGCGTTGGCCCCCGAGTACTCTGCGCGGCGCTGGATGATGATGCGGGCCGCGCCGTTGACCAGCAGGGTGATGACGAAGAGGACCAGACCGGAGGCGATGAGCGCGTCACGGCCGTCCTCGGTCGCCTCGCCGAACTTGCTGGCGATGTTCTGGGCGAAGGTGCCGCCGCCCGGGTTGAGCAGGCTGGCGTGGATGTCGAAGTCCGGGGAGAGCACGGTGGCGACGGCCATCGTCTCGCCGAGCGCGCGGCCGAGGCCGAGCATCGAGGCGGAGATCACGCCGGAGCGCCCGAAGGGCAGCACCGCCATGCGGACGACCTCCCAGCGGGTGGCACCGAGGGCCAGGGCGGCCTCTTCGTGCATCTGCGGGACCTGACGGAAGACCTCGCGGCTCACGTTGGTGATGATCGGCAGGATCATGATCGCGAGCAGGATCGAGACGGTCAGGATCGTGCGCGGGGCGCCGCCGTCCCAGGAGAAGATCCCGGTCCAGCCGAAGTAGTCGTTCAGCCAGCTGAACAGGCCGGTCATGTGCGGTACGAGGATCAGGGCACCCCAGAGGCCGTACACGATGGACGGCACGGCGGCGAGCAGGTCGATCACGAACGCGACGGGGCCGGCCATGCGGCGCGGTGCGTAGTGCGTGATGAACAGCGCGATCGCGACCGCGATCGGGACCGCGACGGCCATGGCGATGATCGAGGAGACGACCGTGCCGAAGGCCAGGACCGCGATGCCGAAGCTCGGCGGGATGAGGTTGGTGTTCCACTCGAAGGTGGTGAGGAAGTTGCCGTGGTCGCGGTTGATCGCGAGGGCGGCCCGGTAGGTCAGGAAGACCGCGATCGCGGCCATGACCACCAGGAGCAGGATGCCCGAACCGCGGGAGAGCCCGAGGAAGACCCGGTCACCGATGCGGGTGGCACCGCGCGCGTCGCGCTTCTGCTCGGCCGCGGAGGGCTGTGGGGGGGTAGGGGGAGATGCGTCTGATGTCTGCGTCGATATGTCCATCGGGTTCTCCGGTCTGCGGAGTCGCCTGGGGGGCGGCTCGGAGGAGCCGTACGTCCCGCGCGTAGGGGCGTACGGCTCCGGGCGGCGGTGCACCGGACGGTGCGGCCGGGTTCCGTCCGGAACTCGGCCGCACACGCGGATCTTTAGCTCAGGCCCTCGACGGTGGTACGGACCTTGGCGATGATCTCGTCGGGAACGGGGGCGTAGTCGATCGTGGAGAGGACCTTCTGGCCGTCCTCGCTCGCGATGTAGCGCAGGAACGCCTTGGTGGCGGGCAGGGTGTCGGCCTTGTTGCCCTTGTCGCAGACGATCTCGTAGGTGACCAGGCTGATCGGGTACGCGCCCTCGGCCTTGGTCTTGTAGTCGAGCTGGAGCGACAGGTCGCTGCCGGTACCGACGACCTTGGCGGCCGCGATGTCGGCGGTGGCGGACTCGGTGGACGGGGCCACCGGCGCGCTGGCGCCCGTGTCGATGGAGGCGGCCTTGATGCCGTCCGAGACGTAGGAGAGCTCGAAGTAGCCGATGGCGCCGGAGGTCTGCTTGACCTGCTGGGCGACACCCGCGGACTGCGGAGCGGACTGGCCGCCCTTGGCCTGCCAGGCCTTGCCGCCGGAGTACTTCCAGTTGGACGGGGTGGTGGCGATCAGGTACTTGGTGAGGTTGTCCGTCGTACCCGACTCGTCCGAGCGGTGGAACGCCTGGATCTTCAGGTCCGGGAGCTTGGCGGACGGGTTCAGCTTCTTGATCGCCGCGTCGTTCCAGTTGGTGATCTTGCTGTCGAAGATCTTGGCGAGGGTCGGCGCGTCCAGAACCAGGTTGTCGACACCCGGGACGTTGTAACCGATCGCGATCGCGCCGCCGACCATCGGAAGGTCGATGCCCTGGCCGCTGGAGCAGACCTTCTTGGAGGCGGTGACCTCTTCCGGCTTGAGCGCGGAGTCGGAACCGGCGAAGGCGACCTGGCCCTGCGTGAAGGCGGTCACACCGGCGCCGGAGCCGGAGCCCTTGTAGTTGATCTGCACACCACAGGCCTGGGAGAAGCTCTTCACCCAGGCGTCGATCGCGTTCTTCTGCGCGGAGGAGCCGTCGGCAAGCAGCTGGCCCTTGGCGTTGTCGCACTTGATGGAGCTGGCGTTGGCGGAGGCCGAAGACGTGCTCGAACCGCTGCCGCCACCGTTGTCGTCGGAGCCGCACGCCGTAAGGGCCAGGGCGCCGGACACGGCGACAGCACCGAGAGACAGGGCGCGCAGCCGGTTCTTGCGCTGAAGCTTCACTTTCGGGAGTTCCTTCCAGAGGCGCCACCTTCGGCGGCGTGCGAAGTAGGTGGTGGGCGAGGGCCTCCTGCACTGCGCATTAACGACCGCTCACCGCACCCGGTAAGGCCGAAATTAGGCAGAACAGGTGAAGCGGCCGATGGCCATAGGTGAACGGAGGGTGAACCCCTGCCGTCGACCCGGTTAGGTCACGGAACGCTTACGGTGAGGGCACATGCCGGTTCCAACGGGCGGGTTACGCGAACATTTCTTCGCCGTTCGCCATCGCAGTCGTTACGACGTCACAGCATTCGTTACACCACACGGGAACCCGTGTGCGACGGACGCCGTCTCGTCCCACGAAAGCCGACGCGAAAGGCACGGGCATGGAACGGCGTACCTTCATATCTGGCGGGGCGGCCGCCCTCACGGCGACCGCACTGACGGGGTGCAGCTCCGGCGGCACTACCGCGTCCCACACGACCGGCACGCCACTCGCGACCACATCCTCTCGTACGGCGCTGAAGACCACCAGCGCAGCGGCCGCGGCCAACTGGACCGCCCTCGCCCACGCCCTGGACGGCACCCTGGTCCGCCCCGGCGAGGCCTCCTGGACGACAGCCCACCAGCTCTACAACACCCGCTTCGACGGCCTGAAGCCGGCGGCGGTCGCGTACGTGGCCCACGCCGACGACATCCGCACGACGCTGTCGTACGCCCAGGCGCACGCGCTGAAGGTCTCGATCCGCAACGGCGGCCACTCCTACGCGGGCTACTCCTCCGGGAACGGCCGCCTGATAGTCGACGTCTCGAAGCTGAACCGCATCCGCGTCAGCGGCGGTACGGCGGTCGTCGGCGCCGGCTCCAAGCTGATCGACGTCTACCGGGCCCTGGCGGCCAAGGGCGTGACCATACCGGCGGGTTCCTGCCCCACCGTCGGCGTCTCCGGCGTGGTGATGGGCGGCGGCCACGGGGTCGCGTCCCGCGCCTACGGCCTGACCTGCGACAGCCTCACGCAGGCGACGCTGATCACGGCGGACGGCACACAGGTGATCGCCAACGCGAGTACCAACAAGGACCTCTTCTGGGCACTGCGCGGCGCGGGCAACGGCAACTTCGGGGTCGTCACGGAGCTGCAGTTCAGGACGCACCCGACCCCGCAGGGGGTGACGGCGTACCTGACCTGGCCGTGGTCGAAGGCGGCGCAGGTCCTGAAGGCCTGGCAGGAGTGGGGCCCGTCCCAGCCGGACGAGATCTGGTCGTCCCTGCACCTGGAGAACTCGGGCAGCGGCCCGCGCGTCGCGGTGGCCTGCTTCTCCATGGGCACGTACGGCGAACTCCAGAACGCGGTCGACACCCTCGCCCACCAGGCAGGCGCCAACGCCTCCTCCGTCTCTCTCCGCCGCCACGGCTACGAGGAGGCGATGGAGATCTACGCCGGCTGCTCCTCCTTCTCCACCGAGCCGCAGTGCCACCTGCCCGGCTCCACCCCCGGCCGCTCCCCGCAGGGCAGGCTCGGCCGCGAGACCTACACGGCCCGCTCCGACTTCTTCGACCGCTCGCTCTCCGCGGCCGGTATCCAGACGGCCCTGAACCAGATCGCCGCCGTCCGGGGCGGTGCGGGCAGCATCGCGTTCACGGCGCTGGGCGGGGCGGTGAACCGGGTCTCGCCGACGGCGACGGCGTTCGTGCACCGGCGGTCGCGGATGCTGGCGCAGTACATCGTGTCCTGGGGCGCCGGGTCCTCCGGCAGCACGGGCCAGTCCTGGCTGAACGCGGCGCATGCCGCGATGAAGCCGTACGCCTCCGGCGCGGCCTACCAGAACTACACGGACCCGACGCTGACGGACTGGAAGAAGGCGTACTACGGCGACGCCGTGACAAAGCTGACCAAGGTGAAGAAGCAGTACGACCCGGAGAGGTTCTTCTCGTACGCGCAGGGGTTGTAGGGAACCGTTGTCGTCTGCAGGCGCGTGGGGGTTGCTCGCGCAGTTCCCCGCGCCCCTAGAGGGGCGCCATGGCTGCGCGGGCAGTCGTGCCGCTGGGGCGGCACGGGTGGGCGCAGCGGCACCCCGCCAACGCGGGCGAGTGAAACCCCCCGCCCTCAGCCCCGCCTACGCCGCCAGATCCCGCTCCTCCGACTCCACCGTCGTACGGCCCCCCGGCACCAGTCCCACCGCCGCCGACCGTCCCCGCACGATCCACCCCACCCGCGGCGACCCCTCGACCGCCTTCATCACCGGCGTCAGCAAGGCCGTGGCCAGCGGAGAGAGGAGAAGGACGACCGCCGTGCCCAGCGCGAAGCCGCCGACCACGTCCGTCGGGTAGTGCACCCCCATGTACACCCGGCAGAACCCCTCCACCAGCGCCAGCCCTATCCCCGCCACCCCGAACCTCCGGTTGGCGACGAACAGCCCGACCCCCAACGCCATGGTGATCGTCGCGTGGTCGCTCACGAAGGAGTAGTCGGTCTTGCCGGAGATCAGGACGTCGAGCCCCTGGTGGGTGAGGAACGGCCGGGGCCGCTCGACGAAGCCGCGGATGGGAACGTTCACGAGGACGGCGATCGCGGCGGCGAGCGGCGCCCACACCAGCGCGGCCATCGTGGACGCGGCGTCCTCGGCCCCCCGGCGCCGCACGGACCACCAGCACCACACCACCAGCAGCACCATCGCGACCAGCAGCCCGTACTCCCCGACGAACTCCATGCCCCGGTCGAACCAGTGCGGCGCGTCCTTGGCCAGGCCGTTGATGTCGTAGAGCAGGTCGACGTCGGGGTTCGATCCGGATTCGGCGATTACAGCCATCGCGCTGCGGCCCCTTCTCGTCGTCCGGGACGCACCTGGTGTGCGTCGCTCGCTGCCACCCCCGTGGTCGGCTACGTCAACAGGAACGCACGGCCCACACCACTACGTTCCAGGTTCCACCGAATGATCACGCAGACGTTATCGAAGAGAGACACAAACCCCCAGCTCAGGGGGTGGGTTATACGCTCCGTTCACACCGTCGTGGGGAGCGCTTTCGCGCCATCCTCGGTGACGCGGGTGGCCCCGAAGTAGTCGGCCGAGTCGATGGGGTCGAACCGGATCACGGCCCCGGTGTAGGGCGCGTCGATCATGTAGCCGCCGCCGACATAGATCCCCACGTGGTGGATGGCGCGGGAGTTCGAGAGGTCGGTGGAGAAGAAGACGAGATCCCCCGGGAGCAGTTCGCTGCGCGAGGGATGCGGCCCCGCGTTGTACTGGTCGTTGGCGACCCGCGGCAGGGTGATCCCGACACTGGCGTACGCCGCCTTGGTCAGCCCGGAGCAGTCGAAGCGGCCGCCGTCCTGGGCAGTGCCGTTGCCGCCCCAGAGATAGGGGGTGCCGAGCTTCGTCTGGGCGTAGTTGATGGCTCCGGCGGCCTGCTTGGTCGGGGAGAGCCGGCTGACGGGCGCGGCGAAGCTCTCCTCCAGGGTGGTGATCGTCTTGACGTAGTTCTGGGTCTCCTTGTACGGCGGCACACCCTTGTACTTGATGACCGCGTACGCCCCCGCGTTGTAGGCGGCGAGCATGTTGTCGGAGACGTTGCCGGGCACGTCCTTCACGTAGGACGCCAGCTGGCAGTCGTAGGAGGCGGCCGACGGGATCGCGTCGTTCGGGTCCCAGACGTCGCGGACCCCGTCCCCGTTACCGTCGATGCCGTGCGTGGCCCAGGTGCCCGGGATGAACTGAGCTATCCCCTGCGCGGCCGCCGCGCTCTGCGCCTTCGGGTTGAACCCGCTCTCCTGGTAGAGCTGTGCGGCGAGCAGGGCGGGGTTGAGGGCGGAGCAGAGGTTGCCCCACTTCTGCACGAGCGTCTGGTATGCGGCCGGTACGGCACCCTTGGCCAGGGTCTTGCCGGCACCGCCGACCCCGTTGAGGAGGTTCCCGGCGACGACGTACACGCCGATGACGAGCAGCATGACGAAGCTCACGCCGAGCGCCGTCGCCGCCCCGCCGATCACCCATACTTTCCGCACGCCCCAACCCTCCCCCATGTCAGGGCTGCTCTACGCCATTTCGGCGGAGAGTGGCGCTATTTCACAGGAAGACGGCGCACATGACGCCGTTTCAGCCAGCCGTACCGGTCCCGGCGGCTCAGCCGCCGGTGGCGTCCTTGTACAGCTCGGCGGCCTCGGTCCCGAGCACGACGCTGTAGGACGTGTCGGCGGTGGTGCCCCCCTGCTCGTGCCCGCCCAGAACCCCGACCACCTCGTGGTCCCCGTTCACCCAGGGACTCCCGCTGGTGCCTCCGGTGAACTCGGGGCAGTCGATGCGCTGTTGGGTGGCGCTGTGGGCGACGGGCTTGTTGGTGCAGCTGATCGGCACCTCACGGGAGTTGGGGTACCCGGTGACGGTGACGGCGGTGGCGCCGGTGGCCACCCCGGCGGCGAACCGGTTGCTCCCGGTCACGTCCTGGACCCGTCTGCCGTCCAGCTCGTCGACGACGGCGAAGGCGATGTCGCTGTCCTCGTCCTGCCCGTGGGCCCACCCGTCGGGCAGGTACCGCTTCCCGACCTTCCACACCCCGTACGGCGCCTGCCCGTCCCGGTATCCCGGCACGAACACCAGCCCCGAGGCTTCACCGTCCCCGTCGATGCAGTGCGCGGCACTGACGATCAGGTCCCGCTGCGGGCTGTGCACGACGGAGGCGGTGCAGAAGTGGTTGCCGGACAGGCTGCCGGCCTTGCCGGCGGCGAACAGCGCCCCGACTCTCGCGCTCTCCGCCGTGGCCCCGACCACCGCGGTCACCCCGAACGGCCCCGCCGCTTCGTCGGCGGCCGCGACGGAGGCCGAGGTGGCGGACAGCACGACGACGACGCAGAGCGCGACGCGTCGCGAGGTGACAGAGATGCGTGAGGTGCGCTTCATCAGCGCCCACTGTCTCCCACAAAGGTGAGAAACGGTTCCCGACTTCACTGATTTTTTTCTGGGAACCGCCCTTGCGGCCGCACGGCCTCGCCGTACACCGGAAACCCGTCGGTGGCGACTTCGATCCCCAAGGGCTCGGGCAACGGCACGCTCTCGCCGTACTTCCCGGGCAGTACGTCCTGGTAGGCGCCGTTGTCGGGGCGGGTGTGCAGCGCCCAGGTTCCCTTTCGCGGGTCGACGACGAGGAGCACGGGCACCCGGGCGACGGCGTACCAGTCGGCCTTGTCGCGGATCTCGCGGGACTTCTCGGAGGCGGAGATGACCTCGACGGCGAGCGCGGTGTCCTCGGGGGCGGCGAGCCAGTCGTCGTCCTCCATCCACTCCACGGGCAGGACGATCAGATCGGGGGTCACATAGTCGTCGGGGTCGTCGGGGAGAGCGATCGAGGACACCTCGAAGGCTCCCAGCCCTTCCGGCAGCACTCCGTCGATCCGGCGGCGGATCTGATAGACCACGCCCGCGTGCTTCCCACGCGGGGTCGGGGACATCACGAGCTTTCCTCCCACGATCTGCACCCGCAGACCCGTCGCTTCCTCGATCTTCTCGGCGACCTCGCGCAGATTCCCGGGCCGGGGACGCAGGCCGTTCTGAGCGCCCGATGACACGGACATGGCTCGCCGCCTCCGTTCCGCCTCGGCTGCGCGAGCGGGCTCATGGGGAGGACCTACATCCCGCTCGGTTTCGAATCCACCGTACTGGCCGACTTCCGCGCACGCAGCCTGCCCACGCCTCGGATCCGCCTTGACCACAGCCATCACTCCCTCACCCTCCGATCCGACATGATTACGCTAAGTCATCGGACTGACAGTCGGCCCACAGCAGCTTCCCGTCCCTCGCGGCTCCCGGCTCGCGCAGCACGGAGACGCCCCACGACTCGGCGCACGCCTGTACGAGATACAGCCCGCGCCCGCTTTCGGCGTCCCCGCCGACGGAACCGGCGCCGGCCGCGAATCTCGGCGGCACCCGCGGATCCGAGTCCCACACGGCGACCCGCAGCCGCCCTTCCTCGCCCTGGCGGAGCCGCAGGGCGTAGGGGCCGGCGGTGTGCAGATGGGCGTTGGCGAGCAGCTCGGCGGCGATCAGCTCGGCAGTCGGGGTGAGAGCCGAGAGGTCGTGGGCGGCGAGGACGCCACGGAGGGTCACACGAGCGATCCCCGGTGCGCGTGGATCGTGCGGCAGTTGGAGGGTGTAGGACCAGGGCGGGGCTACGGTGGTCATGAAAGTCTCCGATCACTGGGGGAGTTGACTGGCGACCCAGTGGCCTGCCGTCCCGTCGGACGGTGCGCTTCTGGGCGGAGGACCCAGTTGTAAGGTAGCGGCAGGCAGTTAAGTTCTTCACCGATATGCAGGAATCTCCTTTACTGCAACCCGTGTGAGTGACAGCAAGGAGGCGGCAGCCCCGTGAGGAATCCAACGGGTCGCCAACTACGTTTCGGCGTTGAGCTGCGGAAACTGCGGGAGCGCGCGGGCTTGAGCTCCACCGAGGCCGGTCAACTCCTCGGCATCAAGCAGGCTCAGGTCAGCAACATGGAAGCCGGTCGCGTAGGTGTGAGTCCTGAGCGGATGCGCACGATCGGCGGCCACTACGACTGTCCCGACAAGCCGCTGATCGACGCGCTCAGCGAGATGACCGCCGAGCGCACGCGCGGCTGGTGGGAGCAGTACCGCGATCTCGTGTCCGGCTCACTCCTCGACCTGGCCGAACTGGAGTACCACGCCTGCTCGTTGCGCGACTCGACCACCGCCCGTATCCCGGGCCTGCTGCAGACGCGCGAGTACGCACTTGAGATCTTCCGCCAGGCGGTCACCGAGCTTCCACCGCCCGACGTCGAGTACCGCCTGTCCTTCCGCATCAAACGGCAGGCGATCCTCTACCGCGCGACCACTCCGACCCCCTACGAGGCGATCACCCACGAGGCCGCCCTGCGCATGAGGGTAGGCGGCCCCGCAGTCGCCCGAGCCCAGCTTCAGCATCTGCTCGACATGAGCGAGCGGGACCACATCACCGTCCGCGCCATCACGTTCGAGGCCGGCGCCTACCCGGGATCCGGGCAGTCGATCCACTACGCGCACGGCCCGGTACCGCAACTCGACACGGTCTACCTCGACCAGGCCCACGGCCTCGCGTTCCTCGACGCCGAGGCCCAACTGCACAAGTACCGCATGCTGTTCGACCGGCTCGACGCCGTTGCACTCACCCCGGAGAAGACCAGAGACCTCATCCACACCGTGATGCGAGAGCTGTGAAGGGAACGCCCGTGAACCCGCACTGGCAGAAGTCGTCGTACTGCTCCGAAGGAGCTTCCTGCATACACATAGCCGCCACCCCCACCGCCATCCACCTCACCGAATCCGCCGACCCCACCGGCGCGATACTCACCACCACCCGCGCCGCCTTCGGCACCCTCCTCACCACCCTCAAACGGCAACCCGCCCCCGGCGGCCACGACGAGCCCACCCCCGTCTACATCCGCTCCGCAACCACCGTCGTCACCACCGACCGCCGCAAGTGGCGCGCATTCGTACTCGGGGTCCAGGCAGGCGAGTTCGACCACTTCGCGACAGAAGCGGACAGAACCTAGAGTCCATGGTCCGACCCGATCCAGTGCCGCAATGACCCGACGCGTACGTACACTCCGACATCTTCGATACGGCAACTCGGCCCCCAGCTCACCAGCCCCACCACCGCCGCACGGGCGCCGACGGCGAGGACCGGACTGCCCGAGTCTCCAGCACCCGCCGCCGTCCTGCTGTGGGGCGACGAGCCACCGCGATCGGGCTCTTCACATGTTCATTACAAGCGCTTACTTTCGACACAACCGGCGTCTTTGTCGAGGGTTTGCCAATGCCTGGAGCCGTACGCCACCCGCCCGGAGCACCGGCCCGCGCGTCTCACGGCGAGGGCGACTCCACGGCTGTGGAATGCGCTTTCGGCGCTCACCGGCGCTCAGAACGTCGTCGTCATCCCGCCGTCCACCGCGATCGTCTGCCCTGTGATGAAGGACGCCGCGTCGCTCGCCAGGAAGACGACGATGCCCGCGATCTCCGGCGGGCGCCCCCACCGCCCCAGCGCCGTCCGGGTCCGCAGCCACCTGCCCCACTCCGGGTCCTCGGCCAGCTCCGCGTTGACCTCCGTGGCGAAGGTGCCCGGGGCCACCGAGTTGACCGTCGTGCCGCTGGGGCCCAGGTCGGCCGCCAGCGCCCGGGTCAGGCCGTCGAGGCCCGCCTTCGCCGTGGCGTAGGCGACATCGCCGATGCGGCCGAGCTGGCCGACGACGGACGAGACGTTGATGATGCGGCCCGGCGTGCCCCGCGCGGCCAGCCCCCGGGCGACCGTCTGGCTCAGCGCGTACGCCGACGTCAGGTGGACGTCGAGCAGCGCGGACAGCTCGTCCGGGGTCATCTCCTCGACGCCCCTGCGGTCGCGGTGGCCCACGTTGTTGACAAGGATGTCGATCGCGCCGAGGGCGGTCACCGCCGCCTCGGCCGCCTCACGGTCGGTGACGTCGAAGGCGGCGCCCGTCACGTCCAGGCCGTCGTCCTCACGCAGGCCCGCCGCCACCGCCTCCAGCGTCGCCGCGTCCCGGCCGTTGAGGACCACCCGCGCGCCGGCGCCCGCCAGCCCCCGCGCCATCTCCAGGCCCAGCCCCCGCGCGGAGCCGGTCACCAGGGCCGTACGCCCGCCGAGCGTGAAGTCCACGGCGCCGCCGCTCATCCGGCCACCTCCCGGAGAACCGTCGTATCCGTTGTATCCGTCGTGTGCGCATCACCGTATCCGGGTGCCGCGGCGGGTCCGCCGGGCGTCCAGTAACTGGGCGGTCACCAGCCACGACGTCCACGCGACCGCGACGCACACTCGACCCCGACGATCACACGGCCCCCACCCCGAGTTCCCACGTCACCCCGGTCATCTCCTCCGACAGCGTCCACAGCCTGCGGGCCGCCGCCGGGTCGCTCGCCGCCGCGCTGCGGCCGACCAGGGCCGGTGCTCCCCGCATCTCGCCCAGGCCGTCCGGGCCGACATAGCTCGCGCCCGGCAGGTCCTGGGTCGCCGCGTACAGCGTGGGCAGGGTGCCCGCGCGGTCGTCCTGGGCGACCAGGCGGTTGCCGAGCCGCATGCCGAGGCGGGCCACCGGGTTGGCGTGGTGGCTCTGCAGGTTTGTGGCCGCGTAGCCGGGGTGGGCGGCGAGGGCGCGGACGGAGGAGCCTGCCTCCGTCAGGCGGCGCTGTAGTTCCAGGACGAAGAGCAGGTTCGCCAGCTTGGACTGGGCGTAGGCGCGGGTCGGGTTGTAGTTGCCCTCCAGGTTCACGTCGTCGAAGTGGATCACTCCGTCGCCGCCCCGGTGCAGCCCCGAGGAGACCGTCACCACGCGGTCCGTGATGTGCGGCAGCAGCAGGTTCGTCAGCGCGAAGTGGCCCAGGTGGTTGGTGCCGAACTGCATCTCGAAGCCGTCCTTGGTGCGCAGCTCCGGGAGCATCATCACGCCCGCGTTGTTGATCAGGAGGTCCAGCGGGCGGTCCCAGCCCGCGGCGAACTCCCGCACCGAGGACAGGTCGGCCAGGTCCAGGCGGCGGACCTCGGTGCTGCCGTTCACCCTGGCCGCGGCCGCCCGCCCGCGCTCCGGGTCCCGTACCGCGAACACCACATGCGCGCCCGCCCGGGCCAGCGCGTCCGCGGCCGTGAAGCCGAGGCCGCTGTTGGCGCCGGTGACCACGGCCGTACGGCCGGAGAGAGCGGGAAGGTCGGACACGTTCCATTTGCGATTCTTCTCAGCCATGGCGCCAATGTAGGCGTCGACAACAATGCTGTCAACGACAACATCGGGTTACGATGGCGCCCATGTCGCAAAGCCGCCCCTACCACCACGGAGACCTGCGCGCCGCCCTGCTCGCCGGCGCCGAGCGCACCCTGCGCGAGAAGGGCAGCGCCGCCCTGTCCCTGCGCGAACTGGCCCGCGACACCGGGGTGAGCCACGCCGCCCCCGGCCGGCACTTCAAGGACAAGCAGGCTCTGCTGGACGCGCTCGCCCTCAGCGGGTTCGAGCGCATGAACCAGGCCCTGGACTCGGCGGACCTCCCGGACGCCGCCCTCGAACCGCGCATCACCGCACTCGCCCGCGCCTACGTCACCTTCACCGTCGACAACCCCGAGCTGCTGGAGCTGATGTACTCCCGCAAGCACGACCCGGACATCGACACCGAACTGGCCGCTGCCGCCGAGCACTCCCTGGGCTGTTTCGTCCAGCTGGTCGCCGACGCCCAGCGGCGCGGCGAGATCGTCCAGGGCGACCCGGAGGCCGTCACCCTCGCGGCCGCGGCCGGCATCCACGGCCTGGCCGCACTGGCCGCCAACGGCAGTCTGCGGCCGGAGGCCGTCCTGGCCGGCCTGGAGCAGCACATCCACCTCCTCCTGCACGGCCTCAAGCCCCGCTGACCCCACTCCACTTGGGGGCTCCCGGCGGCTCGGTACGCCCCGATCAACGCGCATTGAGTCCCGCCCCGGACGGGCTTCAGGTCAACCGGACCCCAACTTCCGGCCATCCGCCCCCCAATGATCAGTAAGCCCATCCCGCCCTTCAGTAACGCGGAAGTCAGGATTCCGAAATCGACCTTGTTGTCGCGTACTCAACAAGGGGATGGTCGTCGCGGGCCGCCGCCCCCACCGGCAACCACCGGTGGTCCCCCACCCGCAGGCCTCTGTCCCAACCTCTCCCAGGAGGCTGTACGTTGCGTACGCCCACCCCCAACTCCCCCCACATACGCGGTAGATGGCGCCAGCTCGGTTCGGCAGCCGCCGCCACCGCCGCGCTCCTCGTGGCCGGCTTCGGCACCGCGGCCCACGCCAGCGCGGCGACAGCGACCACCGCGACCACCGCGACCCACAAGGTCAGCACCAAGGCCATCGCCGCCCAGGTCGCCAAGGCCCACGTCCAGTACGAGAAGGCCGGCTGCGGCGCCACCCCGAAGAAGGGCTACGCCGCCTGCAACGCCCTGCGGGTCACCGGCGGCACCACCGCCTTCATGGAGAAGCAGGCCGCCCTCAAGGGCATCGCGCCGAAGACCGTCAAGCCGAACGCCGCCTCCGACTCCCCCACCGGCTACGGCCCGAGCGACATCCAGTCCGCCTACGGCCTGACGGACGCCGCCGCCTCCAACGGCTCGGGCGAGACCGTCGCCATCGTCGACGCGTACGACGACCCGAACGCCGAGGCGGACCTGGCCACCTACCGGTCGTACTACGGCCTGTCCGACTGCACGACCGACAACGGCTGCTTCAAGAAGGTCTCCCAGACCGGCTCCACCACCTCGCTCCCCTCCGCCGACAGCGGCTGGGCCGGCGAGGAGTCGCTCGACCTCGACATGGTCAGCGCCACCTGCCCGAACTGCAACATCCTCCTGGTCGAGGCGAAGTCGGCCTCCGACGCCAACCTGGGCACCGCGGTGAACGAGGCCGTCAAGCTGGGCGCCAAGTTCGTGTCGAACAGCTACGGCGGCTCCGAGTCGTCGTCGGACACGTCGTACGACACCTCGTACTACAAGCACGCGGGCGTGGCCATCACCGCGAGCGCCGGTGACGAGGGCTACGGCGCCGAGTACCCGGCCGCCTCCCGGTACGTGACCGCCGTCGGCGGCACCGCCCTCAAGACCTCCTCCAACAGCCGCGGCTGGACCGAGTCGGTCTGGAAGACCAGCTCCACCGAGGGCACCGGCTCCGGCTGCTCCGCCTACGACGCCAAGCCCACCTGGCAGACCGACACCAGCTGCTCGAAGCGCATGATCGCCGACGTCTCCGCGGTCGCCGACCCGGCCACCGGCGTCTCCGTCTACGACAGCTACGGCTCCGACGGCACCGGCTGGAACACCTACGGCGGCACCAGCGCCTCCTCGCCGCTCATCGCCTCGGTCTACGCCCTGGCCGGCACCCCGGGCAGCAGCGACTACCCGGCCGAGTACCCCTACGCGGCGGCCGGCACCTCCGCCCTCAACGACGTGACGAGCGGCAACAACGGCACCTGCTCCACCTCGTACTACTGCACCGCCAAGTCGGGCTACGACGGCCCGACCGGCTGGGGCACCCCCGAGGGGACCGACGCCTTCACCGGCTGAGCCCTTCACAGATTGACCTCCCCGTCGGGTCACGGGGAGCCGCCACCGTAAGGGGGACGTGGGGTCCCCTCGGCGGCAGGGAAAGAGAGACGGGCCACGGCAGCCGGCCGTGGCCCGTTTTCCATGTCCCCGGTTTTTCATGTCCTGGGCAACTCCCGTGAACCTCCTGTGAGTTGAGTCAAGCACCCGTCACCCGCAAGACAACGGACGGCCATCGAAGGGTCACGCGAAGGCCCCGTTCGGCAATGCGGAAGTCAGGATTCCAGCAGCCTCTTGTTGTCACGTACTCAACAAAGGATTCTCTTCGCGGGCCGCCGCCCTGCCGCCGGGGAACCCGTACCGACGGCAAACGCACCAGATCGCACCCGCACCGCCCCTGTTCCAACCCCAGTTCCGGAACTCAGGAGGCTGCACGTATGCGTTCCACTCCCCCCAACAGACCGTCCGCACACGGTGGCTGGCGCCGCATCGGCGCCGCCGCAGTGGCCACGGCCGCGCTGGTCTTCACCGGCCTCGGCACCGCCGCCCAGGCCGACGCGGCACCCACCGCGTCCAGCAAGGTGACCTACGTCTCGACCCCCTGTGCCACCCCCAAGCACACGGGTGACCTCACCTGCAAGTCCTACCGCGTCACCGGCGGTCTCACCGCCTACCAGAAGCAGCAGGCAGCGAAGACCGGCATCACCCCCAAGGCCGCCGACGCGTCCACCCCCTCCGGCTACAGCCCGACCAACCTCCGGTCGGCCTACGGCCTGACCTCGGCCGCCGCCTCCAACGGCTCGGGCGAGACGATCGCGATCGTCGACGCGTACAACGACCCGAACGCCGAGGCCGACCTCGCCACCTACCGGTCGTACTACGGCCTGTCGGCCTGCACGACGGCCAACGGCTGCTTCAAGAAGGTCAGCCAGACCGGCTCGACGACCTCGCTGCCCTCCTCCGACGCCGGCTGGTCCGAGGAGATCTCCCTCGACCTCGACATGGCCTCCGCGATCTGCCCGCTGTGCAACATCACGCTCGTCGAGGCCACCAGCGCCAGCTACGCCAACCTCGGCACCGCGGAGAACGAGGCCGTCGCCCTCGGCGCCAAGTTCGTCTCCAACAGCTACGGCGGCTCCGAGTCCTCCTCCCAGACCACGTACGACACCTCGTACTACAACCACGCCGGTGTCGCCATCACCGTCTCCTCCGGTGACAGCGCCTACGGCGCCGAGTACCCGGCGACCTCCCGGTACGTCACCGCGGTCGGCGGCACCAAGCTGTCCACCTCCTCCACCACCCGCGGCTGGACCGAGACCGTCTGGAAGACGTCCAGCACCGAGGGCACCGGCTCCGGCTGCTCCTCCTACGACGCCAAGCCCAGCTGGCAGACCGACACCGGCTGCACCAAGCGCATGGAGTCCGACGTCTCCGCGGTCGCCGACCCGGCCACCGGCGTCTCCGTCTACGACTCCTACGGCGTCACCGCCGGCTGGTACACCTTCGGCGGCACCAGCGTCTCCGCGCCGATCATCGCCGGCGTCTACGCCCTCGCCGGCACCCCGGCCAGCGGCACCTACCCCGCCCAGTACCCGTACGACTACGCGGGCACCTCGTCCCTCAACGACGTGACGAGCGGCAACAACGGCACCTGCTCCACCTCGTACTTCTGCACCGCGGCCACCGGCTACGACGGCCCGACCGGCTGGGGCACCCCCGAGGGCATCACCGCCTTCGCCAACTAGTACCGGCATCTCCCCCTGACGGGTCGCGGCAACCAGCCGCGACCCGTTCGTCATGAGAACATCAAGACGGTGGCTTTCACCCGACTGGCCGTCAAAAACCCCGCCAGGTCGTAAAAGGGGTCAACGACGGAACCACACGACAGGTTCCGCCCAGGCCTCATTGCCCGGCGTGACCTGCCGTGATACACAGAGTGACCGTACGATCCCTTCGTACGAAACCCGCCAATCAATGACGTCAAGTCGACATACTCCGGCGACGTTGTCGGCGAGAATGATGCGTGACCTCTGCACCCGGCAGGGGCGGACAGAACTACCCACCAGGGGCGGTGACTTACATGTTCCTTGCAGCCGACAAGGGTGACATCAACACCATCATCGGCGGAATCGCTCCGGACTGGGGCCCCTTCGGCAGCCTGGGCAACGAAGCGAAGACGATGATCCAGGTGGTCATGGCCGTCGCCATCCTGCTCTGCCTCGGCATCGCCGTCTGGGGCGCCGCCAAACAGCGCATCGGCGCCACGGCCCTCCGCGACACCTTCAGTGCCGAACAGGGCAAGGGCCTCATCATCGCCGGACTCACCGGAGTCTTCATCATCGGCTCACTCGGCACCCTGTTCACCATCGTGTACGGCATGGCCGTCTAGCCAATCTGCACCTCCCTCTCCCCCGCTCCGAGGTTGCGTTTCCCTGATGTCGAGTCACCACACCGCGCCCGCGCGGGAACCAGCACGGCTACCGTCGTACTGCTACGCGTTCCGGTACGACGTGGAGGGGGAGTACCCGGCATGAGCCTCGGAGACGAGCCCGGCTACCCGGAAACCGGCCACACCCGCACCCGCCTCCCCGACGACCCCTACGGCGGCGCCCGCCGCAGCGGCCGCTCCTCCTCCCGGAGCCTGGTCACGGTCGTCGGCGTGGTCGTCCTCCTGATCGCGGCGATCGCCTTCGCGAACAGAGGCGACGGCAACGGCTCGTCGACGACGGCCAACACGGGCGGCAGCGGCAGCGGAACCCAGCCGACGACCTCGTCGACGGCGGCGAGCGGCACGAAACCCGTGGAGACGAAGAGCGGGGGCATCCCGAGCGGGTTCGCGCACAACGCGCAGGGGGCGCAGAGCGCGGCGGCCAACTACGCGGTGACGCTGGGCTCGACGGGCATGTACAACAAGGTCGACCGGCACCGCATCGTCAGCAGCCTCTACACGTCGGCCGCGGCGACCAGACTCCAGGGCACCATGGACACGGCCTACTCGACGGGCTTCCTCGGCAAACTGGGCCTCGACGCCAACGGCAACGCGCCGAAGGGCAGCACCTTCGTGTCCCGCACGGTCCCGGTGGGCACCGAGGTCCAGCAGTACAGCGACAGCACGGCCAAGGTCTCCGTCTGGTACATGGGGCTCATCGGCATGTCGGGCGCCTCCTCGACCAACCCCGTGACCACCACCTGGAAGACCTGGACCTTCGGCCTCCAGTGGGACGGCAGCGACTGGAAGGTCGGCTCGGACACCCAGACGGACGGACCAGCGCCAGTTCCCGGTGACGACCAAGCCGCCACCTCCGATGCCATCAGCAAGGCCGTCGAGCAGTACGGAGGGTTCACTTATGCCAGGTAACCCGCGTCGTGCCCTCGGGCTCGCCGGCGTGCTGACCGCCGTACAGACAACCGCCGTACTGCTGGCCACCCGTGCCGCTGCGGCGCCGTCGCCCTCGGCCAGCCCCTCGGCCTCGCCCTCACCCAGCGCATCGCCGAGCAGCGACTACTGCGCCGGGATCACCGGCCCCACCAAGCAACTCTGCGAGAGCGGCTCCGGCGGCAGCAGCGGCGGCAGCTCCACCGACCCCCTCACCTCCACCCTCGACCCGCTCTCCTCCCTCGCCCAGGGCTGCGCCAAGGCCGCCTCCTGGACCGTCGGCAAGCTCAGTGACGCCGTCAAGGAGACCGCCAACGTCGACTTCACCAACGAGAAGTTCCTCCAGCAGTACGCCGTCGTCTTCGCCGCCTCGACGATCCTGACCCTCCTGCTCTGGCTGCTGGCCGTGGCCAAGCGCGCGGTGCGAGGCGTCCCCCTCACCACCGCCATCTCCGAAGCCATCGGGTTCCTCTGGCTCACCGTCCTGGCCTCCGCCTTCACCCCCCTGATCCTCTACACGGTCGTCTCGGCGACCGACGGCGTCACCGACGTCCTCGCCAAGACCACCGGCGACCAGACAGACACGTTCTTCGGCACCTTCTCCACCGCCCTCAGCAAGGGCGACGACATCGGCGGCGGCCCGATCATGCTGATCGTCGCCTCCCTGGTCAGCATCCTCGCCGCCGGCGTCCTCTGGCTGGAGCTCGTCATCAGGGCCGCCCTGCTCTACGTCGGCGCCCTCCTCGGCACCGTCGTCTACGCCGGCCTCGTCGACAAGAACCTCTGGGGCCACGTCCGCCGCTGGGCCGGCATCATGATCGCCGTCATCCTCGTCAAACCGGTCATCGTGATCGTGCTCGGCCTCGCCGGCGCCCTGTCCTCCGACGGCGGCCCCGACGCCTTCTCCGCCGTCGTCTCCGGCCTCGCCATCATCCTGCTCGCCATCTTCGCCAGCGCGATGATCTACCGATTCGTCCCCGGCTTCGGCGACGAGATCGCCAACGGCCGCAACAACCGCATCATGCAGGGCGCCGAAGGCAAGGCCGCCGCCGTCATCAGCAGCCCCGCCAACCTCGTCGCCCAGGGCATCAGAACGCACAGCGCCCGCGCCGACAACAACGGCGGAGGGGGCGGCGGTTCCGGCTCCTCCGGTGCCCGCCCGTCCAACCCCGTCTCGGGCGGCGTCGCCGCGCACAGCACGCGCACCCCGAACGGTGGTGGCGGCGGAACTGTCCCCTCCGCCGCACCCGCACCCCGCGCGCCCAGCCCGGCGAACACCCCGCACGCCAGCAATACCCGCAACAACAGCTCGGGAGGTGAAGGGCGTTGACGACAGAGTCCCACCTGTCCCATCCGATCACGCCCCGCCGTACGTATCTCATCGGCCGCGCCCGGCCGAACGCGATCATCGGCAGGAACCGTGAGACCGGCGAGATCGCGCTGATCATCGCGGGCGCATTCCTCGGCATGATGTGCGGGCTCCTCGTCCCGGTCCTCTCCCTGCGGATCGTCCTGCTGATGGGCTTCCCGCTGATCGCACTGGCCGCGGTCTACGTGCCGTACAAGCGCCGGACCTTCTACAAGTGGTTCGAGATCAACCGCAGTTACAAGCGGAGCCTGCGCCAGGGCACGGTCTACCGGTCCACCGCGTCCGAGGCGGGTACGCGGATCGACGGCCGTGAGGTCGAGGTCGGCCCGCCGCCCGGCATCGGACGCATCAGCTGGCTCGCCGCGCCCTTCGGCCCCGACGAGATCGCCGTACTCCTGCACGCGGACCGCAAGACGGTCACCGCCGCCATCGAGATCGAGGGCCCCGGCGTCGGCCTGCGCGACTCCGAGGACCAGGAAGCCCTCGTCGACCGCTTCGGCACCCTCCTCAAGCACGTGGCGAACGGCGACGGCTTCGTCACCCGCCTCCAGATGCTCGCCCGCACCCTCCCCGCCGACCCCGACGCCCACGCCAAGGACGTCGCCCAGCGCGGCGCCGAGAAGGCCCCGGACTGGCTGTCCCGCTCCTACGACCAGCTCCAGTCCATGGTCTCCACCAGCAGCGAGCAGCACCGCGCGTACCTCGTCGCCTGCATGCACTACTCCCGCGAACTGGCCGCGGAAGCACAGGCGATGGCCCGCGCGGCCCGCCCCCGGTCCGGCCGCAAGCTGGACCGCGACGCCGGTCTCGCGGTCGTCATGGCCCGCGAACTGACGGACATCTGCTCGCGCCTCCAGGAGGCGGACATCCGCGTCCGCCAGCCCCTCGGCCAGGGCCGCCTCGCGTCGTTGATCCACTCCATGTACGACCCGGACCACCCCATCGACCACATCCAGGCGATGACCCAGCGCAACGCCTGGCCGGCCGAACTCGACGCCATGGAGCCCACGTTCCTCCAGGCCAAGACCCGTGAGTCCAGCACCCGCGAACCCTGGTGCCACGCCACGGCCTGGGTGAAGGAGTGGCCCATGACCCCGGTCGGCGTCAACTTCCTGGCGCCCCTCCTCGTCCACACCCCGGACGTCATCCGCACGGTCGCCGTGACCATGGACCTCGAACCCACCGAGGTCGCCATCGAGCGCATGCTGACCGAGAAGACCAACGACGAGGCGGAGGCGTCCCGCGCCGCCAAGATGAACCGGACCGTCGACCCCCGCGACATCGCCGCCCACAACCGCCTCGACCAGCGCGGCGAGGACCTGGCCAGCGGCGCGGCCGGCGTCAACCTGGTCGGCTACATCACCGTCTCCTCCCGTACCCCGGAGGCCCTCAACCGCGACAAGCGGACGATAAGGGCATCGGCCGGAAAGTCGTACCTGAAGCTGGAGTGGTGCGACCGCGAGCACCACCGGGCCTTCGTGAACACACTTCCCTTCGCCACCGGAATCCGAAGGTAGAGGCTGATGCGCTGATGAGGGACCCGCTGTCCGTCCTCACCGAAGCCTTCACGTCCTTCCTCTTCGGGAAGGTCGAGACGACCCGCTCGCCCGTCCGCACCTCCACCGGCCAGGCCCAGGCGGTCTACCTCCCCACGGCCGCGCCCGGCCTCGGCGACTCGGGCGTCATCATCGGCCGCGAGGTGTACTCCGGCAAGGGCTACATCTACGACCCCTTCCAGCTCTACGGCCAGCAACTCCCCGCCCCGCACTGGCTGGTCCTCGGCGAGTCCGGCAACGGCAAGTCGGCCCTGGAGAAGACCTACGTCCTGCGGCAACTGCGCTTCCGCGACCGCCAGGTCGTCGTCCTGGACGCCCAGGGCGAGGACGGCGTCGGCGAGTGGAACCTCATCGCGGAAGAGCTGGGAATAACACCGATCCGGCTCGACCCGATGGCGGCCCTGGACCACGGCATCCGCCTCAACCCCCTGGACCCGTCGATCACCACGACGGGCCAGCTGGCGCTCCTGAGGACCATCATCGAGGTCGCGATGGGCCACGGCCTCGACGAACGCTCCGGCTTCGCCCTCAAGGTCGCCCACTCGTACGTCAACGAGACGATCCTCGACCGCCAGCCGGTCCTGACCGACATCGTCGAGCAGCTACGGCACCCCGAACCGGAGTCGGCCGAGGCGATGAACGTCGCCATAGACGACGTACGGGCGTGGGGCCTGGACGTCGCCCTGGTCCTGGACCGCCTGGTCGACGGTGACCTGCGAGGCATGTTCGACGGCCCGACCACGGTCGGCATCGACCTCGACGCCCCGCTCATCGTCTTCGACCTCTCCCACATCGACCGCAACTCCATCGCCATGCCGATCCTGATGGCGATCGTCGGCGTGTGGCTGGAGCACACCTGGATCCGCCCGGACCGCAAGAAGCGCATCTTCCTGGTGGAAGAGGCCTGGCACATCATCGCCAGCCCGTTCGTGGCCCAGCTGTTCCAGCGCCTTCTGAAGTTCGGCCGGCGGCTCGGTCTGTCGTTCGTGGCGGTGGTGCACCACCTGTCCGACGTCGTGGACGGCGCGGCGGCGAAGGAGGCTTCGGCGATCCTGAAGATGGCGTCGACAAGGACGATCTACGCCCAGAAGGCGGACGAGGCGAGGGCGACGGGCCGGGTGCTCGGCCTGCCCCGCTGGGCGGTCGAGATCATCCCGACGCTCACCCCCGGTATCGCGGTCTGGGACGTCAACGGCAACGTCCAGGTGGTCAAACACCTGGTCACGGAGACAGAACGCCCGCTCGTCTTCACCGACCGCGCGATGACCGAGTCGTCCAGCGACGTACTGAACCCGGAGGACGCCCTCCTCGCCGCCGAGCTCGAGGCGGAACAGCGGGCGGCGGCCTTCGTGGAGCAGCATCTCGGCGACTCCGAGTCGACGGTGGCGTAGGGAGGACCGTTCGTGAGACCGGACCCTCGGCAGGAACGCGATCAGCAGGGCGGCGGGATCCCCGACGGCCTGCTGATCGGCATACTCGGGTTCCTGCTCGGCATCACGATCCTGGTGTGGACGGCGACGGGACTGGCGGCCTGGCTCGCCCAGGGCAGCTGGCCGTCGACGGTCAACCTCTCCCACACCCCGCTCGCGATGCGCCACCTCATCGGCTCCCCGCACGACATCACGGGCGCCTGGCCGGACACACCGGCGGCCCAGCTGTCGGGCTGGGGGCTGTTCTGGGGCCTGTTCATCGGCCAGCTGATGGTCCTGGTCGTCCTCACCGTGTTCGTGCTGGGAACGCTAGCCCGCTGGCGGGCCGGGAGGAGAAGACGGGCGGCGACGGCGAAGGGCAGACACACGGCCGCCGCGGCACCGGAGTCCCGCACCGAGCCGGAGACCCTCCAGGAGGCGACTCGCCCGATGGAGCCGACGGTGCCGACGATCCCGGCAGCGCCCACGGTCCCGGTCCCGGCGATCCCGGCGGCTGCCGCAGCCGACCCCCTTCTTGAGGACATCCGCCCCTCCCTCAACGGTGACCGGCCGGGCGCATGGACCAGAATCCACATCGCACCGCGGGAGAGCCGGCAGGCGACCGCGACCCAGGCCATCCAGGACGCGCTCGGCCCCGCCCTAGTCGTCACCTCGAACGCCGCCCTCTGGTCGGAGACGAAGGACGCCAGAGCCAAACTCGGCCCCGTCCTCCTCTACGACCCGAACCACCTCTGCGACACCCCCGCCCGCTTCCACTGGTCCCCCACGGCCCACTGCGAGGACAAGCACACCGCGATCCAGCGCGCCCAGGCCCTCCTCACCCCGGTCAAGCCGACCGCGAAGATCGACCAGACCGTCACGGACACCGCCGAGACCCTCCTCCGCAGCTACCTCCACGCCGCCGCCCTGGAGAACCGCACGATCCGCCACGTCCACCGCTGGGCACAGGGCACCGGAGTCCAGGACGCCGTACGGACCCTCCGCACCCACCCGAAGGCCGCCCCCGGCTCCGCCGGCGAGCTGGAAGCCGCCCTCACGTCCCACCCCGAACGCCGGGACATCGCCCAGGAGCTGACGGCCAGGGCGCTCGCCGCCCTCTTCACGGTCAACATCCGCGAGGCCTGCACACCCAACCGATCCGATGCCCTCGCCCTGGATTCCTTCATCGACGAAGGGGGCACGCTTTATGTGGTCGGTGAATCCATCGAGGACCCCAGGACCAACCCAGGCGCCATGCCCCTCCTGACGGCCCTCGCCTCCAGCGTGGTCGAGCGCGGCCGGCGCATGGCCGAACGGTCATCCTCCGGTCGGCTCGACCCACCACTGACCCTGGTCCTGGACGACGTGGCGGCCGTGGCCCCGCTCCCCCAGCTCCCCGACCTCCTGGCCGGCGGCACCGACCAGGGCCTGCCGGCGCTCGCCCTGCTCCGCTCCCACGAACAGGCCCGCTCCCGCTGGCCGCACCGGGAACTGCCCGCCTAGGCCGGCCACTCCCGAACGAACTCGACCTCGGTCTCGGCCTCGTCCTTGAAGAACGGCACGAGCACCCCGCTCGGCACGAACCCCGCCTTGCGGTACGCCCCCTGGGCCCGCGGGTTCTCCGCGTGCACCAGCAGCCTCACCCGCTCCGCGCCCCGCTCCCGCGCCCACTCCACACCGGCGTCGAACAACGCCTTGACCAGCCCGCTCCCCCGGTGCTCGGGCCGTACGAACACCCCCACGACATGCCCCTGCCGCCGCTCGACCGGGAACCCGGCCCAGTCCGTGATCCCGGCCTCCTCGATCAGCACGGTCACGGTCCCGGCCCACTCCCCGTCCGCGGCCACCGCGACGAACTGCCGTGCGTCACTCGGCTCCGCGGCCGAACGCCCGGCCCGCTCCTGGTAGAAGGAGTCCGGCCGCTCCAGGGCCTCGTCATAGGTCTCCAGGAACGCGATGTCCGCCACCGGGTCCCGCAACGCGACGAGCCGCAACCGCTTGACGGCCTCCCACTCGTCGGCCCGTATCGCGCGAATCACGTAATCACCGCTGGTCGTAGCACTCATGCGGTCACGCTAACCTCCACCAGCCACCGCGCTCACCTCGTTTACGACGCCTCGCCCACGATGCTCACGCCTGACCTGTTGTCAGTGCCCCGGTCTACGGTGGGCGTCATGACGACTCTTTCGAACCGTCCGAACACCGCACTGCTCGTCGTGGACGTGCAGAACGGCGTGGTGGACAGCTCCCACAACCGCGACGAGGTGATCGCGAACATCAACACCCTGCTCGCCAAGGCCCGTTCCGAGGCGGTCCCCGTGGTCTGGATCCAGCACTCCAGCGACGAGCTGAAGCCGGACAGCGCCCCCTGGCAGTACGTCCCGGAGCTCATCCGCGAAGCCACCGAGCCCCTCATCCACAAGCGCTACGGAGACTCCTTCGAGGACACCGACCTGGAGTCGGTGCTGGCCGAGCACGGCGTGGGCCGCGTGGTCGTCACCGGCGCCCAGACCGACGCCTGCATCCGCTCCACCCTGCACGGCGCGATCGTCCGCGGCTACGACGCGACGCTGGTAGGCGACGCCCACACCACGGAGGACCTCACCGAGTACGGCGCGCCGGCCCCCGAAAAGGTCATCTCGCACACGAACCTCTACTGGAGCTGGCAGGAGGCCCCCGGCCGAAAGGGCGGAACGGTAAGCACAGTGGACGTGACGTTCTAAAACGCAGAAAGGCCCACGCCATGACGGCGTGGGCCTTTCCCAATATTTGTTCGGCGGTGTCCTACTCTCCCACAGGGTCCCCCCTGCAGTACCATCGGCGCTGTAAGGCTTAGCTTCCGGGTTCGGAATGTAACCGGGCGTTTCCCTCACGCTATGACCACCGAAACACTATGAAACTGTCGAACCTATGCCACACCACGCTCTGTGAAACGTGGGGCTGTTCGTGGTTTCAGAACCAACACAGTGGACGCGAGCAACTGAGGACAAGCCCTCGGCCTATTAGTACCGGTCACCTCCACCCATTACT